>JBGPIX010000440.1:0-4024 GCA_041485085.1 Candidatus Acidiferrum sp.
CATTTGCCGCCGTCATCGATGCGTTGCGCCAATCCGGCATCAACAACATCAGCATTGTCACCGAACCCCTCACCGAGCGTGCACGGACGCAATAGCAATGACTACCGCAGTTGCCAACCCGGACGATCTCAAACTTCGAAGCTACCTCATCTACTCCATCGTGTTTCATGTCCTGTTTTCGGTGGCCGTGCTGAGCGCTTCTTTTCTCGAACGTCGCGGCAACTCCTGGGGCGGAGTCGGCGGCAACTTAGGCGGGACAAAAGTGAACCTGGTCAGTACCGCCGGCATTCCCATGCCTAAAGAGTCTGTCGTTACTGAAAGCAAAGCCGTCGATCCAACGAAGGGTTTGCATAAGGAAGAGCCTCCGAAGCCTCCCGAACCGAAAACCGATGCCACGAAAATCCCGAAATTCACGAAAGAAAAACCTTTGCCTCCTTCACGACCGTCCAGAACTCTTGAAAACAAGACTCCTACCCCCGACAACGCAGTTCCCTACGGTAAAGGTGGCAATCCCGACCTTCCGACGGGCTATTCACCGAATCCCGGGGCTTCTTCAGGTGTAGCAACTCAAGGTCAAGGCGGAGGAGACTTTGGCGGTCGTTATCCCTGGTATGTGGACGGCGTCCGTGCCCGGATTCGCAAGGCCTGGGATCAATCCACCATTGAGCCTGCTGTGCGGGCTGCCCACCGCGCCCATACCGTAATGACATTCAGAATTAATGCTGACGGAAGCGTCACGAACATACGATTGTTCCAAACCAGCGGCAATCAGTCGATGGACTATTCCGCCCAGCGGGCATTATTGAGTCTCGGCTCGCTGAACCGGCTGCCCAACGACTATATAGGTTCCTATGTGGACGTTACCTTTGACTTTGATCTCGCGCTGGAGCAGTAGTTAGGCTCCCGTTTGAGAACGACGCGTTTCCTATTTCTGGGGGTGCAAGTGTTGAATCTCGGAAGATGTGCACAGAGCCTGTTTCTCGCCGCAGCCATCCTGTTCGGAGCACGCTCTGCCGATGCCCAGGACTGGTTCCGAACCGGAACGGGACTCGGCGAGGCCAAGCCTCGCATCGCTGTCGCCGACTTCAGCCCCCGCGCCGACTCCGCCAAATCTCATTCTTCCCTGTTCACCCAAGTCGTCCGAGAGGATCTCCAATTCTCCGGCATTCTGGAAGTCCCCAGCCCCAGCTTTTATCCGCCTCAAGCACCCAGCATCCCCGCCGAGCTAAAACCCGCCATCTGGATCGATCCTCCAACCAACGCCAGTTATCTCGGCTTCGGTAACGTCACCGAATCCGCCGCCGAAGTCGCCATCGAAGCCTGGCTCTACGACGTTCGCAATCCAGCTTCGCAAGCCGTCGTCGGAAAAGTTTATCGCGGTGCTCCTACAGATCTCCAAGTCCGCAAATTCGCCCATCAATTTGCCGACGAAATCATTGGCAAGCTCTCCGGCGGCCTCCCCGGTGTAGCCTCAACCCAGATAGCCTATGTCAGCTCACGCGGCGGCTCCAAAGAAATCTGGGTAATGGACTACGACGGCTCCAATCAGCGCCAGCTCACTTCCTTGAAATCGATTTCTCTCACGCCGCGCTGGTCTCCCGACGCTTCGCGCATTGCTTTCACCTGTTTCGCACCCTCCGGCGGCGTCACCAGCGCGCAGATCTGCATGTTCTCCCTCGACACCGGCAAACTTGTCTCCTTCCCCCGCTTCCGCGGCACGAATATCACTCCCGCATGGTCTCCGGACGGCTCACAGATCATTTTTTCATCATCGATGCAGGGAAACCCCGAACTGTACGTCTCTGACATCAACGGCGGCCGCCCCAAGCGTCTGACTAACGCCAACGGCGCCAGCATGTCCCCCAGTTGGAATCCGAAGACTGGGCAGACCGTCGCCTTCGTCAGCGATCGCGGTGGCACTCCCCAGCTCTACCTGATGAATTCCGACGGCACCAGCGCCACCAAACTGGACCTCCCCGACAAAGGCTACGTCATCGATCCAGCGTGGGCCCCCAATGGCCAGTTGCTGGCCTTCAGTTGGCGCCGCCCCAATGACAACTACGACCTCTATATTATGGACGCCGCCACTCGACAGCTTGTAGAGTTGACCCGCGACCAGGGCCGCAACGAGCGCCCCAGTTGGGCGCCCGATGGCCGCCATCTCGTTTTTGAATCCACTCGCGGCGGCACCCGGCAAATCTGGACCATGCTGGCCGATGGCTCGCAGCCGCACCAGTTGACGACCTCTGGCCACAACGAATCGCCCAATTGGTCAACCCGATGAATTTTTTTTTGGAACCGAAAGAGGCAGCCGGACATCTCACAGATAGATGCCCTGTATTTCAGTTGTTGCTGCCTCGCCGTGTCGGGCCGTTCTTGAAATTGCTGCCGCGTCCCGGCACGATATATAATATATCGTAGTACGAGATATTACCCGGACCCAGCCCACTGGTGTTACGATAATGACTCTAGCGGGACGAACACGGGAACTTCACTGAGGAGGATTCGCATGAAATTGGCTTCACGCTCGCTCTATCGCGCCGGCTTGATCGTGGCCTTGGCCGCCGCTGTATTTGTCTCCGGTTGCGGCAAGAAACCCGTGGCTAAAGCGCCGGAAACTCCGGCACCAGCGCCCGCTCCCGCACGTCCTACAGTAACGCTGCAGGCTAGCCCAACTTCCGTCGACAAGGGTGGCTCTGCTACGCTGAGCTGGAACTCCACCGATGCCACGCAGCTCTCTATCGATCCGGGAGTTGGCGCCGTCACTGCGCAGGGCTCGACTAAAGTGACGCCCTCCGACACGACGGCCTACACCATCACCGCCACCGGCCCCGGCGGCTCCGTCAGCGCCACCGCCAGCGTCACGGTAAATGCCCCTCCGCCACCACCGCCTCCGCCGGCAGGGCCCACGGATGACGAACTCTTCTTAAGAGAAGTCCGTGATGCTTATTTCGATTACGACAAGGCCGACATTCGTCCCGATGCTCGCGCCGCGCTTTCGAAGACCGCCGATTTCCTCAAGAACTATCCGCGGTTCAAAGTCACCATCGAAGGCCACTGCGACGAGCGCGGTTCCACGGAATACAACTTGGGTCTCGGCGTTCGCCGCGCCGACGCCGTAAAGCAGTACATCGTTTCTCTGGGCGTTTCCGCCGATCGCATTGCCACCACCAGCTTCGGCAAGGAGAAGCCCTTCTGCATGGAGAGCAACGAAGCCTGCTGGCAGCAGAATCGCCGCGGCCATTTCGTCAAGGCCAACTAAGCAGCTTCATCTGTTCGCTGCGATGACCGTTTAGTGACCAAACCAGCCGCGAGGCCCGGCAAACCCTTGCCACCTCGCGGCTATCTTATTAGAGTGAGAGCGGTTCCCCGGCTCGTGTGACTTTTGCCGGCTGCTCTGCGGTTATCATCCGTTTGCAGTCGTTCGGAATCCCTTAGGAGGATTGTTTCATGCGTATTCGCCACATCGCCATTTTTAGCGCCGCCATTTTCGTTGGCGCCCTCGCTGGAAGCCTGGTCGGCCCCCGTCCCGCCGAAGCCGTCGCCCGCGAGCTCATCGAGCTTCAGCGCGACGTCACCTCCCTGCTTCAGGGACAGAAGGATATGTCCACGCAGATGACCCAGGACCACACCGTTATGAAGACGCTCGTCGAGCAATCCAACGACAACGTCAACAAACTCTCCGCCACCATGGGCTCGCTCCAAAAATCCGTCCAGGACGTTCAAGCCAATTCCGGCGCACGCCTTGACACCATGTCCACGCAGGTCCAAGGCCTCTCCGACAATCTCGAGGAAATCAAGTCCCGCCTCGGCAAGCTGAACCAGCAACTCGTCGATCTCCAAAATTCCGTGCAAAGCCTGGATGCCAAAATCTCCAGCGGCGCCGCTCCTGCCACCGGCACCGCCACGCCCACCTCTTCTTTGCTCCCTGTGAAGCCCACGGGAGCCGCTTCTTCCTCGAACACCTCCGCAATTCCCCCCGGCGCTCCTTCCGCCGACACTCTCTATTCCAATGGTCTCCGCG
>JBGPIX010000441.1:0-4004 GCA_041485085.1 Candidatus Acidiferrum sp.
CCTGCTTCGTAGTTGCGAATCAAGGAGATCATGTGCCCCTGCCACCACGTCGAGTTGTCCGGAGCTTCTTCCGATGGTTCCCACAACACGTTCGGCTGATCGTTCACCGTGTCGATCACCTTTTGTACGAATGCATCCTGATAATTCGTTATGCTGTTGGGACTCCCCATGGTCATGGAGTTTGTTCCCCCTCCATCGTCCACTCCGTTCACATTGTTCCCTCCCGTGAACGGATACCCATCGTTCGAACAGCGGTTACTCGACAGCCCCAGCCCGTCAAATAGTTCCACGACGGCATAGACCCCGTTCTGCTGGAGTTGTATTACCCTGGCCCGCAGGCGATCGAAGTACGTTTGATCCAGCTGCGTCAAATCAAAGGCCGGCAGCCCGTCCGAGGCCACTTGGTTCCCGCTGCTTCCCCCCGTGCGCTTCCACGGGAATTGTTTCACATGCCATGTTCCCCCAGCTCCCCATCCGCAATAGGTGGGCAGATCCTTCCTCCATAGAATCGTGATATTTTGCCCATGCGATTTCAAAAAGCTCACATAGGCCGTGAAATCAAACGCCGCCGGCGAACTGCTCTGGTCCAAATCCTGGAAGGTATCCCAGGTTTGTGAACCTGTCAGCAAAATCGCTTTCCCGCTCCCGTCCGTGAAATAGTGCGCGTTCCCGGCCAACGGCCGCAACGGTCCCGTCGCTCCCGTCCCCGCAGAATTGGAAACCGTGATCGTAACCGCGGCACTCGTTCCCTTGTTACCGGCCGGGTCTTGTGCCACGGCCGTCAAGGTGTGCGCGCCATTGCTCAGCGTTGTCGTGTCCAGAGAGATGGAATAAGGGGTAGACGTCAATGGCCCACCAGAGTTGTTTCCATCCACCAGGAATTGCACAAAAGACACCGGGCTGTCGATATCCGTCGCTGTCGCCGATACCGTCGTCGTCCCTGAGACTGTGGCATTGTTCGCCGGCGCAGTAATCGTTACCACCGGTGCCGTCGTGTCCGGCGTGACCGTAAAGCTGACCCCGTTGCTCGCCACCCCACCGATGGTCACCACAACATTTCCCGTCGTCGCTCCAGTAGGCACGGTTGCCGTAATGCTCGTCACGCTCCAGCTCGTCGCCGTCGCCGTCGTGCCGTTGAATTTCACCATGCTCGTTCCCTGCGTCGCTCCGAAGTTGGCTCCGCTGATTGTCACGGATGTGCCGACCAAGCCTGACGTCGGATTCAAACTCGCAATACTCGGCGCCGGAGCGGTGACTGTGAAGCTGACGCCGTTGCTCGCCACTCCACTTACCGTCACGACCACGTTACCGGACGTTACGCCCGCTGGCACCAGCACAACAATGCTCGTGGGGCTCCAACTCGTGGGCGTTGCCATCGTTCCGTTGAACTTGACCGTGCTCGTTCCCTGCGTCGCTCCAAAGTTCGCGCCCGCAATTGTCACTGATGCGCCAACCAATCCTGACGTCGGATTCAAACTGGTGATGTTCGGCACTGGAACCGTGACCGTGAAGGTCACACCGTTGCTCACCGTTCCGCCAACCGTCACCAGAACATTTCCGCTCGTGGCACCCGCTGGTACGGTGGCCGTAATACTTGTCGCGCTCCAGCTTGTCGCTGTCGCGACTATTCCGTTAAACGTTACCGTGCTCGATCCCTGCGTCGCTCCGAAGTTCACACCTGAGATAGTCACTGACGTTCCAACAACGCCGGACGTTGGGTTTAATCCTGTGACGCTCGGCCCCGGAGCCGTGACCGTGAAACTCACGCCGTTGCTCGCCGCTCCACCAACCGTCACGACCACGTTGCCGGTCGTAGCCCCCGCCGGCACTGGCACAATGATGTTTGTCCCACTCCAACTCGTCGGCGTCGCCGCGATCCCGTTAAACTTCACCGTGCTCGTGCTCTGAGTTGCGCCAAAGTTCGCACCGCTGATCGCCACCGAGGTCCCGACCACTCCCGACGTCGGATTCAAGCTCGTAATGCTCGGCGCCGGAACCGTGACCGTAAAGTTCACGCCATTGCTCGCCGCTCCCCCAACCGTCGCCACAACATTTCCGGTCGTGGCTCCCGCCGGCACTGGCACAACGATGCTTGTCCCACTCCAGTTCGTCGGCGTCGCCGCGATCCCGTTAAACTTGACAGTGCTTGTCCCCTGGGTTGCACCAAAGTTCGCGCCAGTAATCGTCACCGACGTTCCCACTAATCCCGACGTCGGATTCAAGTTCGTGATACTCGGTCCAGGAACTGTGATCGTAAAGTTCACGCCATTGCTCGCCGCGCCGCCAACCGTAACCACAACATTTCCTGTGGTTGCTCCAGCTGGCACCGCCGCAACGATACTCGTCGCGCTCCAACTCGTCGCTGTCGCCGCGATCCCGTTAAACTTCACTGTGCTTGTACCTTGAGTCGCGCCAAAGTTCGCACCGCTGATCGCCACCGAGGTGCCGACCACTCCCGACGTCGGATTCAAGCTCGTAATGCTCGGCGCCGGAACCGTGACCGTAAAGCTGACGCCATTGCTAGCCACACCGCCAACCGTCACCACAACAGTGCCTGTAGTCGCACCAGCTGGCACCGCCGTAACAATGCTCGTGGCATTCCAACTCGTTGGCGTCGCCGTGGTCCCGTTGAATTTCACCGTGCTTGTACCTTGAGTCGCGCCAAAGTTCGCACCCGTGATGGTCACCGACGCGCCCACTAATCCCGATGTCGGATTCAAGCTCGTGATGCTGGGTCCCGGCGTCGTGTTATTCACCTTGACCGCAACTCCCGCGCTCGTGGCCGCGTTTCCAGAGGTGTCCGTTGCCAACGCCGTCAAAATATGATTCCCGTCGGACAAAGTCGTCGTGTTTAGCGCAAGGCTATAGGGCGCCACCGTGATGGCTGTCCCGTTGTTGGCGTTGTCCACCTTGAACTGCACGCTCGCCACAGCCACGTTGTCGCTGGCTGTCGCAGATAAGTTGACCGTGCCCGAGAGTGTCGCGTTGGCCGCTGGCGAGGTGATCGAAACTGTCGGCGCCGTCGTATCGGCTGCCGTCGTGAAGATCTGGTCACTGCTCACCGCAGCCCCATTGGCGGCATCGGTGGAATGCGCGCGGTAATGGTAGAGAGTGCCAGGCTTCAAACTGCCGAGCGTTTCCTGATGGCTCATGACCATCGCCGAATCCATAGGCGAAGTCGCGCCATAATTCGTCGTGGTCCCGTATTCCAACTGCGAATTGGCGGCGAGGTTCGTCTGCCAACTCACAGCGACACCCGTCGCGGTAGCGTTCGTAGTCGTTATGTTTGAGATCGTCAGAGTTCCCGGATTGCCAATAGCATTGTTCCCGCTCACCAAGCCGGAACACCCGCTGCTGAAAAGCAAGGCGCCGATTACAAACAAGATCAGGATGTTTGCTGCAAATGGACGGCTAGAAATCCCCAGTGTTCTGTGGAAACCCCTCATGATTCTCCTCGATCTCCCAAGTCCAACCGCGTTTTCGCTGGCTGCGGCGCGCCAATCTCTCGCGAGAACACAGAGCTGTTACCCGCTCCTCACAGGCTAGGCGAGGCTCGACCCTGCTTCTACTGGTCATGTGTCCAATTTCGGTGTAGTGGGAGTAACTGCCCAGAATGGGCAAGAGGACTGATTCAGTTCAGGTTAATGGACAGTACTAGGGTGAACCAAAGGACATGGCACCGCTGAGACGTACAGGTGGCTAATCAATAGAAAATAAGTTAGTTATGCCCAGCGGAATCTACCAGATAGAGCACCGCATCGCCGCTGAAAGGCGCCGTGAAGCCTCGTGTCGCTCCTCCACCCACCGCTCCTGCCGGGGAGGCTGTGCCCGTGCTCGGATCGAACCACTCGACGTTCAGCGCCCGGGAAGACGGCATCGCCGTCAGGTCCACCGTAAACGTCCCTCCGCTCGGCGCATACACTAGATATTCCGCGCCGACCGATGGTGTCTGCGCCAGACAGTATCCCGTTGACGTCAAACTCCCCTGCGGCGTCATCTTCGCC
>JBGPIX010000442.1:0-4002 GCA_041485085.1 Candidatus Acidiferrum sp.
CAGACCGCTTCTCGTGAGTATCGATACCAACCTGCACGCCGCGAGTTCCCTGCGAAAAAAGCCAGGAAAATCCGCCGCCGGAAATGCTCGATTCGAATCCGCCGTCCCACAAGACCGAGCCAGGCGGACTCTGCAAATCTGCCAGGCCCGCGAAAAGGACGGCCTGATCCCAGACGCGGCTGGCATCACTAATGTGTTTTTCCGCCCTCAAGGCGTTGACAAGAGAGAAAGAATCGGACAGGGAAATACGGGGATGAAGGGAAGCCATCCGGTTCCATACTGTAAGAGCATTCTCTGTATGTCCATCGGTGGTCTGGTCCCGAATCACATCGAGGTAAGCCTCGGTAATGGGCGGCAAGACACGGTCGATGGTGGTTTCGATGCTGGAACCGGACCTGAGGGCACGGGAAAAGGCTTCCGCGGCTCGCCGAGGATCAGCGACCACGGCAAGGCGCATTTCGCGGAATGCAGGATCAAGCTCTCCCTGCCGCAACAGAAAATTGCCGTACCGCCAGGAGACTCCCGAGGAAAGCGGATAGACTTTTTTAGCGCGCAGAAAAGCATCACGCGCTGCAACGAGATTGCCCTCCGATTCGTAAGCACTGGCAAGATCCAGCCAGGTTTCCGACGAAGCCGGATTGAACGAAAGAGCGGAAAGGTAGGCGTGTATGGCGCGCGTGGCGTCGGGGTTTTCCAGGTTGTACTGCCAATAGCGGCCGAGGAGGTACCAGTTTTGGAAGTTAGCGGGTTCGAGGTGCACGGCGCGCTCATAGCCTTCCGCAGTTTGCAGACCGGCGTCATGAGCGGCGAAGGCATTTCTGATGCTGAAGTAGGAAAGGATCAAAGCAACCGCTAGGGAAACGGCGAGAACCACGGCGCGCTGCGCGTTGCTGGAGAGACGCAGAATCATTCTCCGGTACTGTGCCTAGACCGTTTCGGAGTTGCAAGACAAAAGCGAAGGCGCCGCCTGGTTGCCGCAAGGGAGAACGGACAGTACAATGGAGATCCAGCCAAGCAACTTTTAGAGATCGAAACCTGGTTGTGGGAGAGTTCCACTTCGTGGCGAAGCCTCAGGTGGAATGTGGATGCCATTCTTTCGAACGAAGAAGATGGCATGTACCATCCATCTTCGCCATGCGAATCGCCAGCCACTCGGATAGAAAGGCAAGCTGATTGAGCGGGATCGTTGGCATCTACCACCGGAACGGTGCGCCGATGGAGCGGGCGCTGTTGCAGTCCCTCGTGGATTTTGTCGCTTACCGTGGCCCCGATTCCCGCGAGTGCTGGATGGATGGCTCGATCGGCTTGGGTCATGCGATGTTGCGGACCACGCGTGAATCGCTGGGCGAACGCCAGCCTGCGAGTCTGGAGGGGCGGTTTTGGATTGTCGCGGACGCGCGACTGGACGGCCGGGCTGAATTGATCGGCGAGCTGCAACGCTCGGGTCGCGTGGTTCGGCCGAATGCTCCGGACTCTGAACTTATTCTGCATGCCTATGCTGCCTGGGGTACTCCGTGCGTTGAGCACTTGCGGGGCGATTTTTCCTTCGCTGTCTGGGATGCGCGCAATAAACAGCTTTTTTGCGCGCGCGATCATTTTGGCATCAAGCCGTTTTATTACGCGCAACGGGGAGATCTTTTTCTTTTCAGCAACACGTTGAATTGCGTTCGCTTGCACCCGCAGATTTCGGCAGAACTGAATGATGCGGCAATCGGCGACTTCTTACTGTTCGGAGTGAACTACGACAATGCGACCACAAGCTTTCGCGATATTCAACGCCTGCCCCCCGCGCATTCCCTGAGTGTCTCGCCGGAAGGCTTGAAGATTAGACGATATTGGAAGCTTCCGACGGACGGGCGGATTCGCTATGCGAAGCCGGAAGAGTATGTCGAAAATTTCAACTCGATCCTGGAAGCCGCAGTCGGGGATCGCCTCCGCATGGACCGGGTTGGGCTGCTCCTGAGCGGAGGGCTGGATTCGTCCTCAATCGCGGCGGCGGCCAGGGAACTCTCAACAAAGAGCCCCTATTCGACCGGCATTCGTTGCTACACGCATGTATACGAGTCGCTGATACCCGACCGTGAAGGTGAGTATGCGCGCGAAGTAGGCGACTTTCTGCGGCTGCCGGTCAAAGTCATGGCTTCGGATGAAACCAAGCTTTTTGATGGCTGGGATGATCCCGATTTCAGTTTGCCGGAGCCGGTGGAAGATCCGCTATTTGCAGGTTTTCTGGACTCCTGCCGAAACATTTCCGCGGATTGCCGGGTTGTATTGTCCGGGGAAGGTGTCGATAACCTATTGAAATTTCAAATGTGGCCCTATGTGGCCGACCTTCGGCAAAACGGGGAATGGCGACGGCTCGTGACGGATCTGGCGAATTACTTTTGGGTTCGACCGCTTCCCTGGCGCGGGGTTCGCACGCGGATTAGAAGGATGATTGGGACGGATCCGGACACGCCGGTTTTTCCGGTGTGGCTCAACCGGGAGTTCCTCGATAGTGCAAAACTCGAGGCGCGATGGAAAGAGCTGTGCGAGCATCCCGTAACGCCCAGCGAGCATCCTATTGTTCCGAAAGCCCACGCCTCTCTTTCCCTGCCGCACTGGACACAGATGTTCGAGCAAGAGAACGCCGGAGTGACGCCCTATCCCTTGGAAGTAAGGTATCCGTTTCTGGATTTGCGGATGGTGAACTATCTTCTGGCGATTCCACCTTTCCCCTGGTTCTTCGAAAAAATGATCCTGCGGGAGGCTATGGCCGAGCGCATCCCAGAGCGCATCCGGATGCGCCGGAAAACCCCGTTGCAGGGCGATCCCGTCTCGGCCCAGCTTCAGAAAACCGGCGCCGAGGGACTAAATCAGATGCCATGGAGCAAAGATTCAGATCGTTTCATCGAACGCTCGGCGTTGATGCCGGTGCATGGTAAGATGAACGCCGAGCAGATTCGTACTAACTTGCGGCCTTACTGCCTCAACATTTGGTTGCAGTCGGCGCGAAGAATTCGATATAACATGCATGCGGAGGCAAGGAATGGTTAAGGCCGTCAAACGGGAGACGAAAAAGCCATATTCGAAGCCCACGTTGACCGTTTACGGTACGGTGAAAGAACTGACGCAGAACCGGGGAGCCCGGGGCCAGACCGATGGTGGGGGAAGACGAACGCCGCGGACGCACGTTTAGCGATTGACTGCAAATGAGCGGCGCATGAGGCCAATAGATTTTCCTAAGCTAAGAATTCAGTCGCGCAGAAAAGAAGAAAAGTTAGCACCGGGAGTTCGCCCCTCCACTCCTCGAGAACAACGGAACAGATTGTTGACCTAAGTGGCTTTCACGCACATCGTTTTCGGCCTGAACGTTCATTCCAATCTCCCCATTCCAGGACTCCGCCCTCTGGAATGTTCCAATAAAACTGCAGACGTTGAAGTCCATTTGGGTGTACCGCCTGATTCCCAGAGAGATGTCCGAAACGGTTCGGAAGAACTAACGTACGCAAGCTCGTACACCGATGAATCGGGCAATCCGGCCCTGAAAATCTGGAAGACTGCCGATGGAGAATTTCTCCGCCTGGCGTATTACGATGGCATTCAATTCTGGCTGGAGCGAGACGGGAAGTCCCTATGGGCGGTTTGGCCCGCGGCCTCGACGCTGGAAGATGCTGCATCCTATCTGCTGGGGCCGGTGTTCGGACTTTTGTTGCGCTTGAGAGGCGTGACATGCCTTCATGCGAGCGCTGTCTCGATAAGCAATCGTTGTATTGCGTTCGTGGGAGAAGAGGGGGCGGGCAAATCGACGACTGCTGCTGCATTCGCGCGGCAGGGATTCGGCGTTGTTTCTGACGATGTGGCCGCCCTAGTGGAAAGCCCGGAGGGGTTCCTAGTCATGCCAGCGTATCCGCACCTCTGCCTCTGGCAGGATTCCGTAGAAATGCTCTACGGTTCCGCGGTAGCGTTACCGCGTTTCAGCACGGGATGGGAGAAGCGCCGGTTGGCTTTGGGCGACCAGGG
>JBGPIX010000443.1:0-3987 GCA_041485085.1 Candidatus Acidiferrum sp.
CCGGCGAACGTCAAAAATTAGAAGTCGCCATCTCACGCGCTTGCGATCGCGTGAGTGTTCCCAACTCCTGGATCGATCTCGAATCCATTTCCGGTCCGCCTAGGGCGCTATTCTTCGATCCTTTCGATTCCTTCGAGCAAGTGGACACCGCCTTCGCAGATTGGGGCCAGATCTTTGCCACTCATCCCGAACTCGCCCGCATGCAGGAGGAACTCAAGGCGCTGGTTTCCAGCGAGAGGACCATCATCGCCGTGCGCCGCGACGATCTCGGTTTCCGCCCGCAGTCCATCGATTTTTCCAAGGCCCGCTTCCTGCGCGTCCTCGAGGTACAGCTGCATCCCGGCCACGAGAGCGATTTCGCCGAGGCGTTCAAGATCCTCGGCAGCGCCTACGAAAAAATCAAAGCGGACACCCCCTGGGTCGTCTATCAGGTGAACGTCGGTATGCCGTCACCCACGTTTTTGGTTTTCGTCCCCATGCGCGCGCTCAAGCAAAACGACGACCTGCTCAATTGGAGGAGAAGCCTTCGCGAAGCGGAAGGCGAAGAAGGCGCTCATCACATGGAACAGATTGCGAAGGATGCCTACGCCAGCACCGAGAGCAACCTGTATTTCATAAGCCCTGAAACGTCGCACGTCTCCAAGGACTTCGCCGATGGCGATCCCAAATTCTGGTCGCCGAAACGCCCCGCGCCCGCGCAGCCTCCAGCCCGCAAAGAGCCCAAACCGTAAGAGCGGCCAGAATCTATCTCGACTTCGTGGGGTGGCTGGCGATGTTTCTACGGTCTGGACGGTCCAAAGTACCGATAGTGCCCCGTAATCTTCCAATTGAACAAGACGTCTTCGATCTTAGGCCCCAGCCCAATGTTATGAAGGAGCATGTAGCGTTCGGTCGCCGGAGATTTTTGATCCACTACAATCCCAATGTGCGGCACATTTCCGCCCAGGTCCCATGTCACCAGGTCGCCCGGAGAATAGTTTTCCGCGCGCTCCGTCATTGTCAGCGTCTCGCCCTTCCGGCTGAAGAACACCATCAAGTTCGGCACGCGCCGGTGATCGATGTTCGCGTCCGGATGCCCCGAGAGCCATCGCCACTTGCGGGGATACGAAGAAAAATTCTGCTCCATGTCCTCGTGCACTTCCTTTTGGAGATCGATGCCCACCGCGCGAAACGCACGAATGATTTCATCGGTGCAAACTCCGGTATCGGCCGGAATATCGCCCCCGGGATAGGGTATTCGCACATACGCCGGGTCATAGGGCACTGTATGATGCGATCTCTCCACCGCTGCCACGACCAGCTTCTTTAGGAACTGCTGTCGCACCGCCCCATCGGATGGCCGCGCTTGTGCGGCTAGTGCCGGGCGTGTTAGCAGAAGTGCTGCGGAAATCGTCACCCGCAAAATCCGCCCATACTTTTTCGTCTTAAGATCTTTCATGAATTGAATCTTAACATCGCTCTCAGCTCGCGATGGGATTTGGAAAGCTCTAGCTGTGTGGAATCCTGCGGCGGAGCATGCCAACTACGTGATACCACTCCTCAATATCGTTGCGGCTCAGGTTAGAATGCTGGAGCGCACATGAACGAAGCTGCAAAATCGTTCTCACAATCGGACGCGTTACGTTTCCGGATGGCGGAGCTTGCCGACGCAAACTCTCTCGTCCGCCTAATCAACGCTGCTTTCCGCGTCGAACTCGCTTTCATCGAAGGCGATCGTATCGACCGCGAGGGCGTTCGCGCCTACATGGGGAAAGGAAAATTTCTCGTCGCGGAAGATTCCGCAGGTCTTGCTGGCTGCGTCTATGTCGAAGTTCAGGGTGATCGCGGCTACTTGGGTTTGCTCGGCGTCGACCCTCCGCGCCAGGGCACCGGTCTGGGACGCAAACTGATGGATGCGGCGGAGAACTACTTTCGCGAAGTGGGTTGCCGCGCCATCGACCTTCGCATCGTTAGCGCCCGCGCCCCCCTCCCCGCCTTCTATCGCCACCTGGGCTACCTAGAAACCGCCACCGCTCCATTCGCTCCTGACGTCCCCGTAAAGGTTCCCTGCCACTACATCCTCATGTCCAAAATCATTGGCTGAAGGGTGGGAGCCGTTTTTATGGCTAACCTGCATTCCCTTATTTCCAATCCGCCGTGTCTTCAGGCAGAATACCTCCTCGTTCAGGGGGAACAATGAACCGCACCGCCTCAATCGCTTCCATTCTCTTTGTCGGAATCTCGCTTGCGCCCGTCGGCAGCCACGTCGCCGCCGACGAGCAGCCTCTCTTCGGCTATTCTGCTGAATCTTCTCGCACCGAACGCCAGTGGGAAGAAAAGCTCCGCGCCATTCCCAGCCCCGATAATCTCCGCGCTTACATGCAAAAACTCTCGGCGCATCCGCACCACGTGGGCTCTCCCGCCGACAAGGAAAACGCCGAATGGATCGCCGCGAAATTCAAGGAGTTCGGTCTCGACACGCACATCGAACAGTTTGATGTCCTCTTTCCCACTCCGAAAGAGCGCCTCGTCGAGCTCGTCGAAGGCGGCCCGAAGTTTGTCGCCAAGCTTCAGGAGCCGGTGCTTAAGCAAGACCCCACCTCAGATCAGCTAACCGAACAGCTTCCCTCCTACAACGCGTACTCCATCGACGGCGACGTCACCGCTCCTCTCGTCTACGTCAACTACGGCGTCCCCGAGGATTACGAGCAACTCGACCGCATGGGCATTTCCGTAAAAGGGAAAATTGTCATCGCTCGCTACTACCACTCCTGGCGCGGCATCAAGCCCAAAGTTGCCGCCGAACACGGCGCCATCGGTTGCCTGATTTACTCCGATCCGCACGAAGACGGATTCGTTCAGGGAGAAACTTTTCCTGCCGGCGCATACCGCCCGCCCGATGGCGTCCAGCGCGGCAGCGTCGCGGACATGCCGTTTTATCCGGGTGACCCGCTTACGCCCGGGGTGGGGGCCACCAAAGACGCCAAGCGCCTGAAAATCGAAGACGCTCCAACGATCACGAAAATCCCTGTCCTGCCAATTTCCTACGCCGACGCGCAGCCTCTGCTTGCTGCGTTGACCGGTCGAGTAGCTCCGGAAGGATGGCGCGGCGGACTCGGCATCACCTATCACATTGGCCCCGGCCCCGCGAAAGTTCACCTGAAAGTGAAATCGAATTGGGACATCAAACCTATTTACGATGTCATCGGAAAAATTCAAGGCGCAACTTTTCCCGATGAATGGGTGATTCGCGGCAATCACCATGACGGTTGGGTGAACGGCGCGGAGGATCCCATTTCCGGGCAAGTCGCCCTCATGGAAGAAGCGCGGGCGCTTGGGGAGCTGGTCAAGTCCGGTTGGAAACCGAAACGCACGATCATTTATTGCGCATGGGACGGAGAAGAGCCCGGACTGCTGGGCTCGACCGAGTGGGCCGAGCAGCACTACGACGAATTGCGCGCCCGCGCCGTCGCATACATCAATTCCGACGGCAATGGCCGCGGTTATCTTGACGTGGAGGGATCTCACTCACTCGAGAAATTCAGCAACGATATCGCGCGCGAAATTGCCGATCCGGAAACGAAATTGACGGCGTGGAAGCGCCAGCAGCTTCGAGAAATTGCCAATTCCAAAACGCCCGAGCAACGTGAAGAAATTCGCAAGCGTGCCGATCTCAGAATTCCCGCTCTCGGTTCCGGCTCGGACTTCACCGTTTTCCTGCAGCACAACGGTGTTGCCGCGCTCAACATCGGCTTCGGCGGCGAAGACGACGGTGGCATCTACCATTCCATCTACGACGATTTCTACTGGTACACGCACTTCAGTGACACGGATTTTGTCTATGGCCGCGCTCTCGCGCAGACCGGCGGCACGGCCATGATGCGCCTGGCGGACGCCGATTTGCTTCCTTTCGAGTTCGGGGATTTTGCGGACACCGTGCAGACCTACTTGAAGGAGCTGAAAACCCTTTCGCAGAAAATGCAGGACGACATTCGCGAACGCAACAAG
>JBGPIX010000444.1:0-3944 GCA_041485085.1 Candidatus Acidiferrum sp.
AGGAGAAACGACTGTGGCATCGGCAAGAGTTCGCAAGCTATCGCGGGATTTGCATCGCCAGCGCGTTCACGCGCGCGTGCGCACCAGGGTCGAGGGCACGCCCGAGCGTCCGCGCCTGTGCGTGTACCGTTCACTGGGACACATCTACGCGCAGGTAATCGACGACCGTTCGGGCAAAACGCTGGTTTCCGCCAGTTCGGTGGACGGAGAAACGAAAAAGAATTTGAAGGGCGGGGGCAACATCGCGGCAGCGAAAGTGATCGGCAAGATTGTTGCCGACCGTGCCAAGGCTGCCGGAGTAACGAAAGTAGTGTTCGACCGCGGCGGATACAAGTATCACGGCCGCGTCAAGGCGCTCGCGGATGCGGCGCGGGAAGCGGGGTTAAAGTTCTAAGCCTATGTCGAAGCAAATTTTGCGAGACAGTCTAGCGGTACGCCGGCTCCTGGAAGTGAATCCTTCGGAGCTGAAGGATGACGTGATCGCCATCAATCGCGTCACCAAAGTCGTGAAGGGCGGCAAGAACCTCAGTTTCTCCGCGCTGGTGGTCGTCGGCGACAGCCACGGTCATGCCGGATTCGGCATGGGCAAAGCCCGAGAAGTGCCCATGGCCATCAAGAAGGGCATCGAGCAAGCGAAGAAGAACCTGATCAAGCTGAACATAAAGGGTTCCACGATTCCGCACCAGGTTTTGGGGCGTTACGGCTCGGCGCAAGTGCTGCTCAAGCCCGCTTCGGAAGGCACCGGCGTCATTGCTGGTGGTCCGGTGCGCAAAGTGATGCAGGTAGCGGGAATCACCAATGTGCTGACGAAGTCGATCGGCACATCGAACCCGCACAACGTCGTCAAGGCCACTTTTGCGGCGCTTCTTGGCTTGAAGGACATCGCGCACGTTGCGGAGACGCGGTCAAAGACCGTGGAAGAAATCAGCGGCAAGCCACCCAAGGAAAAAGCCGCTACGAGTGAGGGTGTCTAATGCCGGGGAAAAAGGCAGCGAGCACACATAAGACTCCCGTCAAGGCCTATAACCGGACGGAGCATGACGGCAAGAAGTCCGGTGGCACGGTGAAGATCAAGTGGGTGGTCAGCTTTATCAGTTGCACTGATGATATGCGGCAAACCATCCGCGGCCTCGGCTTGCGGAGAATGCATCAGGTGGTCGAGCGCCAGGATACGCCGGAAACACGCGGCATGATTCACAAGGTGCGGCACCTCGTGGAAGTGGTGGAGTAAGAGCGATGGCGAAAAAAAGTTCCAGCGGCCCGAGAGGGGCCAGTAAGCGCGGTCAGCACAAGCCGGCAACGCCGGCAGGAAAGCCGCGCCGCTCGTTCACGCTTTCGAATTTGCAGCCGCCAACCGGCTCGCGCCACCGCAAGGTTCGCGTTGGCCGCGGCATCGGCTCCAAACTCGGCAAGACCGCAGGCTCGGGCAACAAGGGCCAGAAGTCTCGCCGCGGCTATTCGCGCCGCCGTGGGTTTGAAGGCGGACAGATGCCGCTGCACCGGCGCATGCCGAAGCGCGGCTTTCACAACCCGTTCGGCGTGACGTACTCGGTCGTTAACCTGGCGGAATTGAACGTTTTTCCGGCGGGCGAGACGGTGACTCCCGAATTGCTCCGCGCGCACGGTTTTGTGCGCCGCGCCACCGACCCTATCAAGGTGCTCGGCGATGGCGAGCTGACGACCAAGCTGGCGATTCACGCGCAAGCGTTCAGCGCATCGGCCAAAGAAAAGATTACCAAGGCGGGTGGTACGTTCGAAGTTGTAGCGTAAAGTCGGCCGCTTTGCGGCCGCACTAAAGGAAGATTCGCGGGAAACAGGCATGAACCGATTCATAGAAGCTGTGAAGAACATGTTCCGCATCGACGACTTGCGGAACCGTGTGCTGTTCACGCTGGCCCTTTTGGGAGTCTACCGCATCGGCGCGCACATTCCCACGCCGGGAATCAACACCGCGGTGCTCGAACAGATGTTCAATCAATCGGCGGGATCGGTGCTGGGCATCTTCGACCTCTTCAGCGGCGGCAACTTCCGCCGCTTGACGATTTTCGCGCTCGGCATCATGCCGTACATCACCTCGTCGATCATCTTGCAGTTGATGACCGTGGTGTTTCCGTACCTCGAGCGTTTGCAGAAGGAAGGCGAACTCGGCCGGCGCAAGATTACGCAGTACACGCGCTACTTGACGATCGTCTTGAGCATCATTCAATCGTTCACGATCGCGCAGACCTTGCAGGCCGCGTCCGGCCCTAACGGCCAGTCCATGGTCTATCACCCAGGATTTGGCTTTACGCTGATGACCATCCTGACCCTGACCACGGGTTCGGCGTTCATCATGTGGCTCGGCGAGCAGATCAGTGAGCGCGGCATCGGCAACGGGATGTCGCTGATCATCTTCGTCGGCATCGTCGTCGGCCTGCCTCGCGCCGTGGTGGACTTGTACGAGAAGGCCAAGACGCAGGCTTGGGGGCCTTTTACCCCGCTGGCGCTGATCCTGCTGATCGCGCTGATGATCGCGGTGGTTGCGTTCATCGTGTTCGTGGAAGGCGGGCAGCGCCGCATTCCCGTGCAATACGCCAAGCGCGTTGTGGGGCGCCGCGTCATGGGCGGGCAATCGTCTTACCTTCCGTTGCGCGTGAACTCCGGCGGCGTCATTCCGCCGATTTTTGCCAGCTCGCTGTTGGCGTTTCCGGCCACTGCCGCGCTGGTTTTTGGAACGCGCTGGCCCTTCGTGGCGAATATAGCCGCCGCTCTCAAATGGGGCGAGCCGCTGTACACTTTGATTTACGTAACGCTGATTCTGGTGTTCGCGTTCTTCTACGTCGGCATTGTTTTCAATCCGACGGAGCTTGCGGACAACATGCGGAAGAACGGCGGGTTCATCCCCGGCATCCGGCCCGGCCGCACCACTTCCGAGCATGTCAGCAAGATTCTGAAGAGGCTGACGTTCATCGGTGCGGTGTACCTGGCGCTGGTCTGCTTGCTTCCGGAATGGATGATCGCCGGCATTCACCTCGACCATCTGGGCTGGGGTATGGGATCGTGGTTTGACCGCCACTTTCCGGTCTGGTTTCTCAAAGGCTTGCAGGTCAATTTTTATTTTGGCGGAACGTCGCTCTTGATCGTGGTGGGCGTGGCCATGGACACCGTGCAGCAGCTTGAGGCACAGCTGGTCATGCGGAACTACGAGGGGTTTGCTCGAAAGGGCCGGTTGCGCGGCCGGCGGTAACGGGAGAAAAGCTGGGTGGCTCCGGATACACGGCACCCCGATAAGCTGGACCGCGCAGTGATTTTTCTCGGGCCTCCGGGCGCGGGAAAAGGCACGCAAGCAAAGGAATTGGCCGCGAGGTATGGTGTGCCGCATCTTTCGACCGGTGACATGCTTCGCGAGCATGTCGGCAAAGGCACACCGCTCGGAGTAAAGGCCAAGCCGATCATGGAGCGCGGCGAGCTGGTTCCGGATTCCCTGGTGCTGCAAATGATCAGGGAGCGCATCGAGCGGCCGGATTGTTCGCACGGTTTTGTGTTCGACGGGTTTCCGCGAACCGTGGCTCAGGCGAAATACCTGGGCGAGTTGTTGAAGCAACACGGTTACAAGCGGCCGTTCGTGATTCACCTGGCTATCGACACTTCGGTGTTGTTGCCAAGGCTGACCGGGCGAAGGACCTGCAAAGTGGGCGGCGAGATTTACAATATTTACGACCGTCCGCCCAAGGTCGACGGGATCTGCGACGCCGACGGCGGCGAATTGGTGCAGCGGCCGGACGATCGCGAAGAAGTCATCGGACCTCGTTTGCATGCGTATGAGAAGCAGACGGCGCCGCTGGCGGCTTATTACGGGCGACTCGGTTTGCTGCACGTGATCGACGCGGCGAAAAGCGTGGAAGAAGTCGGCCGCCAAGTGCTGCAAAGCGTGAAGAACGTGCGCGGGGCGCGATAGCTGGCAC
>JBGPIX010000445.1:0-3925 GCA_041485085.1 Candidatus Acidiferrum sp.
CCCGCCCTTCATGTCGCACGAGCCGCGCCCAAACAGGAAATGCTCCTTGCGGACTGGCTGGAATTGTTCTTGCGATTGCGCCGGCACCACATCGTAGTGTCCGTGAAAGTACAGAACGCGTTCTCCGCGCCCATGGTTGGCAATCAGAGAGACGGCACTGGCGCCCATACCTTCTCGCTGCCCGCCAGCTTCTAAGCGCTCGCAGTCGAGCCCCAATCGTCTTAAGCGGTCCTCAAGAAAATCGGCGCAGGCGCGATAATTGCTCCCAGGTGGATTCTCCGTTGGTATGGCAACCAACTCGGCCAACAACGCCGCCATCTCGTCCTCGCGCTTACGCAGCCATTCCAATAGCGCGCCAGTTCTTGCCGCGTCTCCGTGTTCAGGTTTATTCATTTCGGTTCATGCTAGAAACCTTCAAGGCTAACGCCAAGCTCCATTTTGGTGTCGGCCGACGTGCGTCATGTTTCTCCAGCCCGATCCCTCCAGGAGCGAACAATCGTTGGCGTGAGGATTCTGGCGGCTGTGGTAGTCTGTGCCGCAATGAAAGCACCGACCGGAGAAGAGGCATGACCACCGGCACAATCGCATTCCCCGTATTGCGATGGGTGGGGTTGCTGTGGACGCTGCTGTGGCTGCCGGCCTACCTCCGATTTTGGGGCTGGGCCAATCTCCTGCATTTGTGCGATGTCGCGGTACTCCTTGGCGTAGCCGGTTTGTGGTGGGGAAGCTCTTTGCTGATTTCCAGCCAGGCCGTTAGCTCGCTGGCCGCCGGAATCTTTTGGGCCACTGACATTGGCTGGAGGCTCGTAACCGGGCGATTTCTCGTCGGCGGCACGGATTACATGTGGGATGCGCGCGTCCCCATCTGGGTCCGGCTGCTTTCCAGCTTTCACCTCGGTCTTCCTTTGGCCCTGCTCTGGGCCATGCGCAAAATTGGTTACGACCGCCGCGCCCTGGCGTTGCAAGCCGCGATTGCTGCGGCGCTTTTCATCGCCTCGCGATTTTTGCCCTCGGGCTACAATATGAATTACGTCTATCAAGACCCTCTCTTTCATCGCTCCTGGGGACCTGCTCCCGTGCACATGGCCGCGATTTTTCTCGGAACCCTCGCGCTTGTCTATTGGCCTACCCACGTTTTCTTAAGCTGGATGTTTCCGGTGGCGAGCGCTGCAAAGTAGAGTGAACTAGCGGGGAAATCAGGAGCGCCTAGAAATGGCCATGGACGCGGAAAAGATTCCAGAAAAATACCTCGCCATGCTGAAAACCGCGGTGGAAGAAGCTCGCCTCGGCCTTTCGGAAGGCGGAATCCCCATCGGCGCCGCGCTATTCGATCGCAACGGAAAACTTCTGGGCCGCGGCCACAACCGCCGGGTGCAAGAGGGCGATCCTTCCGCGCATGGCGAAACAGATGCCTTCCGCAAGGCCGGCCGCCAGCGCACTTACCGCGACAAAATCATGGTGACCACGCTCGCTCCCTGCTGGTATTGCAGTGGCCTTATCCGCCAATTCGGCATCGCCACCGTCATCGTCGGGGAGTCCGTGAATTTTCGCGGCGGCATCGACTGGCTCCGCGAAAACGGCACCGAAGTCTTCGACGCCCATTCCAACGAATGTGTCCAGATGCTTGCCAAATATGTCGCAACGCATCCCGAAGTCTGGCACGAAGACATCGGCGAAGAATGACTTCCGTAGTGGCGGGTCTTCAGACCCGTGTCTTTTTCGCGTTGAATACCTGAATTTGCCCTGCCTCTTAGTATACAAAACCCAAATCTCGCCGTTTCCAAGCCGCGCATTCTTGCTAACATTCATCAACCTTCATTAGTAATGAGGCACACGCCATGAAACATCTTTTGCTCGCAACGCTTGCCGCCGTGCTGTTTTCCAGTGCCCCATTCCCCCAGGACAAATCCACGAATGCCGACGAAATTCAAATCAAGCAACTAGAGCGTGCCTGGAATCAAGCCGAGGCCAGGCAGGAAGTCAAAGAAGTCTCCTCCTTGCTGGCAGACACCCTCGTTTACACCGATTACGATGGCTCGTTCATGAACAAGTCGGAATACATGAAATGGGTCGTTGCGCCGCAGCAAAAGGCCGATCATCTTTACGATGAAGGTCTGAGCGTTCAGGTGTACGGCGCCGCCGCCGTCGTCACCGGTATTTATCGCGAGACCGGCACGAACAAAGGCAAACCCTACGTGATCCGTTCGCGCTTCACAGACACCTGGATCAAACGAGGCGGCGTCTGGCTCTGCGTCGCTAGCCACAGCACCCTCATACCCTCCAAATAGTCCGCCAACTCATTCACGCAAGCCCGTTCTACTGAAACAAACTTACGTCAATCGCGTTTGCCATCGCCTCATATCCCGCATCATTTGGGTGGAGATGGTCCTCCGAAGCGAAGCGCGGCAACAGTCTGCTGGGATGATCCGGATCGCGCAAAATCGCGTCGAAATCGATGATGGCATCGAACGACCCGCTGGTCTTGATCCATTCGTTGACCTTCTGCCGCGCTGCTTCCTTGGATTCCGTGTAGTAGCCGGGAATGTCCACGCCTTCAAACGGAGTCATCGTGGCGCCAATCAGCTTGACGCCGTGCGCGTGAGCGCGGGAAATCAATTGGCGGTACGCGTCGATCAGTTCCTCGGGAGCGCGAACATCAGTGGGATCGGCAAGGTAGCGCCCACTCAGCTTTGCCCCGGGGAAGCCGATGTCATTCACCCCTTCGAGCAGCACAATATGAGTTACACCGGGCAGCGCCAAGGCGTCTCGGTCAAAGCGAGCCAAAGCGCTAACGCCGAAGCTGACAGCGAAGCCTTCGTTCAGCAATCGGTTACCGGCTATGCCCTCATTAACCACCGCTACCTTCGAACCTTCAGGCGTCTTTCCTATACGACGAATCAGATCGCTCGGCCAATTGTGGTCCGCATCCACGGTGGACCCATCGCCATCCGTGATCGAATCTCCAAACGCCACCACCAGGCGCTGGGATGTCTGAGCGGGAACAAGCACAGCACTGACCAGGATTAACGACTCCGACGTGGCTCCAGCTTCTATCTTCTCCGCACGAGTATGGTCGCCATGTTGCGAGACCACGGCGCGCTTGAGCGCGAGCGCGTGCAGCGTCGGGGTAGCCACGCGTCTCGGGAAATAGAGGCTGATGCTGATCTCGGTTCCGGAAGTGACGGGAAAAGCCACCGGGTCACTGAGGACCGGCGCCCCCGCGGGGATCGTTACCGAATTGCGCCCCCCGAAGGTGACCGTCTGAATCGAGCCTGGCTTCACGCTTGTCGAGTCGTTCGGCGCCGCAACCGTCGCCGAGCCAATGAAGAGGGGTGCGGAGCCGTATTCGTTAGAAAGGCGCAGGCATATCTGGTTTCCTCCGATAGATACGCGCACGCGCTCGCGCACGGTCTGGTCTTCGATATTGAGCAGCGGTTCATGTGGATGGGGAGCCGCTGACTCTGGGCTTGCCGCCCAAGTGGCGATCCACGCTGGTTGGGGCGTATTTCGCTGAGCCCCAGCTAGTTGGGGAACAAACAAAAGAAGGCAAGCTAGAGCACAATTCCGTAGCGCTTTCATTCGAGTAGAATTCTCCATACTAGGATTGAGTCCCGCAAACCAGGCCCTACTTCATCGCCGAAAAATCCGTCGGACGCATGTACACTTCGTCCACCTTATACCCTTCCTCTACCTTTTCTATCAGCGGGACGGCCTGTTTCCTATATTCCGGAAAGGCCGGGTCGGCATGAAGCGCGGCCCAATTCTTTTTCGCTTCTTCCTGGCTGGGATGAGCCACCAGGTAGATGAATGTGTTGGCCCAGGCAGGATCATCGTTGGGCACCCAGTAGCCGACGACATTGAGATCGTGCTTGGCTTGTAGCTTTGAAACGTCACGAAAGATCGACTCGAGGGCCGGCACTTTGCC
>JBGPIX010000446.1:0-3896 GCA_041485085.1 Candidatus Acidiferrum sp.
CCGCTCCTGCCACCGGCACCGCCACGCCCACCTCTTCTTTGCTCCCTGTGAAGCCCACGGGAGCCGCTTCTTCCTCGAACACCTCCGCAATTCCCCCCGGCGCTCCTTCCGCCGACACTCTCTATTCCAATGGTCTCCGCGACATCACCAGTGGTAAATACGATCTCGCCAGTTCCGAATTCCAGGACTATCTCAAGTATTACGGCGACACCGATCTCGCCTCCAACGCCCAGTTCTATCTCGGCGAAATCGCCTACTCCCAGAAAAAATACGAAGATGCTGTGGCCGAATACGAAAAAGTACTCAACAATTATCCCAAGAGCTTCAAGCTCGCCCCCGCCCGCCTCAAGAAAGGCATGGCCCTCATCGAACTGGGCCAAAAACCCGCCGGCGTCCGCGAACTCCGTGAAGTTGTCAAGCGCTATCCCAGCACCGAAGAAGACCGCCGCGCCCGCGCCAAACTCAAAGAACTAGGCGTCGCCATCACCGCCGCCCGCTAACTCCCCGCCCGGCTCTTTCCCTTGTAGCGGCGACTTCACGTCGCCATCTTCTGTCCGCCTCTGGTTTTCGCCCACCATCTCTTATCGTTGCTGATTTTCGCTCTGAATTCATGGACTTTTCTATACCAGAACGCGTGTCCGAGTCTCGGTCAAATGCGAGAGCCGCTAGTGTGTCGTGGAATCCAACAATCGCTGTCGAATAACACTACAGTTGCCAACTCGCTGATATAGGCGGACTTGTGTTCTTCGCCTGACATCTTCCTCTGTACGTTGACGAAATTTTCAACGTAGAGAATCTCCGCACCCACTGCTGCGTTCGCGCTCTCACCCAAACCCTGCACTTCCAATAATTTACAAACCCACGAATGCCGTCATTCATCACCAGAATGGTTTGCAAAGTGCACCTATCAAAGTCGACTGATGATAATGACTGACATCAAGAGTGCCGTCGGAGAGGAGAACGACAATGACCGTCATCCTGGTTCTCATGATTTTCGCAGTTTTCATCTCGATCGACTATTTGCGCAATCGCGGCAAGGCTCCGCAAATCGCTATGCAAGAGGCGCCCTTGGCAGCCCCCATACCGTTGGGTGCACTTATAGAAGGCTTCCACGTTCCAGAAAGACTGCGCTTCCATACCGGACACGGCTGGGCAATGCGAGAGCGCAGCCGCTTGGCGCGCGTGGGTGTGGACGAATTTGGTGCCGCTCTGCTCGGCGGCGTGGACCGCATCGAGATGCCGAAGCCCGGACACTGGCTCCGCCAAGGACAGAAAGCATGGACTTTCTACCGCAACGGCGAAAAGACGGAAATGGTTTCACCCGTCGAAGGCGAGGTTGTGGAGGTAAACCAGGACGTGCTCAAGAATCCATCGCTTCTCCGCAACGATCCCTACGGACGAGGCTGGCTCATGGCCGTTCACGTCCCTGACGAAGAGAGCGTAATGCGCAATCTCTTGCCGGTCCACCTGGTAAAAGAGTGGATCCGCAATTGCGCCGAGAAGTTGTTTGCCAAGCAACCGCAGCTCGCCGGGCCGGTGATGGCGGATGGTGGGCGTCCGATTGAGAACCTGGGCGCAGGGTTTCCCGGCACTTCCTGGAAGGAGATTACCCAGGAGTTCTTCCTCTCGGAGTAGCTCCGAGCCACTAAATCCGATTTGCGCCAGCGAGAAAGTCTAACTTCGCTGGCGCTTTCTGCTCTTGCCCCCACTTTAACAGGACCTGCAGATCGCTGAAAACAAACCTGTTTATGTGCTTTGTGACCCGCGACACATTCGGTTGCGACACGCGTCACCGCTTTCCCGTCTTTCCGACCGAATAATGTACTCATGGGAAAAGGCGTACTCTATGACAGTACGATGTGCGTCGGCTGCAAGCTTTGCGAGAAGGCCTGTGCGGAACATCACAATCTTCCATACAACGATGCCGTTGCTTCCGAAGAAAAACTCTCCGCCCACAAATTGACCGCGATCACCACCCACGGCGACAAGTTCATGCGGCGCCTCTGTATGAATTGCCTTGAACCGACTTGTGTCTCCGTTTGCCCGGTTGCCGCGCTTCAAAAGACCTCGAATGGTCCTGTCACCTACGATTCCAGCCGCTGCATGGGCTGCCGCTATTGCATGTTCGCGTGTCCCTTCCAGGTGCCCACCTACCAGTGGAACAGCCGCCTGCCGATCGTCAAGAAGTGCGATATGTGCGCGGACCGCGTCGCGGCAGGCCTCCCTACGGAATGCGCCGCAGCGTGCCCAACCGGCGCGACTAAATTTGGCGACCGCGATGACCTCATCGCCGAAGCTCGCCAGCGTATCGCGTCCAATCCAGATCAGTATTACCAGCACATTTACGGTATCGAAGAAGTCGGCGGCAGCTCGATGCTACTTCTCGCCTCGGTTCCCTTCGAGCAACTCGGTGTTCGCGCCGGACTGCCCCACACTCCGCTTCCGCTCCTCACCTGGCGCGCACTTTCTGAAATTCCGAATATCGTCACCGTCTGCGGCGTCCTTCTCGGTGGAGTCTGGTGGCTCAGCCATCGCCGCGAAGAAGTCCAGGCCGCCGAGCGCCTCGAACGGGAGGAGAAATCATGACTCCGACTCGCGGACTGGCGCGACTAACTTTTTGGCAAATCGTCTTCTACTTCCTGATGGCCGCTGGCTTGTTCGCCGCCTATGTCCGCGTCGACAAAGGACTCGGCGGCGCCACCAGCTTGAGCGATCAATTTCCCTGGGGTCTATGGATCGGCTTTGACGTCCTCTGCGGCGTCGGATTAGCAGCGGGTGGTTTCACCCTCGCCGCCACCGTGCACATCTTCAACATTGAACGTTACAAACCCATTCTCCGCCCAGCGATTCTTACCGCCTTCCTGGGCTATCTGCTCGTGATTCTCGCGCTCATGTTCGACCTCGGACTTCCCTACCGCATCTGGCATCCGCTGGTCATGTGGAACCCGCATTCGGTAATGTTCGAAGTGGGTTGGTGTGTCACTCTCTATACCACCGTCCTGGCTCTGGAATTTTCTCCCGTAGTCCTCGAGCGCCTTCACTGGAACAAAGCGCTGGCAGCGATGCGCATAGTTCTCATCCCGCTCGTGATCCTCGGCGTGATCCTCTCCACTTTGCACCAATCTTCGCTGGGCAGCTTGTATCTGATTGTCCCTCACAAGCTCTACCCGCTCTGGTACACATCTCTGCTCCCCGTCTTTTTCTTCGTCTCCGCACTCTGCGCCGGCTTGGCCATGACCATTTTCGAGTCCTGGCACAGCAGCCGCGCTTTCGGCAAGCAACTGGAACTTTCCCTGCTTAGCAACATGGGGCGCTTGCTCGGCGTCTTACTATCTGTCTATCTGACGATGCGTTTTCTCGATCTGCTGCACCGTGGAGCACTCTCCCTGCTATTGCAGCGCCGACCGGAAACCTATCTGTTCCTTTTGGAGATTGTCCTGTTCGCTGTTCCGACATTCTTGCTTTTTCGCCGCAGCGTCTATTCCCGGGCCTCGGCACTCTATGGTTGCGCGGTGATGGTCCTGTTCGGCTTCGTCTCTAACCGCTTGAATGTCAGTGTCACCGGCATGGAGGCAGGCTCGGGTGTTTCCTATTTCCCGAAGTGGACGGAAATAGCTGTCACCCTTTCCATCGTAGCTCTTGGCTTTGCCATATTCCGTTTCGCCGTTCAGTATCTTCCAATCTTCGAAACGATGACTCCAGCAAATCCGAGGACAGCTTCCGCACTCTCCACTCCCAGCGTCGCTTCAACAACGCCCGCTGGCTGAAGTCATCAAAGGAGGAGTGATGCGCTCGGGCAAGCGGTTCCGGTTCGGCCTGGCGCCAAAACTAGCTCTCTGCTTGGGAGCTACTACCGCTGCGGTCATTCTCCTGTACGCCTCCGTCAGCCTCCGCTA
>JBGPIX010000447.1:0-3870 GCA_041485085.1 Candidatus Acidiferrum sp.
AAAGACTGCCCAGCCTTCCAACGCCGCCAGATATCCGTTTTCTGCGTGGGAGAAAATCTCGACCGTTTCTTTTCGCTCATAAACACCATCCTTAAACCGCACGTCTATCAGATGGTGTTGCATCGACCAGTAGAATCCACCCGACTTACCAGGAGTTGGCACAGAAAAGTACCCCTAGTGGTATTCTCTGTGCGTGCCTGACTGGAAACGAGTCATCGTCGGAGACACATTTCAACTGCCGTCTCGCGATTTCAATTACTACCGAGACCTTTTTCTGTTCTGGCCGTTTCTTCTATTCACGATAGCTGGTCTTGTGAATCTATTCGGCGTCGGGCATGACCATCGAGTCGGGATAAAGTTTGTAGCTTTGTCCCTTGTGACCATTCTTCTCGCACGCGAGCGATTCGTTCTCATTGGAGGCGGCCTTGGATTTTGTGCTGTGCAGTCCGGCGTTTCTTTCGTGCTTAAGCACGACTGGATAGCATTAGCAGTGTCAGTCTCCACAAGCACGCTTTGTCTCGTGCTACTTCGTAGTTTGAAGGACTACAAGCCAAGCTACAGCATGCCGAAAGGGATTCGCATTGCCGATATTCTGACTGGGTTAACGTCCTTGGGACTTACGCTTGCGCTGTTCTCTTGGATTCGTTAGTCCTGATAAACGCGGTAACCGGACGAGTGCCGATCCGCAATTCCACATGTCCGGTAACGCGACTAACCAGGAGTTGGCATTCAGTTTTTAGTTCTTGCGACACTAACGATGGCCAACTTGAGTCAGGGCTTCCTTTTCTTGTTTTGCGCGGCGATGGCTTCGGAGATGTCCTTTTTGAATTGTTGAAACAGGGCGAGGTTGGGCGTTTCCAGGCCGTGGTCCTGCGCGTTTTTCCAGTAAGGCCCCGCGAGTGTTCCGTCCGGATTCAGCGCAAAAACCCAGAGGAGATCCTGTTTTGGTCCGGTTTCGCCGCCGGTAATTGGGCCACCTTCGGTTTTGGGAGGGCCGCCGGTGGGCGAAGTGTGAATGCCAACGTGTCCGCCACGGTAGGCGCTGGCTTCGCGACCTTTGCGGACGGCAATGACGAGGTTGGCTTCGCTGCGGCGCGCGGCGAGCTTGTACTGCCCCCATTCTTCAATTGCATAGGTAACGTTGGTGACGGCCTGGCGATCTTCGGGCGAGACGTTGGGATCGGCGAATTTACCGTCGTCGAGGAGCGGCTCGACGTAGACGTATTGTGCGTTGAGCAGGAGTTGCGGCGTTTTTTGCTGCTTGGTTTGTGCGAAGGCTACGGAAGTGAGAAGTACGAGTCCCACGAAGAGCGATTTACGCGCATGCATATCAGACCTCCCAGACACGGCGGATAGGAATCTCCTTCTGAAGGTTATCTCCTGCATTTGCAGGATGCGGGATGAATGTGTTCGGTTGCTTACAGGCGAGCTCAAGCGTCACATGCTTGGTAAACGCGGAAACCGGTAAAGTGGGTTGTAGTACGGAGCCGAGGGATCGCGTTTCACCGGATGTATTTGCATTCCCTGATTACTCCGCGCTCGTCACTGAGGGCCGCATATCCGGTTTTGTCGGCGGTGTCTTCCAATACGAGAACATAACCTTGGCCGTCAGCATTTACATTCAGTCGCAGGCCCCATCCAGGCAAGATCTCCGGCATGTCACCGAAATGCGCGTGGGCTTTGCTCGAGTAGAATCTTGCGAGCCACCCGTCTAGATCTCTTAGGTGGCGCTCCCGAAGAGTCTGCCATGATTCGTACGAGCCGTATTGACTAAAGTCAGTTACTTCGAGTGTGTTAATTGTCCTGACGAGGCCGAGCATGGTCGCGCGTTTTTCCATGTCAGGTTCTTGAGCGCCTGCGGAAGTATTCTGTGCGAATTGAGATGCCTGACTCCCGAGAGCCATCACCAGCAAGAGCGTGCTCCAAATGATTCGATGTTTCTTCATCGTGTTTCTCCTTTTGCCAGAGGGCACACACGCCTACTTTAGCGCACCTATTGGACAAAATGGTCAGCCGTCGCGCTCAGGTCCTGATTAACGCGGTTATCGTACAAGTGAAAACGGCCCGATTTTCAATGTCCGGTTACGCGACTTCCATGATAGGTCTTTGTCAAGAGGGCAAAAGCTCTCCCGGCGCGCTTGGGAGGAGCGCGTGTACAAAACTCTTTCTGGTTCTTCGCCGCGTGTGTTGGCCTCTCAGCCGTGGTTCCTATTTCCTATAGAACCAGACTTCCATTTGCTGTCTCAGACCAGCGAGTGGTCTTGAACAGAAGATTGAGTTTGTGTTTTCCTGCCAGTCTTGAAACTTATCAACGGGAGCATCCAGAGCTTGCGCTCCTTCGCCCAGTCGCTTTAACGGCAAGACCTGGCAGGCCACGCGTCGAAGAAATCCTCCTTGTTTACCGCCGCGCTCTACGCAGTGATGCCGTTACTCGTCTCCACTACTTGAAAACTCCGCTGCCCACGGTCAACCGCCATGAGGTAGGCCACCAGTTTTCTTGCCACCGCCAGCGTGGCGCGATTGGCGTTGCCTTTCTGCTTTTCCTTGTCATAGAGCATGGCTAAGTCCGCGCTGTTTCGCGGCGCCATCTTGGCCGCTTCAATCAGTGTTGTCTGCAGATGTTTGTTGCGCTGTTTTGACAGCGGCGTGCGTTGCACCGTGTTGCCGGAAGTCTTCTCGGCCCCGCACAATCCGCAATAGCTGATGGCCTTTTTGATCGAAGAGAAGCGCTGCACGTCGCCCACTTCCAGCGCCCAGGTCAGCGCTGTAATCGGCCCGACTGCGGGGATAGTCATCAACCGCTCCACGCGATCGATCAGCAACGAATCGCGTTCCAGTGAGCGCACCATGGCACTCTCTGTTTTCTGTAGGCGCACCACCGTCTCCCGGCATAGTCGCAGCAGCGCACGTAGCCCTTCATCGATGTCCGGGTTGCTCGCCAGCAGTTCGCGAAAATAGCCGGCCTTGTGCAGTCGCTGCTTGTTGTAGCTCACCCCGGCTTCCATCAGCAGCGAGCTGATCTTGATTTTCATCTGCACCATCTGGCGCACCAGCAGGTTGCGGTACCGCAGCGTGCGCCGCCGCTCACGAATCGCGGTCGAGGCCATGTAGCACTCCGGCAGGAAATCGCAACGCAGACAATCGCAAATCTTGCTGGCATCGATGCGGTCGTTCTTCTTTTTCGCTACAGCAATGGCGCGCAGCATCAAGGGATGCGCCACCTTCAGCGCGGCTGCATGCGACTTGAGGTGATCGTAGATCCAGCCGGTGAACATCGTGGCTTCCATCGCCGCGCTCCACGGCTGCGGCAGTGTTTTCATCCATAGGTCCAGGTCAAGGCGTGTGGCGGGAAGCGATCCTTCGGCGAAAACCTTGCCACTGCTGTCCTTCACGCAGTAACTGATCTTCCGCTTGTGAACATCCAGTCCGATGTAATACATAGGTTCCATGGGGAGCCTCCTTGGTGTTTCTGAATCAGCGTCCGCTGAGTTCAGCTTTTGTACACCAAGCGCTCCTCCTTCGACCTATACATTCAAACTTACCAGGATTTAATGCACCGGACCAACAACTGTGCTAGTCTCTTGGCCCTTCACTGGCTGACGCGGCCGAACTACGCCAAGCCGTGGCTCGAAGATCGATCTCCCGGGCCGACCCGAGCCGCCACATACGTAGCGTGATCCGCGACGGAATGGTGAAAGCCCAGCGCTAATCCCACACCACGAAGGAGGCAGCCATGAGCACCAGGCCAGTCCGTGCGAATGACCCGGCCAGTGACGCGGGCGTCGCGAGAGTTGACATGAAGTTCGAAATAGTCGTCATCCCTGTCTCGGATGTCGACCGCGCGAAGGAGTTCTACGGGAGGCTCGGGTG
>JBGPIX010000448.1:0-3866 GCA_041485085.1 Candidatus Acidiferrum sp.
AGGCCCAAGGCTGCAACGACCGCATCGTAAAGCGCCTGACCGGCAGCGGCAAACTCGCCTATCCACTCCTGGAGCACATCACCTTTCACAACGGGGACACTGCGCCCGTGGATGTAACGATTCAGACCTCGGAGATTTCCAGGCAGCCGCTCGAGCCGGAACTCTTTGAAGTTCCAGCCAATTACACGCTGGTGAATTCCGTCGCCGAGTTGAAGGGCGTGGGACCAGCGCCCCAGCAAATGGCGCAGCAAGCTCCGCAATCAGGGATGACTCCTCAAATGCAACAAACGCCCGGCACGCGCAACGGAATGACACCCGCGATGCAGCAAACGATGAGCAATCCCACTCCGACCGGCAAGTCCATCGCCGCGCAACAAGCCATCGGACAAACCATGGCGCAGTACGGCGTAGGGGCAGGGCAGCCGTTGATGGGGCCGGGAAACTTTCAGCAGATGATGCCCGGCGGAATGCCCGGGATGGGCCAGCCGCCTGCTGGCGCCGCCTCAGTCGCTGCACCGAAGGTGCTTGGACCCAAAGCTCCCGGCAAAATTCGTATCGGTGTTGCACCACCAGACGCGCAGGTCGGACAAGGCAATAATGCCCAGGCCGACTACAGCACACCGATTCGCAATTCCATTATTTTCCTGATGGACGGCCCGGCCGTGGAGATTGCCGCGCTGGACGCTCGCATCCCACTGCAATTGCAAGCCGAAGCGCAGCAGAAACAATGCGACTTCATCCTTTATTCCAGCGTTAGCGTAAAGCACAGTTCCGGTGGCGGCTTCGGAAGAATGCTAAAAATGGCTGCTCCGGTGGCCAGCATGACTCCGATGGGTTCAATGGCGAAGGGCATGGGTGGGGCGGTGGCGGCTCAAGCCGCTTCAGCGGCGGCTTCCGCTGCGGCCATGTCTGCTCAGCAACAGGCTATGAATCAGCTCACCGGCTTCAATAAGGAGATCAAATCCAAAGATGACGTGGCCATGCAATATCAGCTGGTGCCCACAGGCCAGACGGCGCCGCGCCTCCAGGATTCACTGAAGGCCAAAGCTAAATCCGACGGCGAGGACGTCATGACGCCGCTCCTGACTCAGGTCGCGACCAGCGTCCTGACGGAAGCGACCAAGAAGCCGTAACACCTGCCAAGAGCCGTCTGCCTCGCACCGTTTCCCGTTTTGTCCGGGGTGAGGCAGGCGGCTAGGAGGCCGCCCAGCAACGCCACCGCCCGTGCGCAGTGGCGTTTCCATTTATTGGGACACGCACCGTTGGGTGTTGGCGCACGCGGAATACTGTTGTTCGGCTTTAACAGGCTGACCGTTGAGTGTTGTGCACAGAAATACGGGCAGAGGCCGCCAGACTAAGCTTCCAAGAGCAAGTTCTTTTTCTCCCGCGTTCATGGTTACCTGGTGCAAGGCCGCGATTCTTACGCTCCCCCGCTTGCATGGGATATTCCTCATCCATCGAACTCTTGAAGTCAAGATCGGAACTTGCCGTTCGGCTAAGACCTGACATTATGGTTCGCTGGTGGGATGAGTGCTCTCGGCTTTGAGAACTATCAGCTGGAGGCAGGACCCTGCCAAGTATTTGCCGAGCTGCGACCCGGCGAGCGCGGAATAAGTGGGTCTTGAGCGCGCATACGGTGATGCCCAGCTTTTGCGCGGCTTCCTTTTGATCGATACCCTCAACATCGCAAAGTTGCATTACGGATCTGTACCTCGCAGACATGTCTTGCAGTACTTCAAGTAAAATGCGCGATCTTTCCCGTCGCGCGCACTCCTCCTCAGGGCTCAGGCCGCCATCGACAGAGAGTTCTTCCAGCGTCAACTCGCCTCCACTTGCAAGGTCCGCTTCCGATGAGCATTGAAGTTGGCGCTGCATCCTTCTCACATGCGTCCGCGCGGCATTTCTGACGATGCTGTGCAGCCAGGTGGAGAACCTCGAGCGACCCTGGAACTGGCCGAGATTACTAAAAGCTAGGAGAAGTCCCTCCTGCATAGCATCTTCGGAGTCTTGAGGGTTGCGCAGCAGCTTTCTCGCTGTTTGCCGAAGGCGAGGCATGCAGGAAGCGAAGAGCTCGCCCAGTTCGGTGTCATCCATGTTGACCGGGAGAGTTGGCGGCCGGTGAATCTTCAAACTGGGCGTACTTTGCTCTTCGGATTGCAAGTTACCTCCTTAGTGGTACTTCTGAATCAGTCGTTACTCCTCTCAATCTGTGTGCAAGGGTGATTCCAATCGGAAACCACTTTTTCGTTTGGTTGACGACCTTCACTTTTCAGGGAGGTTCCGGAGGGGAATGCTCACTCCGTAAGGTCAAGAGAATAGAGCCGGAAAGGGAATGCTTTGCTTTCTACCCCCCTCCCTCGGGATGCTCTTGTTCAATGCTCCGAGGCATTCATCCAGACGGCTCGGCTTCAATTCCATCGTTCGCTTTCTTTACAAAGCCTGTTCGCTCTCTGCACACTTGCAAACAGCGCACGCATCTTGTTTCCTTGGCCGGGATCTTGGTTGATGAATGGCAAGGACTTATCGCAGCCTCAGACCCTTCGTAAGGCATGGTATTGCACTTGCAATAGGTAGGACTGCATCACTTTTTGCAGTCTAGTGCAGGCGGTAGCTCACAACTGAGGAGCAGGACGGATGCCTAGAATCACTGCTTACGAGATATTTCGATTTACCCTGCTTTTTGGAGCGAGCGCTGCGTTTTTCATGTTCTCTTAACTGGCAAACCGGTGCGAGCCCGAACGTCCGCGATGTTGCGGCACGATAAGCGACGCTGCTTAGGACTGGCGGGATCGTCGGAGGGCGGGATGCAATCCATCTATGGAAATGTCGTTGAGATCTTGCGAGACCCAACAGGCCGTGCAAATGGTTTAGTCCTTGATAGCGGAGAGGAAATCAGTTTTTCGGCGGATCAACTGGGTCACGTCGCGGAGGTCGCTACGCTTAACGCCAGCATCCAAATCATGTTTGACCTCCAAAATGGCAGCAAAGAGCAAAGAGTTCTGACTGCAACGCAGATCACGAACCTGGATTCGAAGCAAACCGCAAGTTTGCAGGCCCCCGTGTGCCTACGCAAACCAGGGATGTCGGCGGAAGCCACCCCGACAACGCCGGCATCCCTGGCCCACCTTAAAGTGATGGAGGAGGATAGACCGAAGAGAACCGATCCGCGGGGCGAAAGAAGCCTGGATCCTATTGGTCTTCTCCTTGAGAAAATGGCTTCCCAACCTCGGCCATCGCGATACGCCTCGGATGAAGATCCTCAACGGGGCCTTCTGCCCCTTCCGCGCGCCATGAGAAGAGACGCGGCAACGGAAATTGAACACGCTTACGACAGCCTGCATCGTATTCAGGCAATCCTGGCGTATTTGAAGATCATGAAGCGTCAGGTTCACGGCATGAGTCAGATGCACGAGGAAGCAAAGCATACTTACGAGCAAGCACTTTCGCGGCATGCGGCACGGGATTTTGAGGGAGCACGCGAATTAGCCGCAGCTTCAGGATGCCTCTCTCGCGTAGTCGAGGGCATTATCTCTAGAACTCTTCGTTCGGACACGAGTTATCCATCCCTTGTTTCGCCTCCCCCGCAGCGCAAGGGGATTTGCGGGGACGCCAGCCGGGTGGACGATGACCTAGACGCGGTTGAAGCTGTTCTTTCTCGGATTCATTGGCTCATGGAAAATGGGACACTTCCATTGGAGGACCGCGCCCAGGTGAGGAGGATTGCGGCGTGGGGCGACGCGTTCTACCAACAGGCCCGCCGAATGTTCCAGCACGGATCACACGAGGATGCGGCCGAACTCGCTGAAGCGGCAGTGGATGCAGCCCATTCCGCAGAACACATCTGTCGAAATTGGTATGTGGCCCAC
>JBGPIX010000449.1:0-3862 GCA_041485085.1 Candidatus Acidiferrum sp.
GCCAACGGGATCCTGATCGTCAACAGCGATAGCTTCAAAGAGGGCGATCTGCGCAAAGCGCAGATGACCTCGAATCCGCTGGAAGATCATTCCCTCGATAAATTCCGGTTGTTTTCGGTTGAACTGGAACGCCTGACGCGGCGTTCGCTCGAGCACTTGGGACTTGACGCGAAGTCCATGGACCGCTGCAAGAACTTCTTCGCGCTCGGCATGTGCTATTGGCTCTACAACCGCTCGAGCGAGCCAACGGTCCGCTGGATCGAAGACAAGTTCAAGAACAAGCCGCTGCTCGTGGAAGCAAACAAACTCGCCCTGAAGGGCGGCTACTCCTACTGCGAAGCGACGGAAGCGTTCCAGGTCAGTTACGAGATTCCGCCAGCCCAGCTCACTCCGGGGCTCTACCGCAGCATGAGCGGCAACCAGGCGCTCGCGCTGGGATTCGTCACCGCGGCGCAAAAATGCGGGTTGACGCTTTTCCTCGGCAGTTATCCGATTACTCCCGCGTCGGACATCTTGCACGAACTCTCGCAGTACAAAGACTTCGGCGTGATGACCTTCCAGGCGGAAGACGAAATCGCCGCGGTCACTTCGTCCATCGGCGCAGCGTACGCCGGCGCGTTGGCGATTACCACGACTTCAGGGCCCGGCATGGCGTTGAAGACGGAAGCGATGGGACTTGCCGTAGCCGTCGAGATCCCGCTGGTCATTTGCGACATCCAACGCGGCGGGCCATCAACTGGTCTTCCGACCAAGACCGAGCAAGCCGATCTCTTGCAGGCGCTTTTCGGCCGCAACTCCGAAGCCCCGATTCCGGTGCTGGCTGCATCCACGCCCGCGGATTGCTTCTGGGTAGCGATTGAAGCCTGCCGCATCGCCGTCAAGTACATGGTGCCGGTGATTATTCTCTCGGACGGTTACCTCGCCAACGGCGCGGAGCCCTGGCGAATCCCCGAATTGAGCGATATTCCGGCCTTCCCGGTGAAGTTTGCGACCGACCCCAGCACCTTCTTGCCATACAAGCGCGACCCGCAAACCCTGGCGCGCCCTTGGGCGGTTCCCGGAACTCCCGGACTCGAACACCGCGTCGGCGGCCTTGAGAAGCAGGATCCCACGGGGAACATCAACTACGAGCCGCTGAACCATGAAAACATGGTGCGCATCCGGGCGGCAAAAGTCGCCGGAGTCGCCCAGGACATTCCTAACGTGCTTCCAGCGGGCGATCCTGAAGGCGATTTGCTGATCGTCGCGTGGGGTTCGACTTGCGGTTCCATCACCGCCGCCCTAAAGGCGCAACGCGCCAAGGGACGCAAGATTGGACACTTGCATCTGCGGCACCTCAATCCGCTCCCGGCGAATTTGGGCGACGTCCTCAAGCGCTACAAGCGAGTGCTTGTGCCGGAACTGAACATGGGCCAGCTTTTGTGGGTTCTGCGCGCAAAGTACCTCGTTGACGCCGTCGGCCTGAACAAAATTCAGGGCCGGCCGTTCAAGCAAGCGGAACTGGAACAAAAAATCGAAGAGATGTTGGGACTCTAGGAGAACCGACCATGGGAACCGCCACGCTGCCACCGCCTCTGACAAAGAAAGACTTTCAAACCGACCAGGAAGTCCGCTGGTGTCCCGGCTGCGGAGATTACGCGATTCTCTCCGCGGTGCAGTCCATTTTCCCGGAACTCGGCGTCAAGAAAGAGAATTTCGTTGTCGTCTCCGGCATCGGCTGCTCCAGCCGCTTCCCGTATTACATGAATACCTTTGGTTTCCACACGATTCACGGCCGAGCGCCGGCAGTCGCCACCGGCATCAAGGCCATTAACCCAGACTTGGAAGTCTGGGTGGCCACCGGCGACGGTGACGCGCTTTCGATCGGTGGGAATCACACCATTCACATGCTCCGGCGCAACGTCGGCGTCAAAGTCTTGCTCTTCAACAACAAGATCTACGGTTTGACGAAGGGCCAGTATTCGCCGACCTCAGAATTCAACAAGAAAACGAAATCCACTCCGTTCGGCTCACTGGACCGGCCCTTCAATCCAATGTCACTGGCTATTGGTTCGGAAGCCACCTTCGTGGCACGCTCCGTGGACGTTTTCCAAGGGCACCTGAAAGAAACTCTGAAGCACGCCGCGGCGCACAGGGGCTCCGCGTTCGTCGAAATTCTTCAGAACTGCAACATCTTCAACGACGGCGCGTGGTTCTCTCTGACCGAGCGCGATGCACGCAGCGAACACGTCATGCAACTCGAGCACGGCAAGCCGCTGGTTTTCGGTAAGAATCGCGATAAGGGCATCCGCCGCAAATCTGACGGCGACATCGAAGTCGTCCAGCTCGGCAACGGCATCACCGAGAGCGACCTGGTGATCCACGACGCGCACCACCCGCGGCCGTCCTACGCGTTCCTGCTCTCGCACATGGAGCACCGCCCGGGCTTCCCCACGCCCATCGGCGTTTTCCGCGCCTGGGATGATCTCCCACGCTACGAAGACGTGATGAACCAGCAGGTCAAGGACGTCATCGCCAAGCGCGGTCCCGGCGATCTCGCCAAGCTTCTTCGCGCCGGCGACACCTGGGAAGTGAAGTAGTCTCAGCCTTCTGAAAGACAGAATCTTCTGAGGAAGATCCAAGAGCGCCGTGCCCCCTGTGGTCACGGCTCTCAATCTTTTGCGCTGCGTGCTGGCGGTGCAGTCTTGTATTTACCGGCTGGCTAGGCCTCCTGTTTTCTCGTGTAAGTTCTTTCCTTTCAGTCCGTCCGTAATCAACGCCCTGCGACATGATGCGACATCTCTCCGCTGCAACCGCTTGACGTTCCTTGTCGCTTGAGCCTTCCCTTCGCACTTCGTAGTGTCATCCCATCGGCAGTTTCCTGCTTGGCTCGGAGAGCCGCCAGGATGAATTTGAAGGAGAAGCAGTCATGCTTTACGAACGCTTGCACGTAACGTTTGTCGGAATCGTTGCGACGCTTGTGGACTCCGTGATTGTCGCGGAATTCGCCGGCTACTGGCTGCACCGGCTTCTGCACAGCGACATGTTCCCAGCCTTCAGCCGCGGCCATTTGATCCACCATTTCCTGATCTACGGCCCCCGGCAGCCCATGCGTGCCGGGGAGTACCACGACGCAACGGATAACCGCTTCTCCGTTGGCAATGTAGGCCTGGAATGGCTCGCACCCTCAGCGATTATCTTGCTGTTTTGCTGGGGAGTAATGGCGCTGCTGGGCGTGCCGCATGTCTACCAGGTGCTCGCGCTATGCACGTTGCTCGGCTGGCCCATCCTGATGTTCAGCTACCTGCACGACCGGATGCACATCGAGAACTACTGGATGACGCGGGTTCCCCTGCTCCGCGCATGGTTTCTGAAAGCCAGAAGACTGCACGACATTCATCACCGCAGCGTGGACAGCGAAGGTTACATGGATACCAATTTCGGCATCGGCTTCTACTTCTTTGACCGCTTCTTCCGAACTATGGCCAAGCGCCATCGCCCGTTCAACTGGCAGGGTTACCACGCAGCGATAGGGCGCTACGGACTGGAGGAAACGGATCTTTTGTCATTGCGCAGCTGCAGCCAAGCCCTATTTCACAAAGAACCCTGAAGCAAAGGGGCCCACCGCCAGTCTTGAACGGAAGACATTCTGCAATCCTACGGTGCTTCCTCGCGGGGACACGCTCTGTCAACGTGCGCGTCCACAAGAAGCTCTTCTCCAACTCGAGTCTTTCCCGCAATCTCCGTCCGCTATGAAAAATTGATTTGTGCAACCTCCCGAGATTTGCTACATCCAATAGGGATTAGGCGCCAGGCGCACCCTCATGGAAGACCTTTCAAAACTCGGTTCCTTTGCCCTATTGGGTGACGCCGATCCCGTCCC
>JBGPIX010000450.1:0-3857 GCA_041485085.1 Candidatus Acidiferrum sp.
CACGGGAAGCGACAGGACAAACGTCACGAGATCGGTCAGTTCCTTGTGGTCAAAGCTCTGGGACCGGTAAATGTACTTCGCGGTGCGCGGGCCGCATTCGGTGGGGAGGTCAGGATTGCCGCCATTCCACTTGAACGGTTGTGTGCCCATGAGGTCTTCGATCGAACGGTTAGCCACGATGTCCACGCCGAATCCATCCGGCTCCAAGTCCCATTGCAGTCCGTCGAAGGTTGCGTCCAGATGGCAATTCGCACAACTGAATTGCCCCTGGAATGCAAAGCTAGCGTTATAGAAGTTCTGCTCCCCGCGTCGTACCGGCGTAATTTCTTTTGGACCACCGAGGTCGAAGGACGAGACCACCTTCGCAGCTTTCGTATCGATTACGGTGATGTTGTCGTCCATGCGAGTGGCAACGTAGAGGCGTTTGCCATCAGGAGAGAGCACAATCCCGCGTGGATTGCGCCCCGTCGGAATTCGCGTGATGACATAGTTCGCAGACGCCGAGAGGTCGTTGGCAAACTGCCGGTGAGCAGCGTGAACGGACTTCAGCAGCGCGGAGACGCTTATGACGCTAATGTTGTCAGATCCGGCCGCGCTCACGAACGCTTTGGACTTGTCGGGAGCAATTGCCACGCCGAAAGGCAGAGCGAAGTAACGATCGAGTTCGTCGAGCGGAACCTGGACGACGCCTCCGACGTCCTCGCCAAAAAGCGCAAGCGAATCGGTAAAAACCCAGCCGTGCTCCACATGTGCCATGGGAATCAGGTTTTTCGGGCGCAGTATGGCGGCGACTCCGAGCCTTCCGTCAGAAGAGAGAGCGAGATGAAAGACTCCGGCGACATTCTGCAACGGTTTTCGTTCAACTACCCGGCGAGAAGCTGTATCGATGACTGTGATTTCCGATTCAGGAGGTGTGCGGTACGCGCCAATATTGGGATAGATGTGAGTGCACAACAGCAGCGTCCCGTCGCTGGAAAGAGCCAGATAACTGGCCCCTCGGCCGGCAGCGAGCCGCTTAATCTGTTTCCCGCTCTGCAAATCGATTACAGAAATGTCATTGCTCAGCCGATTGGCAACATAAAGCGTTTCACCTTGCCGGTCAGCGACAACGCTGATCGGCTCAGATCCTGTCGCCAGACTGCGAACGGTTTCGAGCTTCTCCGCATCGATGACCGAAATCGTGTCTGTCCATGAATTCGCCACATAAATCTGCTTGCCGTCCGCTGATAAACTCAATCCCCGCGGCACGTGACCAACGGCGATCCGCTTCATCACCTTTCCACTTTGCGTGTCGACAACCTGAAGTTCATCGGTTTTCTCACAGATCACATAGAGTCGACGGCCGTCAGGCGAGATTGCCAGCTCGCCAGGCGAAAGATAACGGGATTCCAGTTTCACGGTTTTGGCGCGGGCTGGCGCAATGACCGCGAGTACAAAGAGAATCGCGATAGAAAGGTGCCGGATCACTTCGGTTCCTCCACCGTGAGTACCCGGTCAGCAGCCAGATTCTCTAGCACCTGATCGCGGCCGCTCGGCCAATGGATCGTGAGCTTATCAACGCGAGTAGCGCCACCGAGTCCAAAATGCAATCTCGCGTCATCCTGAGAGAGGTAACTGGATCCTGCCACGCGTTCCGCGACCTGCTTGCGGCCGCCGGCAACCAATTCCACACGCGCGCCGATGCCATCGCGATTGCTTTTTGTTCCTTTGAGCGCAATCGTGAGCCAGTGATTCTTGTTCTGCGAAACGTTGTGCAGCAACGTACCCTGAGCGCCTAGATTGACGACGTATGCATCCACTCTGCCGTCGTTGTCGTAATCGGCAAAGCATGCACCACGGGAAACGCTCTTCACATCCAGTACCGGGCCGGCTTCGCGCGAAACGTCGGCGAATTTGCCATTTCCCAGACCTCGGTATAGCGACTGCTCCTGCGGAATCATGTGGGCCAATCCGCCGTGGAAAACAAGAATGTCCAGCCGGCCGTCATTGTCGAAGTCATAAATCCCGCTGCCCCAGCTCACATATTGACCAGTGGTTGCGGAAATGCCCGAGGTCACGCTGATGTCTTCAAACCCTTGTTTGCCGGCGTTGCGCATCAGGCGGTCGTACTTCGAGTCGGTGACCCACAGGTCAAGCAGGCCATCGCCATCGACGTCGGCGAACACGGGGCCCATAGACGAGGTCATTTCGCCGTTCTGTCCGTAAGCCACCCACAGATCGCCGGCAACCTCCTCGAATGTGCCGTCATGCTTGTTGCGAAACAAGAAATTCTCGGTCTTGTCGTTGGAGATATAAATGTCGGGCCAGCCGTCGCCGTCAAAATCCGCGGCGGTCACGCCCATGGTGCGGCCCTTGTATGCGCCAATCCCCGACGCGTCTGTCACATCCGTGAACGTGCCGTTGCAATTGTTGTGATAGAGCCGGTTGGTGGTCGCTGCGTAATCGAGCGGCCCCGGGTAATTGTCGGCAGGGTAGAAGGCGCGGTACTTGGGATCAAACTTCACGTAACGGCCGACGAAAAGATCGACGCAGCCATCGCGGTCGAAGTCGAGCCACGCCGAGCTGATCGACCATCCGTCAACGTTGATCCCGGCCTTGGCAGTAACATCCGTGAATGTGCCGTCGCCATTATTGTGGTACAGGATCGTCCGGCCATAGCCGGTTACAAATAGATCGACGAAGCCGTCATTGTCGTAATCGGCTGCGATTGCCGCCATGCCATAAATGTTGGCTGCGACACCGGCCTGCTCGGTCACGTCTGTGAAAGTGCCGTCGCCATTGTTCTTATAAAGATGATTATGAGGAGGAACTTCGGGGGTCTTCTTCAGCGGGTAGGGATGTATGTCGCCGTCGAGCGGTTTTCCACTGACCACGTAGAGATCTGGCAGACCATCATGGTTGTAATCGAACCACACACACCCGGCTCCCGCGCTCTCGAGCAGCGAGCCAAGCTTTTGCGCGCCGAAGCTGTGGGTGAACTGAATGCCGGAAGAAGCGGTCGCGTCTTCGAAGCGAATCTGGCCTGGCGACGGCGATGACGCGGGCTGTGGGCTTTGTGCCAACGCCGCTGAGGACGACAGGAAGAGTGCAAGCGCGAGCCGAAGCAACATTAGTGTGCTCCTGCAGACGAAGGTTGCTTGCCCGCTGTCATGTCCGCCGCGACGGTGGAGCGGAGTAGCACCGCAGGAACGGCGTTCTCGGGTGCGGTCTCCGGACCTGCATGGCAACCCACGCAGATTCTCTGCTCACCAGCGCGCATCCAGAACCATCCCGCTTCCTTCTTCAAGGTGTTTCCGGAGCTGTCCAGCAGTTCGATCTTGAGCGGCTGGTCCCCAGGAACGCGCAGGTAGAAAGATCCGTCCTTCTCTACTTGCGCCATCCCCAGCAGTTGCACTGCGCCCAGCGCATCGCGCGTGTACAGCCGGACGGACGCGATTGAATCATCGAGAAACCGATACTTCGAGGTGTACGCATTCAGGCAAAGCACATTCGCATAAGACCACTCGTGTAGACCGGAGGGATGGCGATTCGGGATGGGACGCCGAATCAGTAATGCCGGCTGGATGACATTTGCACCGGATTCGACAATTTGCGGCTCAAGGGCAGCCGCGCCTGGTTTCCATTTCCGTAATTCGAAATTTCTCTGTGCAGCGCCATGCCAGCTAACCAACCAGGCGCCTTCTGGTGTCTCGATGACATCTCCAGCGTAAGTGCCAGCGGGAGCGGGGACCGCAATCTCATGTGCCAAGGCCGACGTGAACCGGAACAGGTTTCCTTCGCGCGCAAACACGATGTCACCGGAGGAAAGGTGTTTTCCTGAATACCGCGAATGTCCGTGATCGCAGCGGTAAGCTTCA
>JBGPIX010000451.1:0-3854 GCA_041485085.1 Candidatus Acidiferrum sp.
CGCGACAGCCGTCCCAAGGAGCGCCAGCAGAATGCCTGTGTAAATCGGGTGGCGAATGGCGCGGTACGGCCCCGTGCGTATCAACTCGTGGCCTTCTTTCAAGGTGACCACGCCGCTCCAATTGGTGCCCAGATGCCAGCGGGCCCAGAACGCAACCGCTACGCCGACGGCGGTAAGAAGAACGCCGCTCCACTCCGTTACAGGACTCACGGGCACAAAGCGCATCCCTAACAATCCAAAGTGGGCCCCCGGTCGGGACAACAGCCGAAACGCCACGGCCAGGGGAAGCACGTAGATCAGCCGTTGGCCCCATGATTCACGCCGCTTGGTTTTCTTCCGCTTGAACGCTGACACCAGCCAGTACAATCCGAACAAAATCCACAACGCGTTGATCCATTCTCGTGATGAGGAGAAATCCATATTTGCCTCCGGGTGACCAACCCTCTTCAGGTGCCACGCTTGCTGGCTTTTCGTTTCAGACGCGAAATCCACTTGCGTTCGGACCGGATCTGCTCGCGCAGGAAATGCACGACCTCCCCGCCCCACGGTCCCAAATCCAGCGCACCGGAAAGCCGCGCGAGGCGCTTTTCCCGATCCGCCAGCCACTGCTCCCTTTCGGCGAGAATTCGCCAGCGAGTTTCGCTGTCCAGCACGCTGAATAATCCCACCCGTAAACGGAAGCCGTTTTCCGAACTCATTTCTTTATCGGTCGATTGGCTGAGGCGCTGGAGCAATTGTTGCCTGCCCTTGTTGGTAAGCGCGTAAATATCGCGCGTCTGCCCACGCTCGCCGGGAGCCTTCCGCTTGCTAACCCAGCCGCTATCCACAAATCGCCGGAGGAGCGGATACACGATGTTGTTGTGCATCTCGCTCTGCCCTGAAATCAAGCCAACCTGCTTCTTGAGCGCGTACCCGTGCTTGGGTGCATCCAGGAGGTTGGCCAACACGATTAGGTCATTCATGACTCTGTCAGCATTGTACTAATAGAAGAATTTGTCAAACTCTGCCAGGCTCCAATTGACCCGGATAGTTGAGTTGTCCCTCGAGGTGCATCCTTAATTTAGCGCGCGCGGCGTGCCAGCCCAATTTGTCTTTGCCTCTACCAATTTGGAAGCTGTTTTTTGTTCGCCCGCAGGTGCACACTCAACTCCATGAAGACCAGCAAACCCGCAAGACTCGGCCCACAAACAACGGCCATCCACGGCGGTGAGCCCAATCGCCGCGGCGTCAACGGCCCCATCGTCACGGAGATTATCCGTTCCTCCACTTTTACATTCACTTCCACTGAGCAAATGAAGCTCTGGGCTGAGGGCAAAAACAAGGCTTACATCTACACGCGTTACGGCAATCCCACGCTCACTGTGGCGCAAAAGAAAATTGCTGCTCTCGAAGGCGCGGAAGCCGCCATCGTCACCGCCTCCGGCATGGCCGCCATTTCCTCCGCTTTGCTCGCTGCGCTGAAGGCCGGCGACGAAGTGATCACCACTGCGCAGACCTATGGCGGCACGTATCGCCTTATGCGCGACGTTTTTCCCAACATGGGCATCACCGTCCGCCAAGTCGACACCGACCTCGCGGGTATCGAAAATCTGGTCTCCCCTCGTTCGAAAGTTCTTTACATCGAAACGCCCACTAACCCCACGCTTCGCCTCGTCGATATTCACAAAGCCGTGGCCTTCGCCAAAAAACACAAACTCGTCTCCATCATTGACAATACTTTCGCTACGCCTATCCTTCAGAATCCCATCGCCCTCGGCTATGACATGGTGGTTCACAGCGCCACAAAAGCTCTGGCCGGCCATTCCGATATCATCGCCGGTGTCGCCGTAGGCAATGCCGAGTGGATGGAGCGCGTTCGCCACATGATTATTTACTTGGGCGGCTCGATGGATCCGGGCGCGGCGTATCTCTTGATTCGGGGCATCAAAACTCTCGGCGTGCGCGTCGAGCGCCAGTGCGAAAACGCCATCGCCGTTGCCAAGTTTCTTGAGAAGCATCCGAAGGTTGCGCGCGTGCACTACCCCGGCCTGAAATCGCACGCGGATCACAAACTCGCCAGGAAACAAATGCGCGGATTCGGCAGCATGCTGGCGTTCGACATGAAAGGCGGATTGCCTGCGGCCCGGCGTTTCTGCGACCGCGTGAAACTATTTCTGCTGGCGGCCAGCCTTGGCGGAGTCGAATCGCTGGTAATTCTTCCGATCTACAGTTCGCACTACAACATGTCGAACGAAGAATTGCAGCGCGCGGGCGTCAGCCCGGGCACGGTGCGCGTTTCGATTGGTTTGGAAGACAAAAAAGATTTAATCGAAGATTTGAAACAAGCGCTCGCTTAGTTCTTTCGCATGGCGCTCGGAATCTTGCCGGGCAGAAGCTCATCGCTCCGGAACGAAAAACAACACCGTCAACCGAATCCTAAGATTTCGAAACGAGCACCGGAGAAGCCCATTCATCCTGCGCGGGAAGCAGCGATTTCACGATGTCTTCCAGTTCGTGCGAGCTGCTCACATGCTCGGGATAATTGTGCGCGGTAATGTCAAAAGCCAGATTGTGTTTGGCGCGGATTTCCTGGAGCTGTTCCTGCAAACGAACCGCGATGCGCTTTGCATTGAGCACGTCCGTTCCGGGAAGCACCAGCGCAAACAAATCCGTTGATAGACGATAGACCGAATCCGTGGGCCGCAGTTTGCTGGAAATTGCTTTCGCGGCATCGCTCCACGCTTCCGAGCTTGGCTCCGTTTTTGCCGCCGCGCTCGCAGGTTTCGCCTTCACCAGCAAGAGGGAAAGTGTCTTCTGCATGGTCATGGCCCTCCGGTACTCCATCGTCAGGCGATCCCAGAAATGATTCTGGTCCGGCATGGTGTGGAGCAAATCCACGCTGGCTTGATGCTGCAAGGAAACGTTGCGGTCCAGTTCCGCCAGCACGCCCTGCTTCAGTTTGCGCACGGTGCGTTGGTGGTCCAGCAGGTAGCCGACGAACAGCAGCGTTAGGGCGCAGAATCCGAAGAAGGCCACCCGTAGGGTCCATTTGTTCCCGAGAGGGTGGAGGAACACCAGGGGGTACATAAATACAGCCAAACCAGCGGCTTGTATCAACACATAAGCGGCGGCGAGGATCGTGAGTTGCAGCTCACGGCGTTCGAGATGATCTAATTCGGTGCGGTTCAGAGTACCCATGACGGCCTTTTTCTCCAGTTCTATGTTCGGGGGTGGAAGCGCGCTTCACAATGGGCGCGAAGTACTGTGTGGCGGAAATGCCACTGTCCTTATTGAAAAGAAGAGACTTAACCCTGTTGCTACTGCTAGGGGCGCGGGGAGTGACGCAGGGAGCGGCGGAGGGGGCGGGTGAGGTTGAGAAGAGCAAACCAGACGGGGTGCCAGACATCGTAGAACAATACACGGCCGATTTGACGCAAATAGCGCTTGGCGGCGGACCAATGGCGCAGCGGATTTGGTTTGAGTTTTTCGGGCGGGAGAATTTCGGTGGCGTCGGCGATAGTGCGGAGGTGGCGCCAGCCCCCGGCAAGCTGGCCGTTGAGGCCGGCTTCTTCGCCGCTCCAGACGCCAGCTTTACCTTGGGGATGGTAGCTGTAGTCGTGATTCTGATGCACGGCGAGCACGGCGGGGGAGGCATCAATCACGGGCTTGCCGGAGTCCAACGCTCTCCAAACCAGCCAGTTATCCCAGAAGACGCGGAGGACGAACGGGGGCATGTCCGGGCCATAGAGGCCGCGGGTGAAGGCGAAGTAGTCGATCCATTCGGCGGTGCACTTTCGGCCACGGGTCAGGGCGAGGTGGCGGAGGTCGTCTTGCCAGTCGGTCAACCGCCACTCTGGAGAGTGGCGTTCCGGGGA
>JBGPIX010000452.1:0-3848 GCA_041485085.1 Candidatus Acidiferrum sp.
GTGGCGACGATGACGAGGTCAAAGGCGTTGGTGTACCCCGCGTTCGCGAAGGATTTCACCTGAACGGCCGCGGCAGCCTGAAAGCCGCTTCCCGCCCCGGTTGTCAAGACAGCCGTCTGCCACAGAATGGTCCCCGTGTCCGCGCGAAACGCATACACGATGCCATCGCCCGCGGCCACGTAAGCCACGGCGCAGACGTTCTTGCAAGTCGGATGGGAAGTGTCGCCGGCCGCGATCAGGGAAGGCCGTCCCTGGATCGCTCCACCAGTAATGCCTGAGGTTCCGCCTGGCTGGTAGCTTCGCTGGCCGTTGTTCACGGACATAGCGTGCACGGCGTTGTCGTTTCCACCGGTCACAACAATATTTCCGGGATCCAAAGCGGGCGCTGCAAGAGTGGTTGCGCTGGTCTTGTAGCTCCAGTTCTTGTTCGCGCCACCACCAGTCACGGTGGTGTTCGTTTGCGTCGACGTGTTGCCAAAGGAATAGTGAGGCGCGGCAGAAGAAATCGCTCCTGGAATGGCCGTGGCATCGTGCGTGTAGGCCTTGTAGGTGTACTGCGTGCCGGGAAGGACGATGCTGCTGTCCCCATTTTCATCCAGCACGGTAACAGTCGCGAAAGGGCTGGTGTTAGCGGCAATGAATTGTCCCGCGACAGGCTGCGCGCCGGTGAGATACGTCGTTCCGTCCGCGGGAGCGAAGCTTGGTGCAACACTTCCCGCCTGTTTCGCGAACAACACGCCGTCGTAGTTGGCGTTGGTCGAGCCGCTTGGGAACGTCCAGTTCAGGGCGATTTCGGAGATTCCTAGCGCCGGTGGGGTCATGGTTACATCGCGCAGATAGCGCAAATTCAGCGTCGGCTGGTTGGCAGCGATGTTTTCCTTGGTGCCGTAAAACGGCGACGAGGCATTGGCCGACTCGGCGGCAACTGCAGTCACAGGTTCTGGCTCCGTGTAGCGGCGGGCCAGGAAATTGTCGAAGTCGTAGTTCACCGGATCGCCGTCGTAGACAAACAGTCCGACGGAGCCGGCAGCCGCCACGTGGGCATCACCAACGATGGACGGCGCTTGGAGCGCCCCGTTCACGAAGGTGCGCAGTGTTGCCGGGCTTCCGAAAAAAGCTCCGCCAACGGTATAAAACGTGGCGTTGTTCCAGGCGTAGAGTGGCTGCTGTAAGCTCGTGAAGGCTCCGGCGTTCCAATAAGCGAGTTGCGACACCCTTTGGTTCGGGTTCGCCCCGACGGTAACGAACTGCAGGCACGAACGGTAGGCGGTCATATTGACAGTAGTGGTCCCGCCAATGCGCCCAAGCGGACATCCGGTGCTTTCCGACCCTGCGAGTGTGGTCATTCGAACGTCAGCCTGAACGAAGACGTCGCGCTCGTTCGTAGGAGAATTAACGTGAATGAGATTTCGATTGTTGGCAGCGGCATTCGATTCTCGGAGGACCCGATTCGCGCCGACATCGGCCACGACATTCCAGGGGCCACCACCTTGCACCGTCCACCCGGCGGGCGGCTGGCCTACCGTATCGGAGTCAAAATTATCGTAGGCGAGATAGACATTGTTCAGATTTGCAGGCGGGGCCGTGGCGTTGGCGTTGCCGTAGAACAATGAATAGCTAGCGTCTGTGCCATTGGCGGCGACATCCGCCTGCAACTTGAACCAAATGGTGGTGCTGGCGGTGTTGCAATTGATGACTTGCCGGTCGAGCTGCGTCCAGGTGTTCGCCGCAAAGCGCGCGATGGTCAAATCGTTGCAGTCGGAACGCATCTTGCCGGCGAGGATCAAGGCAGCGGTGTTGAAGCCGGTAATCTGCGCGCTGTATCCGTTGTAACCGTTGAACGGCGCGTTGACGCCGACGGTAACGGTGATCGCCCGAGTGAAGGACCACGTAGCTCCATCTTCCAATTGGTCTTTCACCGCTAAGCCGTAATTCGGAATCGTTCCGCCAATCCAGCCCTGGGGAATGTTTGCCGATGTCGAATCGCTTAGTATGTTGAAGGAAACCGCTGTCCCTGCGGCCGTCCCCGAAGGCTGCGTGTCCGTTGCGGTCGCATCAAAATCGCCGCCCGGAGTAGTCCACGCCAGCGCTCCATTCCGCGTACTCCAGGTGACACCTGCTTCGGTCCAATCGGTCGTGCCGGTAATGCGATGGACTTCTTGATTGCGGCTGGTAAAGAGCGGTGTGGTCGGAACGAGATTCAGTGTCGAGGTTTTTAGCGCGGTGTTGGAATTCAGGCCAGTGGTGCTTAGATCAAAGCGCACCAGCGAACGCTGATTCGCAGTCTGTGCCGTATGTGTGGACATCGTCGTCGCTGCACCATTGTTGACGGCCGGAGCTGCTTGGCTGATGGACGCGTCGCGCGTCGAAGTGACTGCTTGTTGCTCATCGGATCGCAGCGGCGTCGCCGGACAGACCAGCAGCAGGGTGAGAATCCAGCGAAGCACTATCCCGGGATAATCGCGCAAGGGTTTGAACACCGTGCTCATTGTTCTGCCTCATCTTTCGCCGCTGCTGCGGGCACAGGTTGGCGGGGGGTAAGCGTGAACTCCGATTCGAGCGCCGGACGGTCATCAAGAAGAACGCGCACGCGCCATGCCCCGTTCAAACTTCGCTGCGTAATGTAGGTTCCCGCGACGGGCAACACGCTAAGGACGGCGGAATCGCCCCGGCTCTTCATGAGCAGCGAGGAAATCCCTTCCGCATGAGTCTTATTCGCGTCCGCAATCAGATGGCGGGCCGGCGGAGTAGGCCCCACTTCGTTTTGAACGGCTGGCGCCACGTTCGCGGAATAAATGTGTCCACCGACGGTGAATTGTGTCTTTTGCGAAGAGTACATGCTGCCGTCCGGCAAGAAAAATTGCACGGTCTGAACATGCTGGCCGCTAACGCCCGGCCAGGTCACAAAGACGAAAAGATCGCGAAGGTCGGCGATGGAAAACGTATCCTGGGTGGTCCGGCAGGAAGTATCCGGGGTTTCACAATAGAAAATTTCCGGCCCACGCGGGGTCGGCCGAGGACGCGGCAAAGGGAGCCGCGTAACGATCGAGGGCTGGCCCTTTCCGTCGTTGGGCTTCACCGACTGGTTCGACGATTGGGCAGTTGTCTCCTGGGAGACGCACAAGAGCAGCCCGAGTGAACCGAAAAATAGAACTGCGAGACGAATTCGTCCCATACCTGCCTCCGCACACGAGTACTACCGCGGGAATCCGAGAGGATGACCCTGTTTTAAACGTAGCGATGAGAGGGGGGGCTGTCCATAGGCCTAAGGATTAGAGTTCCTAAGAAACACGGGTATCGACCTGGCGTCTTGGCGGGGCTTTCGAGGCGCAGAACCGCGAGTTTTTTTGGCAACATCCATAGAGGGGAAGCTTTGTTCTTTACGGCGAATAGGTGAAAATAAGTAGTTGCCATTCCGCAGCGGACGGCGTTTGCGCCTCCAAAGCTCAACTTAGGGAGAGTTCGTCTTGCGTCTTTCCGTTATCGGTTGTGGGTACGTGGGTCTCGTGACCGGAGCTTGCCTTGCCGAAGCTGGCCATGAAGTAGTTTGCACCGACATCGATCGCGAACGCATCGCCAAACTCAATGCCGGCGGCGTTCCGATCTACGAAGAGCACCTGGGTCAGATTCTCGCGTCCGCCCACAGGGCTGGACGGATCTCGTATACCGCCGATGTTGCTGAAGCCATCCGCGCTGGTGACGCCATTTTCATCTGCGTGGGCACCCCGCCGAAGGATTCCGGCGAAGCGGACCTTTCGGCCATCGACAACGTGGCCCGGCAGATCGCCGCTGAAGCGAAAACTCCTAAGCTCGTCGTCGAGAAAAGCACCGTACCCGCGCGCACGGGA
>JBGPIX010000453.1:0-3840 GCA_041485085.1 Candidatus Acidiferrum sp.
ACAACACATCATCTGGCGACAGGTCATCATGAAACTGAAGGATACTTTCCGGTCCGCCCCCTTGTCAAAGGAAGCTGTCCTGAAAAGATTAGATGCATCCCATTCAAAAAAGTAATCAATCCCAAACAACTCTTTCTACTGATTTCCGGCCTATTGCGCAGCCCCGGCCAAGGTTGCCGTCTTGATGGAATCCAGTTTCGGCCATCCCTTGTCGAGGTACGGCTTACCCTGGGCCTCGATTTGTCCCTGGTCGGGCCCAGCATCGTCTCCATATTGGTCGTAGAGCATCTCAACGACCTTCATTCCCGCCCCGTCGACCACGCCAAACGGCGCAAACCCCATTCCATCAAGCCGCGCGTTGTCCTTCAGGCTGATAAAAACCTGCGTCGTCCGCGTGTTGGGACCAGCCGTGGCGAAGGTCAAATAACCCCGCTTGTTGCTCTGCGTCACTGGATCATCTTTAAGGTTGGCCGTTTTCCACGCCGCATTCACGGGCGGATAAGCACTAAGGCCAAACTGCACGACAAAGCCCGGGACCACCCGAAAGAAGCTGGCGTTGTCATAAAAGTGGTGCTTCACAAGATTGTAGAAGCGGTCGGCTCCAATGGGGGCCCAGTCGCGATGCACGGTCACCGTAAAATCTCCGCGCGTGGTCGTAAACTTCACTTGAAAGGTGTCCGGCGCTTTGTCCTTCAAGAGCGCGGCGCGAAGCAGCGCGCGATCAAAGCCCGGTTTCGGCGTCGCGGCGGGCGTGCTTGCCGTCGCTTCCGATGTTGCCGGAGCGGGAGCTTCCGCCTTTGGTTGGGCCGGTGCCTCAGCTTTGGGCTGCTCCGGCGGTGGCGCTTCCGCGGCTGGCTCTTTCTTGCATCCGAATAACGCCAGGCTCACACCTGCAACGACCAAATACCACTTTGCCCGATTCATTTTCAAACGCTCCCCTCTATTTTCTTCGTAAGTCTTTTGCGCTGAATCTACTTTCCGCCATTTAATTCGCGGCTGACGCGCTCGACTTCCGTCATGACCCGAAGAGTATTTTCGCCGAGAGTCTTCCTTACGTCACCCTCGGAATAGCCTTTTTGCAACAACGCCTCGGTAATCTTGGGCAGCTTCGTCGCGTCTTCCATTCCGAACGGCATGTTGGCGCCGTCAAAGTCCGAACCAAGTCCCACGTGATCGATCCCGGCCACTTTCACCGCATGGTCGATATGCTCGATGATCGCGGTGTACTCCACCTTGGGAAGCTTGCCCTGCGCGACAAATTCTCGCGTGATGCGCTCTCCCTCGATCAGTTGGCAGCCTTCGTCATCGCTCGCGCAGTGCTTCTTGACTTTTTCGCCCAGCTCTTTGGCAATCTCTGGAGTTGCCTGTTGCCGGTACGCCTGATTGAGAAACCCGACGTGATAATTGATCTGGACTACCCCACCTTTCGCCGCCAGGTCTTTCATCATCTGGTCGGTCATGTTGCGCGGCGCATCGCAAAGGGCGCGGCAGGAGGAATGCGAAGCAAACGGCGGCGCCTTGCTCGTCTCCAGTACGTCGTAAAATGTCTTGTCGCTGACATGAGAAATGTCAACGATCATGCCCAGCCGGTTCATCTCCCGCACCACATCCTTGCCGAAATCCGTCAGGCCATTGTGCGCGGCCTTGTCCGTTGAAGAATCCGCCCACTCGTCGTTGCCGCTATGAGTCAGCGTCATGTAGCGAACGCCCAGCGCCGCGTAGCTCCGCAGCACACCGAGGTTCGAATTGATCATGTGCCCGCCTTCGACTCCCATCAGCGCGGCGATCTTGCCCTGCTTGCGGGCTTCGCGAACTTCCGCCGCGGTCGTGGCAAGCAGCAAATCCTTCGGATGATTGCGCACCTGTTCCCGAACCGCGTCGATTTGCGTCATCGCGCGATTGACCGCTTCCGGCCCAGTAACCTTGCTCGGAATCCAGATCGAAAAGAAGATCGCGCCGAGTCCACCCTCTTTCATGCGCGGAATGTCGATGCTCCCGGTAACATTGCGTACACCGAGATCGAATTTGCCATCGAGGAAGCGTTGCGTCGTGTCGTCGTGCGTGTCCACGACAATGGAAGAAAAATGCAGTTTCCTGGCACGCGCGGAAATGTCGTCCGCCGTCACGGCCGCCGCCAGGAAAGCGCCGGCTGAAACGAGGATTCCAGCCGTGAGGATGGTTCGCAACATTTCAACTCTCATTTCTCCACAGAACATCCAGCATCCGTTATTGAGCCTGCAGTTCCCGGCTGACCTTTTCCGTTTGCTCCATCACCCGCAGTGTGTTGCCCCCGAGAATCTTTCGAATGTCCTCGTCCGTGTAGCCTTTGCGCATCAGCGCCTCGGTAATCTTCGGCAGCTTGGAGCAATCTTCCATTCCCTCGGGCATGTCCGCTCCGTCAAAATCGGAGCCCAAGCCCACATGATCCGCTCCAACGAGTTTCACGACATGGTCGATGTGCTCGATGATCCTCTCCCAGCTCACGTGCGGGAGCTTTCCCTCCGCAACGAATTTTTTCTCTTGCTCGGCCATCTTCCGCCCAAAGCATTCCGGGTCGTCGCCGCATTCTTTCTTGAGTTGGTCGGCCTGCGCCACAACTCCACCCGTCAGTCTGTCCGCAGCATCTTTATACGCTTGGTCTATAAAACTCCGCTCATAGTTGATCTGCATGACCCCGCCCTTCGCGGCCAGTGCTTTGATCATGTCGTCGGACATATCGCGCGGGTGATTGCAGAGCGCCCGGCAAGAAGAATGCGAGGCAATGAGCGGCGCCTTGCTCACTTCCAGCGCATCATAAAATGTCTTGTCGCTCACGTGCGAAATGTCCACCATGATTCCCTGCCGGTTCATTTCCCGCACGATGTCCTTCCCGAAATCCGTCAGCCCGTTGTGAACCGGCTTGTCGGTCGAAGAATCCGCCCATTCGTCGTTGTAAAAATGCGAAAGCGTCATGTAGCGGACGCCCAGATCCCCGAACATGCGCAGCACGCGAATGTCGTTACCGATCATGTGGCCGCCCTCGACGCCGATCAGTGCGGCAATCTTGCCCTGCTTGTGCGCTTCGCGAACTTCGGCGGCCGTGCGGCAGAACACCATGTCTCTCGAATTCTTGCGCACGTTTTCATGCACGGCGTCAATCTGATCGAGCGCCTTCTGCACCGCCGGCGGTCCCATCGTGCGCCCGTCGATCCAGATGGAAAAGAAAATGGCGTTCATCCCGCCATCGATCATTCGCGGAATGTCCACATGACCGTCGGGATTGCGCTTGGCGATGTCGTAGTTCTTGGAGAAAAACCTTTGAGTGGTGTCGTCGTGCGTATCCAGCACGATCGAAGAGAAGTGCAGTTTTCTGGCGCGCTCTGCAATGTCGTCCGCGCTTGCGGGCGCGCTTAGCCGCGAACCTGCAAGCAAAACGGCACAGAGACACAAACACACCGCGAAACGCCGGCTAACTCGGGTCACGTGACCCTCCTTAGGAAGACGAGAGATGAGCCCTTCAAAAATGTCCGTGAGATTCTAACCCAAGCGCCGCTGCGGCAGGGCGCAAAAACCGCCTGGGAGGCGCGATCAGCCGGCGCCGCCGGTGGCCGTCTCCGGGCGTTCGGTGAAAGCCGCCTTGATGTAGTCCGCGTTGCTCTGTGCGATGACTTCCAGCTTGATCTGTTTTGGGCAAGCCGCTTCGCATTCGCCGATGTTGCTGCAATTGGCAAAGCCTTCACGATTCATCTGCTTCACCATGGCCAGCGCGCGACGGTCGCGTTCCGCCTGCCCTTGCGGGAGATGCGCCAGGTGCGAAATCTTCGCGCCCACGAACAACGCCGCGGCGCTGTTCGGGCACGC
>JBGPIX010000454.1:0-3829 GCA_041485085.1 Candidatus Acidiferrum sp.
ACCAGAGTGTACTAGATTCGACGCATGTCCAGCGGAAGACGTTGCCGCGAGCGCCCGCGATTCCTACAATCAATGCTCGCCTCAGCGGGAGAGAAGACTCATGTCCGACGGTCAAAAACTGAAACCCCAGCACGCGCCGAAAGCGCCGCACGAAGACCAAAATTTTTTGAAGAGCACACCGGCCCGGCCGATCCGCATCCTCGGCGAGTACATCCATCCGCTGGTACAGCTCAAGCGAGAGGGGATAGGCGACACCATTGTGATGTTCGGTTCCGCGCGCATCGAATCGCATGAGACGGCGCAAGGGCGCGTCACGCGGCTGAAAAAAGAAAAGACCTCGAAGATGTCCGCGGGGAAACTGGTCCAGCACCGCGCCGATTTGCGTCACGCGAAAAGCTTGCTGGAAATGTCGCGCTACTACGAAGAAGCGCGACAGCTTTCGCACAAGCTGACCACCTGGTCGCTTACGTTGGGACCTCGGCCGCGGCGCTTTGTGGTTTGTTCCGGCGGCGGCCCGGGAATCATGGAAGCGGCAAATCGCGGCGCGCACGAAGCCGGCGGCAAATCCGTCGGCCTCTCGATCGAGCTGCCACACGAGCAATTCGCTAATCCCTATATCAGCCCGGAGCTGAGCTTTAATTTCAAATACTTTTTCATGCGCAAGCTGTGGTTCGCGCAGATCGCCAAAGCGCTAATCGTTTTTCCCGGCGGCTTCGGAACCATGGACGAGCTTTGGGAAATGCTCACGCTGCTGCAGACCGGCAAGCTGGCCAAGCACAACATCATCCTGATTTACGGCCGCAAGTATTGGGATGAAGTGCTGAATTGGAAGGCCATGGTGCGCTGGGGCACGATCAACGAAGACGAATACAAGATGCTCCAATTTGCCGATACCGTGGACGAAGCCTTCGACCACATCCGCGCCGGACTCGAGAAATACCACATGGAAGTCGACCCGTTCTTGCAAGCCTATTAACCGCGATCCTGTACTAAGCCATTTATTTACATGTGTTTATGGCATGACCCGGCGCTTGCTACATTCTCTCCGCAAATGTGTTCTATGGAACAGCACGCCCCATCCCAGTCGGGGATACTTAGGGAGGATGGAGGAAACATGCCGCTTCACACGGGAGAGAAGAGATATTTCAGAAAGGCCATACTCGCTGCTGCAGCATTTGTTGGCATGCTGGCATTTGCCGGAGCACCCAGTGCATTGGCGGATGCCGACCACAACTGCCAGCGCCGCATCGCCAAGGCCGACCACAGATTGCACGAAGCCGTGGAGCATCACGGCTGGAATAGCCGGCAAGCCGATCACGCACGGCACGATTTGCATGAGGCGCGGGAACGCTGCTGGAATGAACGGCATCGCTGGTGGGATGAAGACGGCCGCCGCTGGCATTCCGATCGCGATTGGGATGACCACGACCACGATCGCCACTGATTCATGACTGTATTTTGAGGAGCCCGGCCCGCCGCGGCGGGCCAGGCTCTTTTTCCTGGGCGTGACACAAAATTGCCAAGTCTGGCGATGCACAAAAAGAAAAGGGGCGCCCGCCACGGCGAGCGCCCCCGATTTATTTTGCAATACGAAATAGAATTAGTGCGAAGTCACCAGCTGTCCGTCGGAAAAAACAGCTTCAAAGCGGCGAGTTTCATCCTGATCGTGCAGCATCACGATCGGAACCACCCGCAAGTATTGCTTGCACGCATGGCACTGCGTCACTTCTCCCTGCAAGTCCTGCAAAAAACCATCCGTGAAATGATACAGCGCGCGTTCGCGCCGGGCATTTTTCTTGTCGCGCGCTCCGCAGTGCGGACAGATGAATTCCACCGTGTCCTGCTGCGGATCGCGGTCCAGTGCAGCCCAGCCGGTGCGGCGCACACCTACAGTTTCGAGATTGTGCCGGTCCATCGGGGCATTCCTCCTAAGATCCACGTCCACAAACAATAAGATGCACCAGACGGACAGTCGGATACGGCCTCTGTAACCTATTCATTTCAAGTGGCTTATTGTGTTCTTCAGGGCCGCAAGTGTAAGTTTCTGGCACCCAAACCGTTCATTGCGCGAGTCCCTGGGAACTTGTCTGAGCCCTTGGTGTCCAACGCAGTGAGGACGCGCGCAACCTCACATCCCTGCGAGCGCGGCGCCGGACTCCTGGAGATCTAGAGCAACCCCCAGGAAATCGGCGTCGCAAAATTTTCTGTAGTTTCGTTCTGCGGGACCTGCCCGCCGTGGCGGGCGCAGAACGGCGGAAACTCGCAGAAAAAATGTGGAGGTGTGTGATGTCGCCCGAGCCCCGAAGTGTTTCAGAAGCAAGCCCCAAAGAAAGTCTTGGATCGTTAAGCGGATGCCTGGTGGACGGTGATGCGGAACAACTCACACGTCAACGCCGCGTGAAGCGCCGCGCCCTGGCTGTTTCCATTCTTTTGCAGAGCGCGGTTCTTGCCGTTCTCATCCTGCTACCGCTGTTTAGCAAGGCCGAGCGCATCAGCCTCAACATCGTGACGCCCCTTCCGCCCTATTCACGATACCGCAACGCATCACAAAATCCCGGTACGCAGCGTCCACGTCCCCACGGCCAGCAAAACCAGTGCCGCTTCTGTGCGCCACTAAGCATCCCCCACAGCATCGCAACGCACGATGACAAATCAACCTCAAGAGAAACGGACGATGCGCCTGGGATCGGAGATAACATTCCTGGCGCGATCGACCGTCTCATCCCGCTATCAGACTCGCGGCAGAGGGTCTTGCCACCGCCCAGCACGGAATACCAAACGCGTCCGCAGGTCTTGCATGTTACAAGACTCAACCCCGCGATGCTCATTCACCGCGTCGAGCCAATATATCCGCCGCTGGCGAGGCAAACGCATCGCGAAGGACGCGTGGAAATGCGAGCCATCATCGGAACGGACGGCACCATCCAGTCCCTTCAAATTGTTGCTGGCGATCCGTTGTTTGATCTTTCCGCCAGAGATGCAGTCAGTCAGTGGCGTTATAGACCAACGATTCTTAACGGCCAGCCGGTCGAAATCGACACGTACATCACGGTGATTTACACTACGCAGCACTGAGCGGGACTTCCGACGGTGCAAGGGGCCGCGTCTGCCTTGAACGCGGCCCCTCTGCCTGCACCGGGCAACCGAGCTTGTGAGCCGCGTCAGAACCGGAAGACGATTCCGGTCGAGACGCGGAGATTGTTCTGAGTTTGATTACTCGTCCCCGTTTCGGAGAATCGCGTCATCAAGTAGTCCACCTTCACGGGACGAATCGCAAAGTGATCGCTCAGCTTGTAATCCACGCCGCCGCCGACGGTCATCGCGAAGGCGTTGTCGGAACTGCTCGTCCCTGCGCTGCTGGCGTGCGCTACGCCGAAAAGCGCTTCACCAAACGGAGTGAGGCGCCCGAAATGCCGGTAGGAAACGCGTGGACCGAAGAGGTACGTCGAGAGCGTTCCCGGGATTCCCGTGCTGAGAATGTTTCCGTTGTGGTAGCCGCCGAAATCCGCAACGCCGCTCAGCCAGCTCTTGGCGTTGTAGGCGACGGAGGCGCTGCCGCCGTTTAGGTTGAAACTGCTCACTCCAGCAGTGCTGGGATTTTCACGCAGGTAAGAATACCCAGCAAAGATATCGACTTTCGGCGTTTCTTGCGCACGAGCGGTCGCGCCGAAAAACGAAAGTACAGCCAATAGAGACACCAGTAGCTTCAACTTCATAAACCCTCCATGAATTTAGTTTCTGCGCAGGCCCGCAGGATCCAAGCGCGGCCGCGCGTTTCGCGGTGTGCCTCAGGCAGGGAGACAGCGATCCGCATTTCTCTCTTTTGTCT
>JBGPIX010000455.1:0-3817 GCA_041485085.1 Candidatus Acidiferrum sp.
CCTTTGGCCGTCACGCTCAGGAACCGTTGCCGCTTTTCGGCGCGCTTGGAAATGCTGATCAGGCCCTCTTTCTCCAGCACGCGCAAGCTCCTCGTCAGCGTCGTGCCGTCTATAACCAGCATGTCTCCCAGGGTGCCAATCGATATCGGCTGCTTTTTGGCAATGCCGACCAGGATGGCAAACTGCGTCGAACGAATTCCGGATTCCTGCAGCGCCAGGTCATACAGCCGCGTGACGGCGCGCGCAGTCCTGCGAAAGTTCAACGAAGCGCAGTAGCCCGTTCCAGTCAGGTCCAGTGGGGAGGGAGTTTTTTTCATTGCGAGCTTCTTAAGCTTGACTTGTATATACATCTCAAGATATAACTGACCTCAACGTGATGTCAAGTGACGGCGTCTGTGGCCCTGACGGGCGCCATTCCGCGAGTGGAATAAAACAAATGTTGAATCGGTCTAATGTTTTGACCAAGGGTGAATTCCATGAGCACGCAAATGGTTCCGATGCACTCGCCGGAACAACCTCAAACTTCCAGTGACGCCGCCTTCGCGCCGGCACGCTACGTTTGTTTTGGCGCCTTCCATCTAGACTTGAAAAAAGAAGAGCTCTTCAAAGACGGCACGCGCCTCAAGATGCAGGGCAAGGTTCAGCAGGCGCTCCTGGCGCTGCTACAGAAGCCCGGTGAAATCGTTACGCGCGAAGAGCTGCGCATGCAGCTCTGGCCGTCGGACACACACGTCAACTACGACGCCAACGTGAACACTACCGTGAATAAGCTGCGGCAGGTGCTGGGCGATTCACCGGAACAGCCCGTCTACGTGGAAACCATTCCGCGCAAGGGCTACAGCTTTGTCGCTAAAATTGAATACGCCGACCTGCCGCCTGCGGCCCAAGCGCTGCTGACGGAAGAACCGTCGCCGGTCGCGGCTGTCGCGGAGCACGCTGAGGCCAAGCCGTCGTTTTTTCGGACGGCGCTTCTTTCCCGATGGTTTACCGCAGGCGTTGTTACTCTGGTGATTGCCAGCATGTTGTTCGGCGCGGCCCTGGTGTTGTACGCGCACCGCTGACTCTGGCCAACTCCAGCAACTCGTCAAAACAAATTTCAGAGCATGCCGCTGACGCTAACTGTTCAGCTCAATCTATCTCATAGCGTTCCGGGAGATTAGAGAGAGCCACGAAGCCCCAGCACGTCGGCGTGTTCGCGCAAAGCGGCGATGCAGAAGCCGATGTGCTCTTCCAGCGGCACGCCAAGTTCTTCGGCGCCTTTGCGCATATCGTCGCGCGAGACGCCTTTGGCGAAAAGCTTGTCTTTCATGCGGCGCTTTACGGAATCCACTTCCAGATCCAAAATACTTTTTGATGGGCGCACGTACGCGCAAGCCGTTAGGAAGCCGGCCAGCTCATCACAAGCAAAGAGCGTGTGTTCCAGCGCGGTTTGGCGCGGCACTCCGCAGTAGTCCGCATGCGTGATGATCGCGCGCACGACCTCCTCCGAATAGCCCTGCTCGCGCAAAATCTTCGCGCCTTCCGAAGGATGCCCCTGATCTGGCGAGTGCTCCTGATTGGGCCAGCGCTCATAGTCGAAATCGTGCAGCAGGGCGGCGAGTCCCCAGGCTTCTTCGTCCGCTCCGGCTTTGCGTGCATAGGCGCGCACACATGCCTCGACCGCCAGCATGTGTTTGCGCAAGCTCTCCGAAGCGGTGTACTCGCACAGCAGTTTCCATGCATCGTCGCGTGTCGGCATTCGGCTCTCCCCAAACGGAGCGGATAGTGTAGCGCAGGATTGGAGGAAGTAAGGAGGTAGCGAAGTAATGAGGTAACGGTGGAACGAACCGGGGGCACACCCAACGTCGAGGTGAAAATAGTGCGGAAGTAATTGACTGGCAATGGGTTATTTTCCGTCCATTCTGTTGTGATATGCGTCACTGGGTTCGGTAACAAAAATCATAGGATGCACCCCGGTAGAGGCACAGTATTGTTGCAGGGAGAGGCTAATAACCTAGCAGCAGGCAGAAAGCAGCCAGGACGCACCGCCAGCCTCGTATTTTGAACATGCATGAGCTTACGACGAGGGAGAACTTTCGATGAGTAATGCGCAGGGCATTCGCGCGCTTCTCCTGATCGTCCTCGCGGCCGCATGGACCGCAGGACCAGTTTCGTTTGCAGGTGACCGGCCGCTAAAAGCGCACGTCACCATAGAGCACGATCCATCCCGGCAAGACGTTCCCAAGACTCCACAAGCTGTACCTCAGCAACAATCGAAGCCCCCGGAGTATTCAATCTCGCTCGAGTCCAATCTCGTGGTGCTGGATGTGCTAGTGACCGATGAAGATGGCAACGTGCTAAGTGGCCTGAAGAAAGAGAATTTTCGTATCCTGGATAACGGAAAGCCTCAAATTATCACTCACTTCGCACCGACCGAGGACCCCATCACGATCGTCATCTTGATGGAATATAGCGGCCTTGCTTACGACTACTTTGCTTACAAGGCTGCTTATTGGGGCAGCGGGTTCCTCAATCATCTCAACAGCAAGGACTGGGTAGCCCTTATCACCTATGCCATGCGGCCCACCATTCAAGTGGATTTCACGCACAACAAGGTGGAGGTGCAAGATGCGCTTCGTACGCTGTCGTACCCGGGATTTGCCGAGGCCAACCTATTTGATGCCATCCTGGACTCACTCGAAAAGCTTGAGCACGTCCAAGGCAAGAAATCCATCTTGCTCTTAACCACCGGCGTAGACACCTTCAGCCAAGTCACCCTCGACGAAACCATCGACAAGCTGAAACAGAGCGATGTGACGATTTTTTGCGTGGGCGTCGCAGAGAGCGAGTATCAAATGGCGGAGATGCGGAGCGGTACCTCCGCCATCGGCTATCTACAGTCAAAGAATCAGCTGCAGACGTTTGCGAATCTCACCGGCGGAATCGCTTATTTCCCAAGATTTGAAGGCGAGATCCCCGACATCTTCCGCAGCGTGGTGGGATTTCTTCGAAATGAATACGACCTCGGGTTCTCGCCGCCAAAGGAAACGCTCGACGCCGGGTATCACAAGCTGAAAGTGGAGATCGTGGCAAAAGACGGCCGCCCGTTACGAGTCGTCGATAAGAAGGGAAGAAGTAGAAAAGTCATCGTCTACGCCCGTGAGGGCTACGTGGCGAAAAAGGACGCGAGCAAGCGGTAGCAGGTTGGCAGCTCGCCGAAGGAGAGCCAAATGAGAGGCATGTTTCGACGCTTGGTGGCGTTGGTCGTGAGTCTACAGATCAGTCTTCTCGGGGTGACGCTAGAGGGCAGTTCCGCACGACAGGTTTCCGCGGCCCCTGGTCCGGATCAATTACCTGTAAGCTCCCAGTCATCCCAAAAGAGTCCGCTCCGCGACCTTCTACAGAAACCTTACGCGGAGCTCTTTGATTTAGCACCAACGCTGGAGTTCGCCGCCTCGGAGATTGAGGCTCAACGGAAGACATTGGGGAAGGGCAAAGACTTCTGTGTCTCGCGCTTCAAGGATCATGGAAAGCAATACGGAAAGGAAATCGATGCGGCGCAGAAGGATCTGAAGAAAAAGACAGCGAGCCTGACGGAAGAACAGCGCAATCAGATGCACTGCAAAATCCAAAATCTCGAACTGCTCCGGAGCGAAGCACAGGCGCTCTCCAGTCACGCCATTCCGACCGCGTACGATAATCTGAATGCGAAGCTGGACGTCATTGAAAAATGGCCAACTCTCTATAAGCAGACGAAACAAGAAATTGCCAGTGGCGCGTACTTGAATCGCCGCTGGGGAGATGTCAAAGATATCGGATTCCGCGTTATCGCTGAGAA
>JBGPIX010000456.1:0-3814 GCA_041485085.1 Candidatus Acidiferrum sp.
TCCTTGAGTTAACACTCGTTTCCAAGCATTCCCGAGGCATGGAACTTGGACCAAGCTGTGACGTCTCTTACCCACCTGTGTGACGGAGGTCACCACATTGGGAATCACAGAGGAGTAATTTTCATATTGGAGTTCTAGAGCCCCCAATCCAGGGGGTGTTAGCGCAGAAAACAGGAGGGGCAAATGGAAGATCATTATATATACCGCGTTAGCGCTTCTTCGACGACAGTCCGGAGCGGCATCGTGGCCGCTGATGAAGTTGAACGCCAGATCGCGTTCAGCGCGCCTCCTGAATTTCAAGGGGAGCCCGGGAACTGGACGCCTGAACACTTTCTGCTAGCGTCCGTGGCCGGATGTTTCGTAAGCACCTTCTCAGGAATGGCTCTGTTCTCCAAGTTTGAATTCCTTTCGCTTGATGTGAGGGTAGAAGGAATTATCGGGAAGGACCAGGGAGGCTGGCGCTTCACGCAGGTCAACGTGCGTCCACAATTAAAAATCGCGCAGGAAAAAGATCGTGAACGTGCCAACCGCCTGCTCGAAAAAGCCGAAAAGACTTGCCTCGTGGTCCGCTCGCTGACGTCCCAAGTTGTGCTCGAACCTGAAATTCTGGTTGAAGAAGAAATACTGGAACGCGAAAAAATGGGGAGTTCCATCCCAATTACGTAGTGCAGGCACGCGCGCCTCGCGGGAATGGCGGAACATTCCGACCAATCGGAGGGTGCTGGGAGAGCGGACTAGTGTTCGCAGCCAATTATCTAGCGTGACCAGGAAATTGAGATGGCTTGGCAAACAATTGTGAAGTCAGAGAAGGATTGGGCTGTCGTCCCTAATCTCAAGAACTATGAGCAAGCCAGACGATCCTTTTCATGGGAAGAGGCTCACCGGGAGCTCGATGGCCTTCCCAACGGTCAAGGGCTTAACATCGCCTATGAAGCGGTTGATCGCCACGCGAACGGTTTGCTTTGCAACCATTTGGCAATCCGCTGGTTAGGCAAGAACGGAGAAGTACAGGATTACAGCTACGGCAATCTGCAAGCGCTCACGAACCAGTTCGCGAATGTGCTAAGAAGTCTCGGCGTGTGCAAGGGAGATCGCGTCTACGTACTCGCAGGCCGAATTCCCGAGTTGTACATCGCTGCCCTGGGTACCCTCAAGCATCGGGCTGTCTTTTGTCCTCTTTTTTCCGCATTTGGTCCGGAACCACTCCGCGCGCGCCTTATGATCGGAGGCGCCAAAGTACTTGTCACTACGCAGTCCCTCTATGACCGCAAGGTGAAATCGATCCGGCCATCTCTCACGTCTCTAGAGCACGTGCTAGTCATTGCGGAAGACCACGGGTCAACAAATGCGCCGGATACCATCGACTACCTAAGTTTGATGAACGACGCCAGCGAATCCTACACCATTCAACCGACGACGCCTGAAGACACCGCCCTTTTGCATTTCACAAGCGGGACGACGGGCACACCCAAGGGAGCAGTACATGTCCACGGAGCCGTTGCTGCCCACCACATCACCGGAAAACTGGCGCTCGACTTCCATAAGGAGGATATTTTTTGGTGCACAGCCGATCCCGGATGGGTTACGGGAACTTCCTACGGAATCATTGCCCCGCTGACGAACGGGATCACTAGCATCATTGATGAAGGAGACTTCGACCCGGAGCGTTGGTATGGGATTCTTCAGTCGCAGAAGGTGACAGTCTGGTATTCGGCGCCGACCGCCATTCGCATGTTGATGAAAGCAGGGGCCGACATCGTGCGGAAATATGACCTCCGCGCGCTCCGTTTTCTGTCGAGCGTCGGCGAGCCGCTGAATCCTGAAGCAATAGCCTGGAGCAACGACGCATTTGGTCACCCTTTCCACGACAACTGGTGGCAAACAGAGACCGGCGGAATCATGATTGCCAACTTTGCAGCAATGGACATTCGACCCGGGTCCATGGGGCGGCCCTTGCCTGGAATCGACGCGGCCATTGTGCAGAAGGACGAAGATGGTTCCGTGCACGAAATTCGGCAGCCCGATGTCCAAGGCGAACTCGCGCTCCTCCCCGGCTGGCCTTCGATGTTCCGCACCTACTGGGATGAGCCTGAACGCTACAAGAAGTGTTTCGCCGATGGTTTCTACCTGACGGGTGACCTTGCAAAGCGAGATAAAGATGGCTACTTCTGGTTCGTCGGGCGCAAGGATGATGTGATCAAGACTTCGGGACACCTGATCGGGCCTTTCGAGGTGGAAAGTGCGCTGATGGAACACAAAGCCGTCGCCGAGTCCGGAGTGATTGGCAAACCCGACCCCGTTGCATTCGAGATCGTCAAGGCTTTCGTTGTGCTCCGAAAAGGCTTCGAACCGAGTGAAGCTCTGCAACGTGAGATCCTTGGGTTCGCGCGATCTCGCTTGGGAGCGGCCGTCGCTCCGAAAGAGATCCAGTTTGTGAGTAATCTGCCGCGGACGCGAAGCGGTAAGATCATGCGTCGCCTGCTGAAAGCGCGTGAGCTCGGCCTTCCCGAAGGAGATATCTCTACTTTGGAATCGAATTAAATGGCCACGACTCCAGTTTCGGAACGTCCGCCGGTCAACCGCGAACACGCTCTTTTTCTATTGCGCGAAATGCTGCGCATCCGCCGCTTCGAAGAGAAGGCGGCTGAGATGTACAGTCTGCAAAAGATTCATGGGTTTCTTCACCTTTACATCGGAGAGGAAGCCACGGGCGTTGGAGCCATGCAGGCGTTTACACAGGACGATGGGATTGTGGCGACTTACCGCGAACATGGGCAGGCGCTGGCGCGGGGAATCCCATCTAAAGTCTTGATGGCCGAGATGTTTGGTAAAGCCACCGGATGCAGTCACGGGCACGGAGGCTCGATGCATTTCTTTGACGCACGCCGCCGTTTCTACGGCGGCTACGCGATCGTTGGAGGCGGTTTACCGATCGCAGTCGGCTTGGCCCTAGCCGACCAGCTGCAAAATCGAAAAAGAGTCACAGCCTGTTTCTTCGGAGACGGCGCGGTTGCCGAAGGGGAGTTCCACGAATCCTTAAATCTTGCGGCGCTCTGGAAGCTTCCCGTCGTCTTTCTCTGCGAGAACAACCTTTACGCTATGGGGACAGCTCTGGAACGGCATCAGGCACGGACCAACATCAGTCAAAAGGCAGCCTCTTACAATCTGGCCTCGAGTGTTGTGGATGGAATGGACGTGCTTACCGTTGAAAGCGCTACCAAACAGGCCGTCGAGTCAGTGCGCAAAGGAAACGGACCTTACCTGCTGGAGCTCCGCACTTATCGCTTTCGCGCTCATTCTATGTCCGATCCGGATTTGTACCGGACAAAGGAAGAGATAGAAGAATGGAAGAAACGCGATCCGATCGTGCTTTTCCAGGCTCAACTCCGTGAGTGGAAACTACTGAATGATTCGGACTTGAGCAAAATGGAAGCCGAACTGGGCACGGAACTCGACGAAGCGGTGCGATTCGCTGAAACAAGCCCTCTCGAACCGGTCGAAGATCTGCTTGAAGACGTAGAAGGGCCGGTGACTGCATGACAAGAATGACCTATCGCGAGGCGGTTCGCGCGGCTATTCGCAAGGCTCTTCGAAGCGATCCTCGTGTTTTCCTCATGGGGGAGGATGTCGGCCGGTATGGGGGAGCGTTCGCGGTGAGTCACGGCCTCCTCGCCGAGTTTGGACCGGAACGTATTCGCGACACTCCGCTTTCAGAATCGGGCTTTGTCGGCGCGGGAATTGGAGCAGCCCTGGGTGGCCTGCGCCCTATCGTCGAGATCATGACCGTCAACTTCAGTATGCTGGCCATGGATCA
>JBGPIX010000457.1:0-3760 GCA_041485085.1 Candidatus Acidiferrum sp.
GTGGGATCGCGATCTTGCCGAACGCGTTGGCGGAGGAATCGGCAGAGATGCCAGGGCGCGCGGAGTTCATTTCATGCTTGGGCCCGGAGTGAACATCTACCGCTCTCCCATGAACGGCCGCAATTTTGAGTATTTCGGGGAGGATCCCTTTCTCTCCTCAGCCATCGCTGTCGGGTACATCCGCGGGATGCAGAACCAAGGTGTCAGCGCCACCATCAAGCACTTCCTCGGCAACAATTCAGAATTTGAGCGCCACGATTCCGATTCCATCATCGACGAGCGCACTCTTCGGGAAATTTATCTCCCCGTATTTGAATCTGCTGTGAAACAGGCACGCGTCGGCGCCATCATGGATTCCTACAATTTCGTCAACGGTCAACATTTGACTCAGAACGCCTATTTCAACACTCAAGTGGCTCGCAAAGAATGGGGTTTCGACGGCGTCATGATGTCGGATTGGGTGGCCACCTATGATGGAGTCGCTGCGGCGAACGGCGGCCTGGATCTGGAAATGCCCAATGGCAAATTCATGAATCGCAAGAATCTCCTCCCGGCCGTCCAGGATGGCCGCGTCAATACCTCCACTATCGACGAAAAAGTGCGCCGCATTGTGCAAACGGCGCTGCGTTTTGGCTGGCTGGACCGTGATCAAGCGGATCTTTCCTCTTCGAAATACGATGAAGCCAACCATCTGCTGGCGCTCGCTGCCGCGCGCGAAAGTGTCGTCCTCCTGAAAAATGACGGCGATCTTCTGCCACTTGACAGGAAGAAGACTAAGTCCGTGCTCATCGCCGGGCCAAATGCCTACCCTGCGGAAACCGTGGGAGGCGGCAGTGCTGCCGTTGCATCGTTCGCTCCTGTCAGCATCCTCCAAGGGATCAGCAGCCTGGTTGGGCCGGAGGTCGCCGTGTATTACGAGCGCGGGCTTCCGAAGCTCGTGGACCTTGCGTCCGCAACAGACTTTGTCACCGCAACGCAAAATGGCAAGCCTGGCGTTAATCTGGAATCATTTGATAACGCCGAACTGTCCGGTACTCCTACGTCCAGTCGTGTCGCCCGCCACATCAATGAGAAGGGACGCTCCTGGCAGGATTTTTCCGGCGATTTCAGCGAGCTGATTGCCTTGTTTAGCGAGGGGCCAAAGAAATTTTCTCGCCGGTGGACCGGATACTATGTCGTCAGTGAAGCGGGGCCGCACGAACTGGCAGTCCAAGGTTCAGGAGAGGGCGGCGGCTATCGAGTATACGTGGATGACAAACTCGTCATCGATGACTGGAGTGTGGCGAAAGCATTGCAAGACCATACCGTGCTTCAGCTTTCGAAAGGTCCCCACAAAGTTGTAGTGGAGGATTTTCAAAGCTCGGCCTTCGGCGGGCGCCTCCGTCTAGCGATTGCCAGTCCGGACAAGCTGGTCAGCGAAGCCGCCAAGAAACTTGCTGCGAAGTGTGATGCCGTCATCATCGCCGTTGGCTATTCGAATGACAGTGAGTCCGAGGGTGGAGATCGCACGTTTACTCTGCCAGTTGGACAAGATGAACTGATTCGGGAACTCTCTAGCCAAAACAAGAATGCCATCGTGATTGTTACTTCCGGCGGAAATGTGGATTCCACGAGCTGGCTCGACCACGTTCCAGTTTTTCTTGAAGCGTGGTACCCAGGAGAGCAGGGAGGGCGGGCCATTGCCGAGATTCTTTTTGGAGACGTGAATCCTTCCGGACGCTTGCCGGTCACGTTTGAAAAGCGATTGGAAGACAATCCCGCCTTTGCCAATTATTACGAGGAACCGGGCACAAAGCGGGTGGTCTATAAGGAGGGTATTTTTGTGGGTTACCGCGGCTACGAACACAACCATACAAGACCGCTCTTTCCATTCGGCCACGGCCTTTCCTACACTACTTTCCAATACGCCAATCTAGACATAAAATCCGTAGCTCCCACTTCGTCAACCTCGGGTGAGCGCCCGGCGCTTTACGACGTTTCATTTGATGTCTCAAACACGGGTAAGCGCGCCGGTGCAGAGGTGTCGCAGGTCTATGTAGGCGAAGCCAACGCCAAGATTCCCCGGCCGGCAAAGGAACTGAAGGGCTTCTCCCGGGTGCAGCTTGCCCCGGGTGAAACAAAGCACATTTCGATTACTCTGGATGGCCGGGCTTTTGCCTACTACGACGTCGCTGCAAAACGCTGGCATGCCAATCCCGGCAATTATTCCGTGCAGATCGGCCGTTCCTCCGAAGACATTCAACTCCGTTCCGCGATTAGTCTGTCGAACGAACTCAATCTCGGATTAGGCCAGTAATAAAACCTGGTCTATCACGGTAAGTAAAATACTTCCTTCATCATCGCGAATTTTTCCCCCGGCTTCAGCCCCGGCACTGGCTCGAAGAGCTTGGCCATCTCTTGCTGCCATTTCAAGTTGGTCGGGTCGTTGTCGAGCACGCGCCAAGCACCTTCAAAGTCATCAACCTGCATGACCAGGAACAAATCCTGCTCTCTCCTGAAGATGGAATACTCCGAAATCCCGACTTCTTTCAATTTGGACAGCAAAGCAGGCCAAACATTGCGGTGCGCGACATCATACTCCGCCTCCTTGCCAGCCTTGATTCGCAATCGAAATGCCACTCTAGGCATCTGCACCTCCTGGCTCTCCCAAACCAAGCGGATCAATTGGCGCATTATTCGCGCACAAGATGACGCCCGGCCAGAAAGTATGGCTTAAGGGAGAGTAAGCACTCCAACGGAGAAACCGTGGATCATCAACTTGTCCGAAGTCAATTTGGTTGAAGCTGGAGGTTGAAATCCTGTTGTGACGTCCACATAGTCGAAGTGGCCACCAGCAGCTCCGGAGATAGTTAGATCCAAGTTCCGATCACGTTTGTTCACCAGAAGCATCTTGCGCTTGCCTGCCTTTGTAACTACTGCAAGGCCAGTGAGGTAGGGATGATCGGGGGCAAACGGGCTAACGGGCGCAATCTCCACAATCTTGTCACCGGGGCCAAAGTTGTCGTGCAAGAGCTTCAATACCCACAGGCGGGCATTCGGTCTTCCGTTGTTCCAATCCACCATGGATACGCTCGGGAACTGTGTGGGATAGCCGACCAATTGCGATTCTCCCGCGACGTCAATGCCCAACCGCGTGAGCTCCGCAAAAATGTACGCATACTCGGCGCCCGCAAGATTCCAATACGAATCAGGAATAGGCATTGGGGCGTGATTTGGATCGACTTGTGCAATGTCATCGGCCGAAATGATCCCGATTTCATTAATCATTGTGCCCGTTTTGGGTGAGAGTCGCTTGCGAATCGTTTCGACATAACGGACTGTATTAAGGAAACTTTCCGCGTGCGCAAAGACGGTATGCTGCTGAATGTCTAGCGATTCATCGGGCGTGGGCACCGCGTAAAAATGATAGGAAATGTAATCCAGAGGCACATCGGATCCGTGGTTCTTGCTATTTAAGAAGTATTCAAAAAAATCCGGATTTTGGCCTGGCATGGCCAGTGATACCCCTACAAATTTTAGCTCAGGCTGAACCTTCTTCATGGCGGTCACGATCGCATCGTACAGCCGCGTGTACGTTTGCGGTGTCATGCGATGTTCGAAATCCACTTCGTTCAGAACCTCCCAGTAGGGAATTGAGTAGTGATAGCCGGACTCGTGCAGTCTTCCGTATTCGTCTGTAAATCCTCCTTTGGTGTACCAGGACAGAAGTCGTGCATAGTACTCCGCAACTTCCTGGAATGTGGCGTCGCGGAGTTCCGTA
>JBGPIX010000458.1:0-3755 GCA_041485085.1 Candidatus Acidiferrum sp.
GCCGACGCGCGCAAGGCCCTTGGGAAGAGAGAGAAGCATGCCGAACTCGGACTTTTCTTCCAAACAGATTTTTACCATTTCGCGGTAGCGCGGCTCGAAAATATGCAGAGGAAGCTCCGCGCCGGGAAGGAGGACGACGTTTAACGGAAACAACGGAATGCGTTCAGGACGCATGGGTCCCAGTCCAAATGATAACAGAGAGCGGGACGGCTGGTTATGAATCCTGGGATATGGGAATATGCACTCGCGGAGGGCGCGTCCCGCGGATTTATCTTCCATTTATCCTGGCATGGCGAGAATCGAATGCAGCTTGCGCCGCCCAATTGCCGAGTGATTGGTAAGGGCCAATTTAACGGATGCTCCGAATAGCTGGAGCGGCGATCGATCTCCAGGGCACGTTTGGTTAGGCGGTGGAATCTATGAACTACGCAGCCTTGTTGCAATCCGCCCTTGTGGCGCTGCTTCGAAACAAAATGCGCAGCATACTGACGGTCCTCGGTATCACCATCGGGATCGCGGCGGTGATTTGCGTCGTCGCCATCGGCAAAGCGGGGCAAGCGCGAGTCGAACAACAATTGAATAATCTGGGTGACAATTTTGTGTGGATCGAGGCCGGCGGACGCGCGGTCAACGGTGTGCGAACGGGCACGCACGGGACGAAGACGCTGGTACTCGCCGATGGCGTCGCCATCAAAAATCAGATTCCGCTAATCAAGAGTGTTTCGCCCAACGTGGATGGATCGGTCCAGATCATCTACGCGAATCAGAACTGGTTCACTGGTTTTCGCGGCGTTTCGCCGGAGTATTTCGACATAAAACGCTGGGTTATCGATCAAGGCGCCGCCTTTTCGCAAGACGACGTGGAACGATCCGCGGACGTGTGCGTCATAGGGCGTACGGTGCGAGACACACTTTTTGGAGTAGAAGATCCGATTGGAAAAGTGATGCGAGTCAAAGATCTTCCCTGCAAGATCGTGGGGACGCTAATCCCGAAAGGACTGTCTGTTTCCGGCCAGGATCAGGACGACACCATCCTTATGCCGTACACCACGGTCATGAAGAAGATCAAAGGGGCGCCATGGTTGGACGACATCCTGTGCTCGGCGGTGTCCCCGGAGGCCGTCAAGATCGCCGGGCAAGAAGCGGCTGCGCTGCTGCGCGACCGCCATCATTTGCGTCCGGAGGAAGAGGATGACTTCAACATTCGCAATCCAGAAGACATCATTCAGGCGCAACTCGAAGCGAGCAAAACACTCACAGTTCTTCTGATCGCCATCGCCTCCATTTCCCTGATTGTGGGAGGGATTGGAATCATGAATGTCATGCTTGTTTCAGTGACGGAGCGGACGCGCGAAATCGGAGTGCGAGTTGCAGTGGGCGCGACGGAAGAAGCGATTCAACTGCAGTTCCTGGGCGAATCGGTGATGCTGAGCCTCGTAGGCGGCGGGGCGGGTGTGCTTTTCGGGGTCGTCGCCACTTACTTGATTGGGCGGACTTTGCAGTGGCCGATGCAAATGTCCATTGAAGCGGTGATCGTGGCGGCGCTGTTTTCGGTAGCAGTTGGCGTGTTTTTTGGATATTACCCGGCGCGAAAGGCTTCGCTGCTCGATCCCATTGAGGCCCTGCGGTACGAGTGAGACCGCCGGAAATTGAGTTCCAGGACAGGACATGAAAACAAAGAACAAGTGGCTGCTGCTTGCTGGGCTTGTGGTTCTTGCCGGAATTTTTGTCGTGTTCGGCTTGAACCGCACCAGTCAAACGCAGCACTTTACGGCCAAAGTGGAGCGCGGCGAGATCCACGATGTTGTCGAGGCTACGGGAACGATTAATGCAGTTATCACCGTGCAAGTGGGATCGCAAGTGTCCGGCACGATTGCAAAGCTCAACGTGGATTTCAATTCGCGAGTGCGTAAAGGTGATGTCGTTGCGCTGATTGATCCCGCGCTGCTGAATGGGGCGCTGCTACAAGCCAAGGCGGACTTGGAAAACGCGAAAGCCAATATCGTGGCGGGACGCGCGAACCTGGAGAAAGCGAAGGCCGGCCTGGTGCAAACCAAGGCGGACTACGATCGCACGGCTGGATTGTTCAAGGATGGAATCCTGAGTCAGCAGCAACTGGACCTCGCCAAAGCAAACTATGATTCCGCAAACGCGACGGTGGGAGGGGCAGCGGCAAACGTCACGCAAGCCGAAGCGCAGGTCAGCCAAAAGGAAGCGGCGGTAGCGGTAGCGCAGACCAACCTGAACTACACAGTGATTCGCTCTCCGATTGACGGCACGGTGGTGGCGCGCAATGTGGACGTGGGGCAAACAGTAGCGGCGTCACTGCAAGCACCGACCATTTTTACCATTGCGCAAGATCTGACGAAGATGCTGGTATACGCCAAAACGGATGAGTCTGACGTCGGCAACATCAAAGTGGGGAAGCCGATCACATTCAAGGTGGATGCGTTTCCGAAAGAGACGTTTCGCGGAACGGTCAGCCAGGTGCGGATGAATGCAACCACCGTGCAAAACGTGGTCACCTACGACACGATCATCGAATTCGCCAACCCTGATTTAAGGTTGTTTCCAGGAATGACGGCTTACGTGACTATTCCGGTGGCCACGGTGCAAAACGTGGTGAAGCTGCCCAACACGGCTCTGCGATACAAGCCGCCGATGAGCGCGGAGGAAATTCTGGCGCTTTACAAGCGATATGGGATAGAAGCGAGCGAGAAGAAACTGGCCAGCGAAGATTCCGCTGCGCCGCAAACCGGCGCGCAGAGCGCCGCAGGCCAGAATGCTCCGCGCGCACCGCGAGCAGACAGTGCCGTGGTTTGGAAAATCCATACGGACAACAGCATGGAGCCGGTGAAAGTTTCCCTGGGAATCACCGACCATTCGTATACGGAAATCACAGCGCTCCTAAAAGGAGAATTGAAAGAGGGAGACGAGGTCATCATACGGTCGGTAATACCTAAGTCGTCGACGCCAGGAGGAACGGGGATTCGGCGGTAGTGCTCCCGTGCCGCCGGGCAAGCGATCTCCACCATGGATTAAATGCAAACGCTGAACCAAAACGAAGCGACGACCGCCCAATCCGCGAGAAACGTCGTTATTCGTGTGGAAGATGTTCACAAGTGGTACGAACTCGGAGAAACGCGCGTGCACGCGCTGCGCGGAGTGAGCGTCGAGATACGGCACGGTGAATTTGTGGCCATCATGGGAGCGAGCGGGAGCGGAAAATCGACATTCATGAACATTCTGGGGTGTCTGGACCGGCCGAGCTCCGGGCGATATCTGCTTGAAAACCTCGATGTCTCCAAGCACGACAAGAAGGCCTTGGCAAAGATCAGGAATCAGAAAATTGGCTTTGTCTTCCAAGGGTTCAACCTGCTGGCCCGCACGACAGCGCTGGAAAATACGGCGCTGCCGACGTTGTATACGAAGATCGATAACGCGGAACGGCAGAAGCGCGCCGTTGAGGCGCTGGCGCTGGTCGGCCTGGCGGACCGGATGGAACATTATCCGTCACAAATGTCCGGAGGGCAGCAGCAGCGTGTGGCGGTAGCACGGGCGCTGGTGAACCATCCGTCGATCCTGCTGGCGGATGAACCTACCGGCAATCTCGACAGTCGAACCTCGGTGGAGATTATGGAAGTTTTCCAAGACTTGAACGACAAGGGACTAACGATCGTGATGGTGACGCACGAGCATGACATCGCGCAGTTTGCGAAACGCGTGATGGTGTTCCGGGATGGAAAAATTCGCAA
>JBGPIX010000459.1:0-3753 GCA_041485085.1 Candidatus Acidiferrum sp.
CCGCCCCGGCCATCGAGCAACCCGGCAATCATCTTCTTCGGCGCCCTGTGAATTCCGGCAATGTCTGGCTAAGCGCCAACGTTCATCGCCTCAACTTCAACCTGGCAGGCTATTTCACCGGAGTCCGCACCGACAGTGACTTCGACGGTCTCGGCATCACTCGCAATCCCGGATACGCGCGCTTCGATTTCGCCACCAGCTACAACTTCACCCGCGGCATTTCTTTTTACGGCCGCGTCACCAATCTCTTGGACAAGCAATATCAAGATGCCGTCGGCTTCCCCGCCCTAGGCCGCGATTTCCGCCTAGGCATGAACTATCGCTTCTCGGGGCGCAACTGATGTCAGCATTCGCCTTCAATCTCCTTGTAGTGGGGGTCTTTAGACCCGTGCCTTTCTCCCGTAGGGACGGCCTGGAGTTTACCCCGACTCTGTCGGGGAGGCCGTCTGCTATTTCTTCTTGACCAAGGACCCAAAACTGACAACTCTCATGAGCACACTCGAACCTATCCTCTTCTGCTGGAGCGGTGGCAAAGACAGCGCCATGGCGCTTCACACGCTGCTCCAACAGAAGCAATTCCAAATTGTGTCTCTTCTGACCACCGTCACGGAAACTTACGACCGCATCGCCATGCACGGCGTCCGCCGTGAACTCCTCAAGCGCCAAGCCGAATCTATCGGCCTCCCGCTTCACGAAGTTTTCATCCCTCCACAGTGCGTCAATCCCATCTACGAAGCGCGCATGGAAGAAGCCCTTCGTCTCTTTCACAACCAGGGCGTCCGCCAAGTCGCCTTCGGTGACATTTTCCTCGAAGACCTCCGCGCCTACCGCGAAAATAATCTTGCCCGCATCGGCATGACCGCTTTGTTCCCCATCTGGAAACGCGACACGCGCGAATTGATTCGCCACTTCCACGAGCAGCGCTTCCGCGCCATCGCCGCCTGCGTCGATTCAAAGGTTCTCGACCCCAGCTTCGCCGGTCGCGAACTCGACGAATCCTTCTTCCGCGATCTTCCGCCCCACGTTGACCCGTGCGGCGAAAACGGTGAGTTCCATACTTTCGTCTTCGATGGCCCCATCTTTCAATCTCCCATCCCCATTCGAACGGGAGAAGTAGTCAACCGCGATGGTTTTGTGTTTTGCGATTTATTACCGCAATCCTGTAGCTCACCCCGGAATTTATCCCGACCCGGTCGGGAGGGGTGAAGCTTTATTCCGTCTTTGTGTTTGCAGTCTATTGCCGCAAATGGAGGGAACAAAAAAATGAACGCCGAGATCTCTCAAAGAGAAAATCTGCTCTACCGCACCTTGCTCGCTCTTGCCCTGATTCTGCTTGCTGCGGCACTGCGCATCGCCCCGCATCCCTGGAATTTCACACCTGTCGGTGCTATAGCCCTGTTCGCCGGCGCGGCCCTCAAGGACCGCCGCCTCGCCTTCCTCTTTCCGCTCCTCGCATTGTTCGTGGGAGACATCTTCATCGGCTTCCACAAATTAATCCCCATCGTCTACGCCAGCTTCCTCATCAACGTCGCCGTCGGCCTCTGGCTGCGCGACCGCCGCACCGTCGCGCGCATCAGCCTCGCAACGCTCCTCGGCGCCATCCAGTTTTTTCTCGTAACCAATTTCGCGGTCTGGCAATCCCTCAGCGGCTATCCGCACACCGCCACCGGCCTCCTTGCCTGCTACATCGCCGGCATCCCCTTTTTCTGGAACACCCTCGCGGGCGACGCCTTCTACGCCGTCCTGCTCTTCGGCAGCTTCGCTTTTGCGGAGCGCTTCCTGCCCGCGCTGCATCCATCCGTCCAGCGCGTCTCAACTAAATAGATTTGCAGGGGGCGTCCGCCGTAGCGGGCGCCCTCTTCCACCGCCAACGATGGCCGCGCAAAACAATCTCACCGCAACAGTCCCTCTACCAAGGGTTGGTGTAGGTGTCCTCATTCTCGACCACCGCAGCCGCGCGCTCCTCACCCTCCGCAATCTGCCTCCCGAAGCCGGTTCCTGGAGCATCGTCGGCGGCAAGCTCGAATATCTCGAAACTCTTCACGACTGTGCCGTCCGCGAAACCCTCGAAGAAGTCGGCGTCACCGTCTCCATCGAAGCCCTTCTTTGTGTCACCGATCATCTCTTGCCGCAGGAGAGCCAGCACTGGGTCTCTCCCACTTATTTGGGCCGTGTCGCCGGCGGCCGCGCAAAAAACTGCGAACCGCGAAAAACTCGCGAAGTCCGCTGGTTCCCTCTCAATCAACTCCCCTCGAATCTCACCATGACCGCTCGCAACGCCATCGCCGCCTACAACCGCCAGTTTCCCCAATCGCTCAATCACCACGCCCGCTGATGCTATAATCCTCGTTCCGTTATGGCGAAATCCACTCCAGAGGAACTCTCGCTCGCGCCCGAAGTGCTCGCGAAATACGAGCCCGTCATCGGCCTGGAAGTCCACGTCCAGCTTCTCACGCGCACCAAGATCTTCTGCGGCTGCTCCACACGCTTCGGCGATCCGCCGAACACCAACGTCTGCCCGGTATGCCTCGGCCTTCCCGGAACTCTCCCGGTCCTGAACAAGCGCGCCGTCGAAATGGGAATGCGCGCCGCGCTCGCCTTGAATTGCACCGTGCACGAGCATTCGCGCTTCGCCCGCAAAAATTATTTCTACCCGGACCTCCCCAAGGGCTACCAAATCTCCCAATACGAGCTGCCGCTCGCCACCGGTGGCTGGCTCGAAGTCGAAATCGGCGGCACTAAAAAACGCATCGGCATCACCCGTCTCCATCTCGAAGACGACGCCGCAAAAAATATTCACGAAGGTTTATCGCAGTCCGCCACCAAGGCCTATGTCGACTACAACCGCGGTGGCACCCCGCTCAGCGAAATCGTTTCCGAGCCGGACATGCGCACTCCCGAGGAGGCCTACGCCTACCTCACCACGCTCCGCCAGATCCTGCTCTACACCGGCGTCAGCGATTGCAACATGGAAGAAGGTTCTCTCCGCTGCGACGCCAACGTCAGCGTTCGCCTGCGCGGCGCAAGAGAATTTGGCACCAAAGTCGAAGTCAAAAACCTCAACTCTTTCCGCTATCTCCAAAAAGCTCTCGAATACGAAATCGAGCGCCACATCGGCGTCCTCGAATCCGGCGGCCGCGTCTCGCAAGAAACACGCCTTTGGAACCAGGCCGAGGGCCACACCGTCTCCATGCGCTCGAAAGAAAAAGCCCACGACTACCGCTATTTCCCAGAGCCCGATCTTCTCCCCATCCACGTCAGTGCCGGCTGGCGCGATGAAGTTCTCCGCACGCTCCCTGAACTCCCGGAGGCCAAGCGCGCCCGCTTCATCAATTCTTACGGCATCACGCCTTACGACGCCGAAGTCCTCACCAATACCCAAGCCCTAGCCGATTATTTCGAATCCGTAGTCAAAGCCGGCGCCCCCGGCAAAGCTGCCGCCAACTGGATGCAAACCGAACTCCTCCGCGGCCTGAAAGATTCCGGCAAGGAAATTACCGCGAGCCCTGTTACGCCCGCCGCTTTGGCCGAATTGGTGAAGCTCGTCGAATCTGCCAAGATCACCGGCGCCGTCGCCAAGAAAGTCTTCGCCACCATGTTCGAATCCGGCCGCACCGCCAGCGAAATCGTAGCCGCAGAAGGCCTGGGCGCCCAGGTGAGCGATTCCGCCATTGAAGAAGCCGCCCGCGAAGTCATCGCCAAGAATCCCGACAACGTGGTCAAATTCAAATCCGGCAACGAAGGCGTCTTCAA
>JBGPIX010000460.1:0-3747 GCA_041485085.1 Candidatus Acidiferrum sp.
CGTGACCAAAGGGCTCCTCTGTCGTCTATAGCTGCAGGGAGGACCCCATGCCTCGACGCAGCTTCTTCTTTCTGATTTCGTTGTCGGCACTGCTCGCCCTGGGATTTACGAGCGCGAGAGCGAGCCGGCATCATCACTCCGTCAACATTTCCGACGGGCACAGACACCCAGCGACAGATTGTTCCGACCTGCGCATCCGGTTTAACGACACGGATGCCGTTGTGCGTTCCGAAGAACGCACTTTGACCAAGGCGGAAGCAGCAACGCTGCAGGTCCATCCGCATACCAACGGCGGCGTGCAGGTGGCGGGCTGGGACAAAGAGACGTATTCGGTGACGGCTTGCAAAGCAGTGGCGGCATCCGGCGATGCGGAGAGAATCCTTTCACAAATTACGATGTCGGTCGAAGGCGGCAGGGTATCGACGAAGGGCCCCGCAGATGACGATGAATGGACCGTGTACTTGCTCATTCGCACGCCGAAATCGGCGACGATCGACATGGAGACGATTAACGGGCCTCTTTCCTTTTACGACGTCGACGGCAAATTGACGGCGCGCGCACAGAACGGGCCGATCAGTTTGAGGAATTTTTCAGGCGACGCCGAGGTCAGGGCGGTGAATGGGCCGATCAGCCTGGACGGCAGCAAGGGAAGCGTGCGGATTCGTACGGAGAACGGGCCGATCACGGTGGCACTGGAAGGGAAGACGTGGAGCGGCACGGGCTTGACGGCGGATGCGAAGAATGGACCTTTGACGCTGATGGTGCCGAGCGGGTACCAATCCAGCTTCGTGGTGGAAGCGACGAACAACGGGCCGGTGAGCTGCAAGGCAAGCATTTGCGACAATGCGCGCAAGACCTGGGACGACGAGCACCGGCGCATTGAATATGGAAACTCGCCGGTGATGATTCATCTATCGACGGTGAACGGGCCGGTCTCGGTGCAGGAATCGCGGGAAAAACTTTAGCAGTTAGAGGTTCCGCGCTGGACGGCGGCTCAGCGGAGTAATTTGTGCGTGCGGGATTGGACGCGCTCCGGCACTTGCGGATAAGATTTGGCGCATGCTGCTGGAGGCCCGCGTAGCTCAACCAGTGACCGAAGCGGAAGCGGTGCGCCTGGCGCGGGAACTGTTCGGTCTCGAAGCCACGGCGCGGGCGCTGCCGGGCGAATACGACGACAATTTTCAACTGACTGGCGCGGACGGGCGTGCGTTCGTGCTCAAGGTGATGCACCCGGCGCGGGAGCGCTCGTTCATCGATCTGCAATGCCGGGCGTTGACGCATCTGGCGCAGCGCGCGCCGCAATTGCCCTTGCCTCGCGTTACTCCCAATCGTAGCGCGGAATTATTTACTTCCATTGTTGTGGCGGACGGCTCGACGCGGCTCGTCTGGCTGCTCACCTTTTTAAATGGAAACGTTCTCGCGGATGTGCGGCCGCATTCGCCGGAGCTGCTTGGGGATCTTGGCCGATTTCTGGGGGAGATGGATGCGGCGCTGCAATCGTTCGCGCACCAGGCTGCGTCTCGTGAACTAAAGTGGGATTCCGCGCGGGCGGGCTGGATCAAGGATTACATCCAGGAGATTGCCGATTCGAAGCGGCGGGCGCTGGTGGAGAAATTTCTGACGCTCTTTGAAGCGGAAGTCGTTCCGGCGTTGCCGCGGTTGCGGCGCAGCGTGATTTACGGAGATGCGAACGATTACAATGTGCTAGTCGGTGATGCTTGGCCGCAGCCGCGGAAAATCGCGGGGGTGATTGATTTTGGGGACATGCATCACGGGATCACGGCGTCGGAGGCGGCGATTGCGGCGGCTTACGGGATTCTTGGGAAGGAAGAGCCCCTGGCGGCAGCAACGGCGATTGTCGCGGGATATCACGGCGCATTTCCACTGGATGAGCTGGAGTTGTCGGCTTTGTATGCGTTGATCGGGGCGCGGCTGGCGGTCAGCGTCACGAATTCGGCGCACCGTAAGACGATTAAGCCGGATGACCCGTACGTCACGGTTAGCGAGGCGCCGGCGTGGGAAGCGCTGGGGCGGCTGGCGAAAATCCATCCGCGTTTTGCGCACTACACTTTTCGGGCGGCTTGCGAGCTTCCGGTCGTTCCGAAAGGTGAAAAGATCAAGCAGTGGTTGGAAGCGAACGCGGCCTCTGCGGCCTCGATTCTAGATGTTGATTTGCGGGCGGCCCCGAGTGTCGTTTTTGATTTGAGTGCTGGCAGCGCGTTTCTTGGAGCTGCCCCGCGAGCATCGGAAACGGCCGCGCTCACCGAAAAAATATTTCTTGCGATGAAGAGCGCTGGCGCAGCCGTCGGTGTCGGCCGTTATGACGAACCACGCCTGTTTTACACTTCTCCACTTTTCGGCGCGAGCGGCAATCCCACGGACGAACGGCGCACGGTGCACCTCGGAATGGATCTTTTTGTTGAGGTGGGGGCGGCGGTCAGGGCACCGCTGGATGGCGTGGTTCACGTCGCAGCGAATAATTCCGCGCCGCTGGACTACGGACCGGTTGTGATTTTGCGGCACGAAACTAGCGATGGGGAGGAATTCTTCACGCTCTACGGGCATCTCTCGAAAGATTCCCTCGGTAGCCTCAAGGTGGGACAAGCCGTTGCACGCGGCGAGCAATTCGCGCGCGTCGGCTCGGCGGAAGAAAACGGAGGCTGGGCGCCGCATCTCCATTTTCAAATTATTCTCGATCTGCTTGAATTGGGCGCTGATTTTCCGGGAGTTGCTTACGCTTCACAGCGGGCCGTGTGGACGGGCCTCTCGCCGGATCCGAATCTGCTTCTCGGAATTCCGGCGGATCACTTTCCGATCAAAGAACCTGCTCTTAACGAAACACTGGCCGCGCGGCGCGCTTTGCTGGGGAAAAGCCTCAGCATCTCGTATCAGCGTCCGCTGAAAATTGCTCGCGGATGGATGCAGTATTTGTATGACGATACCGGGCGAGCGTATCTGGACGTTTACAACAACGTGCCGCTGGTGGGGCACAGCCATCCTCGTGTGGTCCGGGCGGCGCAAGAGCAGCTTGCGCTGCTGAATACGAATACGCGGTATCTGCACGACAACGTGAATCGTTACGCGGAGCGACTGACACGGTTGCTACCCAAGCCGCTGCGCGTCTGTTTTTTTGTGAATTCGGGTAGCGAGGCGAATGAGCTCGCTTTGAGGCTGGCGCGCACACATACGGGGCGCGAAGACATCATCGTTCTGGAGCACGCCTACCACGGGCACACCAACACGCTCATCGATATCAGCCCCTACAAATTCGACGGCCCTGGAGGCCGCGGCAAGAAGCCCTGGGTACACGTCGCTCCGCTGGCGGATGACTATCGAGGCGCGTACCGGCGCGGTGACAAGCAGGCAGGTGCAAAATATGCGAGTCACGTTGCCGAGATCCTGGAGCGCACGAAAGCCGAAGGCCGTGCCATCGCGGCGTATATCGCGGAAACGTTGCCCAGCGTCGGCGGCCAGATTGTTTTTCCGCCGGATTATCTGGCGGAGGTTTACCGCCACGTGCGCCGTGCGGGTGCAGTGTGCATTGCGGACGAAGTGCAGGTTGGATTCGGGCGCCTGGGAACGCACTTCTGGGGATTCGAAACGCAAGGCGTCGTTCCGGATATCGTGGTTCTCGGCAAGCCGATCGGGAATGCGTTTCCGCTCGCGGCGGTGATCACCACGCCGGAGATCGCCGACTCGTTTAACAACGGGATGGAATTTTTCAGCACGTTTGGCGGCAACCCGGTC
>JBGPIX010000461.1:0-3730 GCA_041485085.1 Candidatus Acidiferrum sp.
AACCGGGCCACATCGGCCAGTTCATGCGTCGTTCGATACCGTGGAAGCGACTCCAGGAAAATTTTACCATAGGGCATCCGCTGTAGCCGGGAATCCAGCAGCGCGAGCACGCCGCGGTCCGTCTTCGTGCGAATCAATCGCCCAAAACCCTGCTTCAACGCTAGAACGGCCTGCGGCACTTGAAATTCCGCAAACGGGTTGCGCCCGTCTTCCTGAAGCGCCTTCACCCGGGCCGCCACGATCGGGTCGCTCGGCACCGCAAACGGCAGCCGATCGACGATCACACAGGAAAGCTGCTCGCCGGGCACATCCACGCCCTGCCAGAAGCTCGCCGTGGCAAAGAGCACTGCAGCCAGAGTGTTTTTGAATCGTTCCAGCAGTACAGACCGTGGCGCCGTGCCTTGCAATAACAGCGGGAAGGACACGCGCGAACGCACTCGCTCGAACAAATCATTCATCTGCGAATAACTGGTGAACAGGCAAAACGCCCGTCCCTGGCTTAGCTCCAGCAACTTCACAATTTCATCCGCGGCCTTCGCCTGGAATCCGGCATCGCGAACGTCCGGCATCTTGCTCGGCAGATACAGCAGTACCTGCTTGGGATAATCGAACTCCGGCGGCAACGCGCGATCTTTCGCGTGATCGATTCCGAGCCGTTGTCGAATGTAATCGAAGCGCCCTCCCACGGTGAGCGTGGCGGAAGTAAGAATCACGGTGTCGAATTGTTCGAACAGCCGCTCCCGCAGAATCTGGCTGACGTCGATCGGTGTCGCCGTAAGGAAAACGCCTTTGTTCCTTCGCTCGTACCAATAGACGAAATTCCGCTCGTTCGATTCGAACAGGAAGGAAAGCTCCTGCCGCAGCTCGAAGCTTCGCCGCGCGATGCGCGTCAATTCCTCTGGCTTGGTCGCCAGCGCCGCAAATTCCGTTTCCATGCTCTTCAGCGAGGATACCAGCGCGTCGTAATCTTCGCGGTTCTGCTCCAGAAATGCTTCTCGCTCGTTCCTCAAGAACGAAAAGCGTCCGTCGCGCGGCGGAAACAATTCGAAAAAGCCACGGCTGCGCTCCCGGATTCGCTGCGTCTTTCGCAGTAGCGACGGCGTGCCCAGATGCAGCAACCGCATCGTTTGATCGGCGTCTCGCGCCAGCTCTTCAAACCGGTAATTTGAAATCTGCCGCCCGAAGTAATCGCTGGCCACGTCTTCCATCTCGTGGGCCTCGTCGAATACTACCGCCGAGTATTCCGGCAGAATGCTGCCAAAATCATCCTGCTTCAACGCCAGGTCCGCAAAGAACAAATGATGATTCACGATGATCAGGTCCGCGTCTTTGGCCCGCTGCTGCATCGCCGTCAGGAAACATTGATTGAACTCCGGGCACTTCTTCCCGGTACAGGTGTCGCGCCGCGCATCCATCCGCATCCACAAATCCGAATCGTCCGGGAGAAACGTCAACTCCGCGCGGTCGCCCGTTTCCGTGAGTTTCGACCAGTCGCGGATCTGCCGGAACGCATCGATCTCTTCCATCCCTTTCAGCATGGGCTGATCGGCCATTTGATGCAGCTTTGCCAGGCACAGAAAATTCGAACGCCCCTTCATCACCGCCACTTTCAGGTTGGGCGCAAAGTGTTTCTGCAAGAAGGGAATGTCCTTCTGATAGAGCTGCTCCTGCAGCGATTTCGTCGCCGTGGAAATCACCACGCGGCGTCCGCTGCAAATCGCCGGCAGCAGATATGCCAGCGTTTTCCCCGTGCCCGTGCCCGCTTCCACGATGACGTGATGATGCGATTCAAACGCATCGTGCACCATTTCCGCCATCTCCAGTTGCCCGGGCCGATGTTCGTAGTCGGAGCTGACCGTTGATGGGTCAAACCCGCCCTGCATGCATTTTTCGAGGAATCCGCCCGGGCCGAACACCTCTTGCATGGATGGCTTGGCCACTCCATCGGAGGATGCCTCGGGAGCCCCCTCCGGAGTGTCTTCGGACACTGTGGGGTCATCCTCGAAGGGTACATACTCGCGTTCGGCAGCCTTCGCCGCGCGCTTTGCCTTCGCCCCCGCCGAATCCCCCGCCGAATTGGACACGCGCTTCGCCAGAAATCCGCCTTCCCTCTCGCCTAACGGAATGGATGGACCAGCTACGATAACATACCCCTCTCCCCTCGCTCCGCTCGCGGCCATCGAGAACACTTTCAACTCGGCCGCCTCGGCCTTCTTCTCCGCCGAAGTCGCCAGCACTAACCCGAACCACTTTTCCGCCTCCGCAAAAGGCAACGGGCCGGCCTGATATTCTCAGACCGGCCCGTTCTGTTTTCCCTTGTGATTCTTTTCACATCCAACCGCTTCCGATCCTTACCTCACTTACAACTAAGCACTAGAAACTAACAACTGCCTCTCACGCCGGCATCACCCCGCCCACCGTCGTATTCGGTGGCATCGGCGGCGTATACGGCGCAGTCGGTGCGCTTGGCGCTATCACCGGCTGGAAGCGCCGGTAGAGCGACAGCGAAATGGCGCCGATACCCCACAGGATGGCGGCAAATTTCACCCATCCGCCCACGTGCGGAATCGTCGTGCACAACCTTACGATGGCTAGCCCCACGGCCATCCGCCCGATCAACGGCCACAACTCACTTGTCCGGCCCATCAGCCACTGCCCAATCACGGCACCCACGATGATTTGCGCGAAGTACAGCGAGGCGTACCAGACGAACAGCGTCGAGAGGCCAATGAACAGGCCCACTACCGTAATGCACGCGATGATCGCCGCGATCGGCACGCCAAACAGCACCAGTACGCCCAACCCCGCAGTCACTCCATACTGTTCCGCCGCCGCCACCGTATCCTGGGCAAACTTCGGCATCAGCGTGAACAGCACCAGCCCAAACAAAACAAAAGCCGCGGCCCAGATCACTTGCCAGACGTAGTAGCCGCTCTCTCGGTAGCTCTCCCTCTTTTCCGTCTGCTTAAACTCTACAGGCGACGCCAATTTCGCCGACGCGGAAACCTCCGGCCGGCTGTGGCCTTCGAAGTGTACCGGCCCATCAATCACTGCCGTCGAGCCGATGATCAGCGAATCCCCCTTAGCCCGGACTCCTCCCCCGATCTTTCCCGACAGGTTGGCATGCGCGGTAAAAAGGAGCGCATCGCGTCCTACGTTGCCCTCCATTCCGAGGTTTGCGGCAAAACTGGTCAGGCTTCCCCCGACTTTCCCGCTCGGATCGATCGTCAGCGTCTCCTCGAACGTCATCACGTTCTTGCCAATCGTGCCCGTGATCGTCAGGCTGTTGTTGGCTCCACGCACGTTTCCGTCCACCTGCCCGCTGATTCGCGCACGCTGCGAAAAATTGATGACGTCTCCGGTCACATGACCGCTGATGTCCAGCGATTCGCAGAAGACGATGAGGTCTCCATCAACCGTTCCCTCGATCCGCGCCCGCCGCGCTCCCGTAATGTACATGTCGCCCTTGATCGTCTCTTCTTTCGCAACGGTAACGCTGTCCCCTTTGCGGAACTCCGTCGCCGAAGCCCCCGTCGGCAGCGCCAGCAGCGTGCACAACCCCGCGAAGACCAGCGCCAGCGCCGAACCTCGCCGGATCCGCCGGCGGAAGAACATCGCTCCCAGCCCCGCCAGCGTCACCATCGCCAGTACCTCGAGGAGTGTGATCATGGATTGCCATCCTTTCCACATTGCGCCCTGAAAAATCAGCAAGCCCAGCAAGTTGGACCCG
>JBGPIX010000462.1:0-3639 GCA_041485085.1 Candidatus Acidiferrum sp.
GATCGCCTGAGCAATCATGCGGCGAACTGCCTCGTTGTTTTCGTCAAACAAGTGCGCGACCGTTGCGGAATCCCGATCCAAACCGAGGGTGAGCTGTGTCAAGTCATTCGAACCGATGGAATAACCATCAAATATCTTCAGAAACTCGTCGGCCAAAATCACATTCGCCGGTATTTCGCACATCGCATATATTTCCAGGCCGTTTTCTGCTTGTCGAAGGCCGTACTGCGCCATCTGTTCGATCACGCGCTTTCCTTCTTCGACGGTGCGGCAGAAGGGGATCATCACTTTCAAGTTCGTAAGCCCCATTTTGGTCCGCACCCGGGCCAAAGCAGCGCATTCCAGAGCGAAGCCCGGAGCATAGCGCGCGTCGTAATAGCGTGACGCCCCGCGGAACCCAATCATGGGATTTTCTTCTTTAGGCTCGAACTCTGCTCCTCCGAGCAAGCGTGCGTACTCGTTGGTTTTGAAGTCGCTGGTGCGAACGATGACGGGCTTCGGATAAAAAGCTGCAGCAATCTGCGCAATGCCTTCGCTCAACCGCCGGATGAAGAATTCTCGGGGGTCTTCTTCAGCGATCCGGTTCCGAATGTCATTGAGTTGCTTTAGGTCCTTCAGATTGGGGAACTGTACTAGGGCCATTGGATGGATGCCGATGTGATTTGTCACGATGAACTCGATCCGTGCCAGCCCCACGCCTTGGTTGGGAATGGCGGCGAGATGAAACGCCTGGCTCGGATCACCAACGATGAGCATGATTTTCGTTCGGGTCGCGGGAACGGCTCCCGCATCCACATGGTCGATCTCGTAGGGCAGGCGCCCGTCATAGACATGGCCTTCGCTTCCCTCCGAACAGCAGACCGTCACGTCCCTGCCGGTCGAAAGGACTCGCGTGGCATCGCCTGTTCCGACGATGCATGGAATCCCGAACTCTCGGGAAACAATGGCGGCATGAGCCGTTCTTCCGCCCTGATCCGTTACAATGGCGGCAACCCGCCGCATCACGGGCTCCCAATCGGGATCGGTATTTTGAGCTATCAGTATTTCTCCCGGTTGGACCTCTTGCAGCTTGCTCACATCGCTCACGACATGAGCGCGGCCGGCGCCAATCTTTTCTCCAACCGCTTGGCCTACCACCAGCGGCGTGCCGGGCTTCACCTCTAGCCGATATACATCTGCCGACGCCTGGATTCGTTTGGCCGCGTGCACGGTTTCCGGGCGGGCTTGCAGGACGTACAGCTGGCCGGTCAACCCATCTTTGGCCCACTCGATATCCATGGGTCGAGGCTGCTGGGCGAGCTTGGAATAGTGCTCCTCGATCAGGCACGCCCAGAGTGCGAGTTGAGAAACTTCTGAATCAGAAAGGCAGTAGCGAGCCCGGTCTCGCGCCGGCGTTGCCTCGCTTCGTGTCGAGCGGGTACCCGTTGCGTAAACCAACTTCACTTCTTTTGAGCCCAGCCTCCTCCCAACAATCGATTCATAGCCTTTGACCATGGTGGGCTTGAAGACGAGCCATTCGTCCGGAGTAACAACCCCTTGGACAATAAATTCTCCCAGACCATACGTGCCCGTGACAGTGACGACGTCGCGGAATCCGGACTCGGTGTCGAGTGTGAAGATCACTCCGGAAGACGCCAAATCGGACCTCACCATCGGCATAACACCTACTGACAAAGCGACCTTGAGTTGGGCGTAGCCCTGGCGGGCACGATAGCTTATGGCACGGTCCGTAAAAAGCGAGGCGAAGCATTGGTGGACGGCACGCAGTAATGCATCCTCGCCCCGCACATTGAGAAATGTTTCTGCGGCACCGGCGAACGACGCTTCCGGCAGATCCTCTGCGCTAGCTGAGGAACGCACGGCCATCGCTGGCTCGCGCCCGAGCCGTGCAATCAACGCCCGGTGAGACTGGAGAACCGCCGATCGAAGAGTCTCAGGAAGAGGTGTCTCGAGGATTCGGGTCCGGCTCTCATGGCCTTTCGCGGCCAAATCCGTCAAGTTTTCGGGATCTAAATCCGAAAAGATCTGCTCCAGCTTCAACCGCAAGCCCTGCTCATCGAGCAACCGCCAGTACGCATCGGTCGTGGTGGCGAACCCGTCGAGCACGCCAACTCCTTTCGACCCCAGGGCGGCAAATAGTTCGCCCAGAGATGCGTTCTTGCCGCCGACGCGTGGTACGTCACTCATGCGGATATCGGAAAAATCCAACGTGTAAGGCGATTTCATGGCTTCACTCTTTGGCGTTTGGGAAGACATTGGAGATTTGTCTGACGTGCCAGCAAGGCGACCTTCATTGCCGTCCTAGTCCCCAACTGTAAGCAGCGAAATACAAGTTTCCGTATTTAGATCTTTTGTATCTGTGCGCGGCGTCACAGCCTCCTGTGACTGCTCTCATATCGGCACCGAATCCGCCGGGAGGAGCATGTGGGTGGAGACATAGGGGATATCCAGGAGGCTGGCCATGGTTCTAGAAGCAGGTAAGAAACACTCAAGAACTGGCGAAAACGTAAAGATCATGGCCGTAGATGCAAGCGAACAAACGCGCAGAGTGCACGAAGCGGTTGCGCGCCGGGCGTATAAAGTTTTTGAACGTCGCGGTTCTGCATCTTGGCATGACCTGGAAGATTGGCGTCAAGCGGAGGCCGAACTGGTGCGGCCTTGCGTTTCTGGCCGAATGAGCGTCGACGGCACTCTGTGGATGGGCACCGACGCAATTGTTTTCGAGGAAGATACGATCGAGATTTGGGTTGCGCCCCGCCAACTCACTATTTGCGGTAAACCGCGTGCTGAAAGAGAAGGCGCTGCCACTACCACCGCGGGGGGCGGGTCGTATCCACATGGGGAAATGATCTTCCATGTGTGCAACCTGCCTTGTGAAATCGATCCGTCGAGGGTCACCGCACAGTTCAAAGGTGTGTTTCTGGAAATCCTGTTGAGAAAGGCCGATGCAAAGCGCGAAGTGAAGGCGGCCGCGGCGTAACGGCCGAGTGTCTGGTCCTTCTCACAAACCGTAAATTGAACCGGACCGGCTGAAGCCAGCTGATTCGAGGGTAAAGATAAGATCTCGAATAGGAGGACCGCGATGGCTGCGAAACGATTGCTCTTTCGATCCGCGGCACGTGAGAAGGTGCTCAGCGGTGCCACTGCGCTGGCGGACGCCGTTCGCATCACCCTTGGGCCAAAGTCCAAATGCGTGCTGATTCAGAAGAAATGGGGAAGACCGATCGTTTGCAACGACGGGATCACGATCGCCAAGGAAGTGGAGCTTGAGGACCCGGAAGCGAACCTTGGAGCGCAAATGATCCGGGAGGCTGCGGAGCGAACGGGAGAAGCGGTCGGCGACGGGACAAGTACCGCGGCCATCCTGGCACACGCGATTTTCGCCGAAGGACTGCACAATGTTGCAGCAGGCGCGAGCGCAGTGGATCTGAAGCGCGGTTTGGACCGGGGACTGATTGTTGCCGTAAAAGCGTTAAAGGGTCTTTCCCGGCCTGTTTCCAGCCGTAAGGAAAAGGCACAGATTGCTACCATAGCTGCCCACAACGACCCGGCCATAGGCGAATTGGTTGCCGATGCGTATGAAAAGGTCGGACCAGAAGGCGTCATCACCGTCGAGGAATCGAAGACTACCGAATCAGC
>JBGPIX010000463.1:0-3630 GCA_041485085.1 Candidatus Acidiferrum sp.
CGGATGGCCTCGGCGTTGGTGCGATAGAGCATGCGACGCCCGTCGCGCCGCACATTGACCAAGCCCACCTCGAGTAATACACGCAAGTGCTTCGACACCGACGGTTGCTCCATCCCCAAGGAGTCAACAATCTCTCCCACTGGACGTTCCTGCAGCGCAATGAAGTTCAGGATTTCCCGCCGGCGCGGTTCGGCCACCGCGTTGAAGGCATCCGAAGTTGTGGCCGCTCGTGCCATAGGCCTTACATTACATTCCCATATGGGAATATGTCAAGCTCTTTTTTAACATTAGTCGAAAAGTTGGGTCCATTCCTGTGAATCTACGCGCTTGACCGCAAGCATTTTCAGAGGTAGCCTCGCGCCTAACTTCCCGCATTGATCTTTGCTTCCAAGGAGGCTGCGCATGGTTCCTCTCACTGCCCTGTTGCTCCCTATCCTGCTCGCTGCCGTCATCGTGTTCGTGGCCAGCTCGCTCATTCACATGGTGCTGAAGTATCACCAGAGCGACTACCGCCAGCTCCCCGAAGAGGACAAGCTTCTGGCCGCTCTGCGTCCCGCAGGCCTGACTCAGGGTCTCTATCATTTTCCGTTCTGCACGCATAAGGACATGAACACGCCGGCCATGCAGGAAAAGTACAAACAGGGACCAGTAGGGTTCCTGACCATTTATCCAAGCGCCCCTCCGGCGATGGGGAAGTTTTTAAGCCTGTGGTTCGCCTACTGTCTGCTCTTAGGATTGTTCGTTGCTTATCTCACTGGACGCACCGTTGCGCCCGGTGCGCACTATCTGGCCGTGTTTCGCGTGGCCGGCAGTGTCGCGTTCATGACTTACGGCCTGGGGCCCCTAGTGAACGGCATCTGGAAGGGACAGCCGTGGAGCATGGTCTTCAAGGAGTCCTTCGATGGCTTGATCTATGCTTTGCTGACGGCCGGCACCTTCGGGTGGCTGTGGCCGCGATAGATGAAACTGCACCTGCCAAACACATGATTTGTTTCGTGTTACCGGCATCGCGGGGAGTATCACCGTAAGCCTCATCACATCAAGGCGTGACCCAACGCACTGACTCATCCTTTGAACGCACCAAAGATAAGGCTACTGGCCGGAACAATGGCGAGGTACCCGTCAACATGGTGTTGGCGATCCGGATGAATCCGACTCGTGCCAGTTCTCCGGCCACGTGGTTAGGAGGAATTTGTATGCGTTTCTTTAAGGTGATCTTAATGGGACTTGCCCTCTCTCTGCTTGCCGGCACGTTCCTGAATCCGGTTCGAGCAGACAAATGGAACAAGAAAACTATCCTTACCTTTAGTCAGCCCATCGAAATCCCGGGGAAAGTGCTTCCCGCCGGGACCTATACATTCAGGCTGCTGGACTCCCCGTCCTATCGTCATATCGTCCAGATCTGGAACGAGGACGGCTCACAACTGATTACGACTATCCTTGCAGTCCCCAATTACAGGTTGGAACCAAAGGACGAAACAGTCATCAAGTTCCGTGAGAGGCCTGGCGATTCACCGGAGGCCCTAAGGGCTTGGTTCTATCCCGGCGACAACTTTGGACAAGAATTCGTTTATCCGAAGGCCAGGGCCATCCAGCTAGCCCAAGCGTCACACGAGATCGTGCCTGCGGAAACTGTCGAGCCTACCGAAAGCACTCTGAAGACGGTTCCGCTCGTCGCGATTACGCCGGAAAATAAGGAAGAGCCTGTAACCGAGGCAATCCAGGTGCTTCCGTTGCACCATCCGGAAACTCCGGCTCCAGCGCCTGTGACTGTAGCCAAAGAGTTGCCTAAGACTGGCAGTTCGATTCCGTTGATCGGGCTTCTGGGCGTGGCCTTCATTGGCCTGGCCTTGGGCTTGAAGCTGCTTGCAAAGCAACTCTCATAGATCAGCCCCACTCTTCGCCTCGCGGGCCGAGGAAGTTCCCCGGCCTGCGGCGCGGGGAGGTTTCACCATGAAGAGCATCCGTGAGCCAAATTTTCTGAAAGCGCACCTCGGGTTTCGCATCCTTCCGGCGATTTTATTCTTCTTACTGTTCCAGGTTGATTTGCGCCCTCAATCTGCTCCTGCCTCGCCGGATGTCTCCCGGCAGGCAAAGATTTCCGTTTCCACAAGCCTTGTCGTCCTTCCTGTAAGCGTCACGGATTCAAATGGGGTATTTGTCTCCGGGTTACGGAGAGAACAGTTCCGCGTTTACGAAGAAGGAAGACTTCAGAACGTCACATTGTTCCTGGAAGAAGATACTCCGGTGACGGCCGGTATTATCGTGGATCGCAGCCGGAGCATGGGTCCCAAACTGATCGAGGTAGCTGCTGCCGCATCTACTTTTGCGGATTCGAGCAATCCGGAAGATGAAATGTTCGTCGTGGATTTCAGCGACAACGTCACGGTTGAGTCGCTGGGTGGAAGGACTTTCACAAGTGATGCACGAATTCTGGAGAGGGCTGTGTCGTCAGTATCGGCCAGGGGGCAGACCGCGCTGTATGACGCCGTCGCGGAGGGCCTGAATCACCTGGCCCTGGGCAAGCGGGACAAAAAAGCACTCATCATCGTCAGCGACGGCGGCGATAATGCCAGCCGCCACAAATTCTCCGACGTATTGACCATGGCACGGCAGGCTCACGCGGTCATTTATTCCATCGGCTTGGTGGGGAGTTCGGACGAAGAAGACCCACGAGCTCTTGAGAGGCTCTGCAAGGAAACTGGCGGGATTGCGTTCTTTCCGCAAACCGGGCAGAACATTTCTGAAATAGCCAAAGCCATCGCCCGAGACCTCCGGGAACAGTACACGCTGGGATACTCACCAGAAAGAAGGCCGAACGGGGGTTCATTCAGAAGGCTTACCGTAAAAGTTGCTGCCCCGGATCGTGGCCGGCTTCGCGTGCGAACCCGGGCAGGATACATGGCACCTAGTGGGGAATCGCTGTCAACGCTACCAGACGCAGGCCGGCAATGAATGTCGCGATCCACGCCTCGGCGGGCGCGCGCGCTTCCATCCTGCGGGCCATCCGTTTCGCCTCGTATTTCTTTCTGCTGGTGGGTGTCATCGCCGCGGGCTATGCCGGATACGTCATTACGGACGCGGAAGTGTTTCAAGCAGTTCAGCTGCGCCAATTCAATCACACCGCCCCTCTTGCTGAGCCACACCTCTTGACGAACGGAGAGGTCGTCGGTCAGATCGAGATACCAAGTTTGGCGCTCCGAGCTGTCATTCTCCACGGCGACTCTCTCGCCCTCCTGCGCCGAGGAGTTGTCCACCTCCCCGATTCTCCGCTCCCGGGAGAATGGGGCAACGTCGCACTTGCGGGACATCGCGACACTTTCTTCCGCCCGCTTCGCAACATCCGGGTGGGAGATGTCATTACTCTGCGGACGTCTGGAGGAAAGGAAGTTCAGTATCGGGTGGAATCAACGAGCGTGGTCGCGCCGACAGACATCGAGGTCTTAAACTCTTCGGACAGGCATGAACTTACCCTGGTCACTTGCTTCCCATTCGACTACCTCGGGCACGCTCCCAACCGTTTTATCGTCCGAGCTTATGAAATTGCACCAAGCGGGGAGTAAGTTCGCCCGGAACTTCGCGCAGCAACTGAAGGAATAGCCCGCCGCTTTTCTTCAGCTTATCTTCGAG
>JBGPIX010000464.1:0-3616 GCA_041485085.1 Candidatus Acidiferrum sp.
CGTTCCGAGGACGGAGCCGACAATTTTCATGCGCTCCGAAGCGTGCGCACTAACGCCGGTGACGAGGCCGATCTCCGTGGCGAAGCGGGAAGTGTCCGTCGCAGTCAGCAGCACTCCGCCCTTCTGCACAAAAGCTTGCAGTTTGGCGAGACCATCCCAGCCAAGGCCTGGCCGCATGTCATCCGTGGAGTCGTTTTTTCCGACAAGGTTCGGCGTTTCCGGTGTGTTCTTCCACGGCAGCGGATTTCCCCACGCGGTAGGAATGCCATTGATGATGGCAGTGGTGCCGCTGAAGAAGCCGACTGGGGGAAAGAGGATGACGTCGTACTTGGCGTTAGGGTCGTCGATCTTCGCAATCGTCTGCGTGCTGATGTAGTCGTAGGGAATTTTCAGATCGTCGAGCGCCAGCCGCCACCAGCCTTCCGTTTGCGTGCTGAGCCACGTGTGCACGAAAGCCACGCGCGCAGCGCGGACGGGATGGGTCTTTACGCTGGGAGCAACTCCGAGCGCGACTGCCTGCAAGCCAAGATCCGCCGCAGCGCGATCGAGATCCGCGCGGCCTGCGTTTCGAATAACAAACGAGCCGCGGTTGAACTTTTTTCCGCCGCTTTCGAACGGTTCCTCGGCGGCTTCCACATTTGCGTCCTTGAGTTTGTAACGGAGCGTAGCGAGCGCAGGCTCGGCATTGTTGTTAATCGCAAAGACTGTGCCATCGCCTTTCACGCCGCCGGGGGCGTGAATTTCCGTGACGCGTTCCATGGCCACGTCGAGAACTTTCAAATCAGTCACGCGCGCAACTTGTACGCCGAAAAGCTCACCAAACGTCCAGCCCGTGTCATCGTATGGAGTTTTCTGCGGATCATCCGGGCTCCAGTACTGATGATCGAGCAAGGCATCAGCGATGCGCGCGTAAGGCTGGTCCATGCGGACAATGTAGCTGCCAGCGGGGAAATCTCTTGTGGTGGGCTCCGGCTTTTTTTCCTTCTCGGGCTCCTTGCTATCCTTCGCGTCCTTTTTCGGTTTTTCCTTTTTGACCGGCAAGGCAATCGTGAACGCCGACTTGGCGCGCGAAATTTCCACCGCTTGCTTCTGCAGGACGCGCAGCAACTCTGCCTGCAAACCGGGGCGTGATTCGTCGGCTGGCAATACGTAGGCAGCCGGACCTTCGGCGGACGGTTTCATCACCGAGCGTTTGGCCTTCAGATAGAAATTCTTGAGGAAGAGCCGCTTGTTCTCATTGAAATAGTGGAGCGAGGTGAGAAGACCGGTCTGTTCGTAATTATTATTGTCGCGCTGCGACCAGAGCACCTTGGGAAGCGGCGGATTCTGGCGCCACCACGTGCGGGCGTACTCTTCGGGATCAAGCGTGCGTTCCTGCGTGTCCGCGTTCCCGTTGCCGAAGGTCTCATACAGCCGGCTGATGCCGTTGTGCATTGCAGCGATGAACATCAAATAGCCGGGAGACCAGGTGTCAAAATCGCCGTGGGTAAACACACCCGGCATGCCGAACTTGGTCATGTCCGCCACGTTGCGCGCGCCAATCATCTGCCATTCGTCGGTAAGAATCGGATCTACCCACGCGTTGTAAGGGCCATCGCCAACAGTGTTGTCATAAAGATACGGCACGGACTCATGGAGATCGTGGAGCACCTGGGCTTTCCAGTTGACGTAAGTGTTTAGTACATTTTCGGTAAGCTTGAGCGTGACGCCCATGGCGTCGCGATTGTTGTCGTGCGCGACGTATTTGCCCCAGTAGATCAGCGGCGGGAAGAAATCCTTCGGATGCGCGAGATGCCATTTGTAAATATCGACCATACGGTCGCGGCCATCCACTTCGACCACCGGGGTGATCAGCGTGATCATGCCGTCGCGGATCTCGCGGATGTACGGACTCTCGTCGACGGCCAGGCGGTAGGCCAGCTCCATCAGCGCGGTGGGCGCGCCGGTTTCCGGGGAATGGATCGTTCCAGTGATGTAGTAAACAGGCACGGCTTGCACGACGAGTTTGTCGGCTTCCGCATCATTTAGCTTGATCAATCGCGGATCGGCCAACTTTGCGAGCCGCGCGCGATTCTCTTCCAGATTTTTCAAATTCTCGGGCGAGGAGATGGCCACGGCGATCATCTCGCGTCCTTCTTCCGTCGTGCCGATCGAAAAGACTTTTACGCGCGGGCTGGCCTTTTCCAGCATTCGCATGTACTTGTACACCTCTTCGGCGTAGGGCAGCACGCCGGGTGCGCCGGCGACGTCCCCAAGCACCGCTTCGGGAGTCGGCACGTTCTTGGACGCAGGGAGGTAATTGACGAGCGGTGACGTGAAATACGGCGCCGTGGTGTACTTTTGGATTTTGGCCGTGTAGGCCTCGTCGACCGCTTGCTTCGGATCGCGGGCCGGAGCAGTTTCGTCACCGGCCGCAACCGCGCCCGCTGCGGAAAAAAAGACGAGCAGCAGGAAACTCCCCATCGCGACCGCACGCACTTTCCATGAATCCATCATTTGTCTCTCCCGAAATGCCATGAATGCGAAGGCGGATTGTAACGCAGCGAGCTACTCAGCGGTGACGAATGTTAAGTCCACGGGCGAAGGCACATCAACCACTTGCCCAGTAGGGCTCAGGCCGCCCGTGGCGGGATCGATCTTGAAAACAACGATGTTGTTCGAAAACTGGTTTTCGGCCAAGAGGAATTTGCCTGTAGGGTCGATGGCAAAATGCCGCGGCTCCTTCCCGCCCGTGGGAATCCCGCCGGTCGGCGCGAGACTTCGATTTCCCGGATCGATGGAAAAAATCGCAATGCTGTCGTTTCCCCTGTTCGAGACGTAGAGAAACTTTCCGTTGGGGTGCACGGCAGCTTCGGCCACGTCATTCCGGCCAGAAAATCCGGGGGGCAATGTCGACACCGTTCCAATTTCCTTGAGCGTCCCTTTTTTCACGTCGTACGCGAACGAACTCGCCGTTGAGCTAAGTTCGCTCACCACAAAAATGAATTTTCCGTTCGGATAAAACACGGCGTGCCGCGGTCCAAATCCAGCTTTCAATCTGGCGAACGCGGGTTCATTCGGCGTAAGCGCGCCGCTCGTGGCATCGAACTTGTAGACCAGCACTTCATCCAAGCCAAGGTCCGAAACTAGCGCGAAGCGATTGTCCGGTGACGTCTGAATCCAGTGCGCGTGCGGCGCTTCCTGGCGCTCTTTGTTCGGACCCGTAGCGCCCTGGTCTTTCATGAGCGCAGTGTGTTCTCCCAACTGCCCATCCGCCAAGATCGGGAAAACCGCAATCGTTCCCGAACTGTAGTTCGCAACGAAAACGAACTTGCCGGTTTTGTCGAACGACAAATAGCACGGGTCCTCGCCGAGCGACGGCATCTGATTCAGCAGCGCAAGCTTTCCGCTCTTTGCATCCACTGCAAAAGCGCTCACGGTGCTTGCTTTGCCTGCCTCATTCGCGGCATACGCAAACTTTCCATTGGGGTGCACGGCGACCCACGAAGGGTCCGGCGTTTCCGCAGCAACACCCTTTGGCGTTAGCTTCCCGGTATCCGCGTCAAATTCGTAGCCGTAAATTCCTTTGCTCTCCGTTTTAGTCGTGTACGTTCCGACGAATACGAGATACTTGCGA
>JBGPIX010000465.1:0-3606 GCA_041485085.1 Candidatus Acidiferrum sp.
CTATGCCAACTTCGAGGGGAAAATCCCCGAGGGCAACTACGGCGCAGGAACGGTCATGGTCTGGGACCGCGGGACTTTTCGTGTGGAAGGCAATCTCGACGCGCTGAAGCAATTGGGAAAGGGAGAAATCAAGTTCAGCTTGAACGGGGAAAAATTGCGGGGCAGCTTTGTCTTGGTGAAGCTGAAGCAGAGCGAAAAGGGCAACGAATGGCTGATGATCAAGCACAAGGACGCCACCGAAGATTCCGCCTGGAACATCGAACAGCACGACGGATCCGTGCTGACCGGCCGGACCATCGACGAAATCAAGGAGGAACTTCCGCCGAAACGCAGGCCCGTTCCGATTCAAGCGAGTGAAGTTGAGGGCGCACGCAAAACTGCGATGCTGTCTCGCGTGGAACCCATGCTCGCAACGCTCACCGAGCAGCCGTTCTCCGATCCCGGCTGGCTCTTTGAGATCAAGTGGGACGGGGTGCGCGCGTTAGCCAGAATTGACGATGGCACTTTGACGCTTCGCTCACGCACAGGCGCGGATATCACCGGGCGCTACCCGGAACTCGCTTCTCTTCCCCAGTCTTTAGCTGCCCGCCAAGCGATTCTTGATGGGGAAATCGTCGCCTTGAATTCTCGTGGCCATAGCGACTTCGGACGCTTGCAGGAACGTATGCATGTGCGCTCCCCAGGTGAGAATCTGGTTTCGCAAATACCGGTGGTTTACTTCGCCTTCGATCTTCTTTACTGCGACGGATACGATCTTCGCGAAGCGCCTCTGCTCGAACGCAAGCAACTCTTGCAGCGGCTACTGCATGGGTCCGCGCGCATTCGCTACGCCGATCATCAATTGGAGCATGGAAAGGAACTCTTCGCGCTGGCCAAGGAAAGCGGCCTGGAAGGCATCGTGGCAAAGCGGGCCGACAGCCGGTATGTTTCCGATCGCAGCATGAATTGGCTGAAGCTGAAGGTGACGCAAACGCTCGATGCGGTCATCGGCGGCTGGACCGCGGCGCGCACACCAGCGATTCCTCTCGGCTCCTTGCTGCTGGGTTTATACGAGGGCAAGAAACTTCGGTTCATCGGGCACGTCGGCAGCGGATTTGACGCGAAAAAACTGGAAGAACTGCGCCGCGAATTGAAAGAGCGGGCAGCCTCCGCTTGCCCATTTGATGCCGTGCCCGAAACCAACGAAAAACCATCCTGGGTTTCTCCCGACCTTGTTGCGCGTGTCAAGTTCAGCGGGTGGACCCAGGAGCGTTCCTTGCGCCACCCTGTATTCCTCGCGCTTCGCGAGGACGCGCGTCCCACGGACTGCCAATGGGAGAACGAGGTCGCTCCTGCCCTTGCCGCTCCAACCATAGTTCGGGCCCCCGAGGTCGTTGGGCGGGTTCTCAACACAACGGCCCAGATCGAGGCTGAGTTATTCAAGGGCCGCTCGGAAACGGTCACCATCGAACTCGACGGCAAGCGCCTCCGGCTCAGCAATCTGAACAAAATCTATTTCCCAGAGTCCGGCTTCACGAAGCGGGATCTGCTCGCTTACTACTACCGCGTGGCGGACTTTATTCTGCCGTTTCTGCGCGACCGCGCTCTGGTTCTCCGGCGTTATCCGGACGGAATCAAAGGCCAGGCTTTCTTTCAAAAAGATCTGCGCGAAGGCCTGCCGGAGTGGTTCAAAACCGTGCCGATTGATTCGGAGAAGAAAGGGGAAGCAATCCATTACGCGACCGCCAATGACCGTGCTTCCCTTCTCTTTTTAACCGGCCTCGGCTGCATCGACCACAATCCCTGGTCCAACCGCCACGCCGATCCCGATCATCCCGACTACTTCTTCTTCGACCTCGATCCTTCCGAAGGCACCGATTTCTCAGTTGCAGTCGCGGTCGCCAGAGCCCTCCATGAAAAGTTGGAAGAATTGCGCTTGGTGAGCTTCCTGAAAACTTCAGGCGCAACGGGAATCCATCTTTATATTCCCGTCGAGCCCGTCTATACGTACGAACAGTTGCGAACTTTCGCCGAGATCGTCGCGCGCACGGTAACCGCTGAGCACCCCAATCTCGTAACCAACGAGCGGTCCGTCGCGCGGCGCCCCGTAGGCCGCATCCTGATTGACGTCCAGCAAAATGCTCATGGCCGCCCGCTGGCCGCCCCCTACGCTGTGCGCGCGTTTCCAAAAGCTCCCGTTTCCGCCCCCATCTTGCCGCGCGAATTGCGAGCAAGCCTCCGGCCCGAAATCTTGAACATCAAAACCATCTTTGCCCGGCTCAAAGAAAAAGGCGACCTCTGGGACGATTTCTGGAAACGGCGCCAAAGCCTCGAGCAAGCCATCGAAATTCTCAGCAGCCGCGTGCCGCCAAGAACAAAGAAGGGATCATAATTGCAACATCAGTGCGCAGTTCGTCTTTTCCAGCGCGCGGCGGCTGTGATTAAATGCCAGGGAACGGAGGTGCACCATTCCTCGCGAAGGCCGGCTTCTTGTTGGGACTTCTGGCTACTCCTACAAAGAGTGGAAGGGGAATTTTTATCCGGAGAAGCTGCCGGACCGGGAGATGCTCGGCTTCTACGCCAAGCAGTTTTCCACGGTTGAAATCAACTACACTTTCTATCGCATGCCCACTGAGAACGCGCTCTTGAACATGGTGAAGAGCGTGCCCGAAGGGTTCCGCTTCGCCTTAAAAGCCAACCAGAAAATCACGCACATCCAGAGGCTGCGCGGGTGCGAAGCAACTTTGAAGCGTTTCCTGGAAGTCGCCAGCGTTCTGAACGACGGCAACCATCTCGGGCCAATCCTCGTTCAGCTCCCGCCCAATTTCAAATTTGACCGTCCGCTGCTGGAAGACTTTCTCGCTCTTCGCCCGCCCGCTTTTCTTTTCGCCTTTGAGGTACGGCACCCGTCCTGGTACACCGAGGAAACCTACGCCGTTCTTCGCCGGCACGAGACCGCGCTGTGCTTGTCTGAAACCGAAAAGCAAACACCCCCTGACGTGCTCACCACCGGCTTCACTTACGCGCGCCTGCGCCTTGAAAACTACACTACGAAGCAAATTGCGGCGTGGAAAAAACGTTTTGACGCATGGCTCGGCCAGGGCATCGATGTTTACGCGTATTTCAAGCACGAAGACGCGGGTAAGGCGCCAGCTTATGCCCGTCAACTTCTCGGAAAATAAGAGTGCCAGCACTCCATCCCAGCCATACATAGGTTGCCATGAGTGGTGACGTGGCTTTCTGCTTGACATCTTAAGATAAATGGTGAAGGATTCGACAATCAATCACCTTCGCAAAAGCACAGAGTCGAACTGAGAACTCTGGTCCACTTGCCGGATAGTCCGCGGCACCAGGAACAGCAACCGATCTTCCATCGCCGTCCGGACTGAAGTTTCGCAGCCCGATCAATAGCTCGGAGAGCGAGATGACAAGACGTCCTGGCCAAAAGACACCCGAACCCCCTGGCGGCCGCGCCGCGGAACGATTGCGGATGTTCGAGGAAGCGCGCCAACCAAACGATCTCTCCCCAGCGAAAAAAAAGCGCAAGTCTGCAAAGCCCACGAAAAAAGATGCCCGCCCTCGAAGGAGTTAACTTCCGATGAGAACCAAATACGATACGAAGTTGAA
>JBGPIX010000466.1:0-3603 GCA_041485085.1 Candidatus Acidiferrum sp.
GCGAGGAGTTGCTCCACTTCTTTTCCGAGCCTGACGCCCCCTATGCTACAAAGCGCAACGTCAAGGCCTGGGCCAATGTGCAGATGCAGTTGGAGCAGTTGAAAGCCGCACCTCCGCCAGAGCTTTTGCCATCGTTCCCACCGGCGAAGGTACCTTCCCCAGATAAACGGTAAGCCGTCCTACAGAGACGGAGACGGCGTATCAGTGGGATTGACCGAGTCTGGAGGCCGGGCGGGTGGCCGTCACGATGCACCAATCAGGAGTCACGGAACCACCGGCACGATCAGCGCCGAAGGATGCGCCTTATCGTGAAAAATCACGTTCGTTGCTTTGACCATACGCGTCGCTCGCGCTTGCTCTTCGCCGGTGTTCAGGTTGCGATCGAAGCGCGGAAAATTGCCGCTGGAAACTTCCAGCCGCAGCTTGTGTCCCGCGAGAAACACATTGCTGGTCGCCCACAAGTCCAAGGCGATGTGATACGTCTCGCCCGGATTCGCCAGTTCCGGCTTCTCCTGCGAATTCCGGTAACGCATCCGCAGAATCCCGCTCGTCAAGCTCTGCGCAAACCCATTCGGCCAAACATCCACGAGCATCCCCGTGAAATCCGTATCCACCGCCGAGCTGCTCACGTACAAGTCCAGCGAAAGCGGCCCTGTCACTTCGGTATCTTTCCCAAACGCCGGCGTGGTGTACACCAGCACGTCGCTGCGTGCCTCCGCCGGCCGCTGGTCTTCTGGACCAATCCCTGTCGGCAGTGCCCCGCAGCACAATGGCCCCCCAATCGTCGGCGTCGCATCGCTCGGATCGTAAACATATGTGTCGGACTTTTCCTCCGCGGGCGGTACCGTGCTCAATGTCCCGTTGCTCGCAATCCCGTTCGCCACCCCCGCCGAATGCAGGTAATACTTCGTATTTTTCGTGCGCGCCAGCGGCCAGTCGTCTTCTTCGCGCCACTCATTTCTTCCCATCACGAAAATCTTCACCGGCTTTTCTTTCTCCACCCCATTCGCTTCTCCCTTGAACAGCCAGTCGTACCACCGCAGCGTCAACTCATCCATATCCAGCGGCAATTTGCTGCCAAACTCCACGGCGCCCACTTTTCCGGTGCTCGATTGTCCCGCGTGCCCTCCGACTGTAACGACCAGCCGTTGCCCCTTGCGCGCCGCTTCCGTCCCGCCGTCCGTTTTCAGCCGCATGTAATTCTTCAGCGAGCCGCCCAGAAAAATGTCGTACCACGCCGCGATATTCAACACCGGTACTTCAACCTGCACGTAGTGATCCTCGATCGACCACTGCTTCCAATAATCGTCGTAATTCGGGTGCGCCAGCCAATCCTTGAAATACGGCGCGATCCCTTCTCCCGAAGGTGGTTCCAGCACTGGATAGGAATTCAGCGGCAGCACCTTGGTCCCCCCAAGCGCATCGTATCTTTGCTCCGCGCGCCGCCGCATGGTGTTTTCCGCCAGTCCGCTCGACCACGATTCGTTGAACCACTGTTCGAACGCTCCGCCCTGATACGTCCAGCCATCGTGATAATTCGACGCCGTCACCGTCGGGCAAATCCCCGCCAGGTGGGGCGGCTTTGCCAACGCCGCCAGAAATTGCGTTGCGCCCACGTACGATCCGCCGAACATCCCCACCTTCCCATTCGAATACGGAAGGGCCGCCGCCCACTCCACCGTGTCGTAACCGTCTTGCGACTCGTTCTTGAACGTGTACCATTCCCCCTCCGACTCAAACCGCCCGCGCACGTCCTGAGCGATCACCACGTAACCGCGCGCCGCACCTTTCAATCCAAAATTCGTTTCGTTCCTCTTGTCGTATGGCGTGCGCACCAGCAGCACGGGGAATTTCCCCTCCGCCTTCGGCCGGTAAATATCCGCGCGCAGCGTCACCCCATCGCGCATCTTCGCCGCCACGTTGCGCTCCAGTGTGACTTCATGGTTCTTCGCCGCCGCCGCTCGCGCTGGCAAGATTATCGCCGCCCACAACCCCATGCACGCAAACGCCGCGCGAGCTCGCGCCAAACGCACCGTTTCCCCGCGCCTATCTCTTCTCAGTTTTTTCATGGGATAGCCTCCACTCGTGAATGCATCGCGCCAATTTGCAAGCCGCGCGAGCGTAGGCCGACTATTTCAAGCTGTCAAGGTTTCGCTTTAGTTCCGTTCGTAGCTGTGCGGTTCAAGCCGAGCCTTCAGCCCAGCCTCTTGATTCTTCCGTGTAGGGGCCGGCCTGTCGTTTACCCCGACCTTGTCGGGGAGGCCGGCCGCTTTGTTTTCAGTGTGGAGGCTAGTTTATCTCGCCAGTTTTTTCTTCTCTTGAGGAGCCTGAGGAACCACTCTTACGATGAAACCGCCGCCGAATTCATCCGTCCATCACCCTTCGTGAGCTGGTCATACTCCCTGCCGGACTCCTCCGGCAGTAGCACCCAAAGCGTATAAATCCCCAGCGCCGTCCCCAGCGGAAAACGCAGCAGGGCCAGGAACCCGATCACCACGCCCAGCATCCGCGCCCACGGTGCGCGCTCAAAAAGTCCCCAGGCCAGAACCAGGTGCAGGACACCGAAGAGCCCCAGAAAAACGCCCACGGAAAAAAGCCCGCCTAGGAACGGAACGTCCAAGCCCCACCTGCCTCCAAAAGGCCACACCACACCGCGTCCCCAACCCCGCATAAACGGAAAAAACATCGTCCCAAAGATCATCATCCAGGCAACTCCCATTAGCCGCAAGACCCCGTTGATCGCCCAGAGCACCGCCAAAGTCCGCACATGCCGCTGCACCCGCCCATCGACCCCCGCCGCCGCGCCATAACTTCCCGCCGCTTGTCCTATTCCTCGACCCGCTACAGGAGCTGCCGCTCCGCCCCCCACGATCGCCTTCCCACACTTCGTGCAGAATTGCGCCCCCGCGTTGAGCTGCGTCCCGCATCGATCGCAATACATGGTCCACCCCCTGCCAGATAATACGCCCTGCCCGCCAATAAGTTCCAGCCGATTGGGGTCCACGCGCGGAGCGACCCATGTGGAGTGCCGACCGTTCCTCCAGTCAAAACGTCAGGATTGACATTACTCTGCAACTCATCACAAATGGTCCTTCTGAAAGAGTCCGCTTCTCCGGATCGGAATACGAATGTCTCAGAGAAGAATCCCGACCGCAATATTGTGGTGGTCATTCCCGAATTGGTAGAGGACCATTGGTAGGAACATTTGTTCCACAACCAGCGCGCCCGTCTTCTTGAATAGACTCTCCGGGTCTCTCCGTGACATGCAGTTGGCTGCTCGGCAAGAGAAAGACCGCCGTGCAAGATCAACAGACAAGCTAGTCCCAACCAACCTCAACTCATCGCGCTCACGGGAACTCCCTTCGGGCTGAACAAGAGTAATACTGGCGTCCCTCGGACGCGGCCCGGTAATTCGGGAAATCGCCTAAATTTAGAGATGTTACTCCTGAGATTTAACACCGTTTAGAACCTGCCAGTTCGGGATTCAGTACTCTGCGCACGGGTAAGAATCATTCCAGAAATGTTTTAGGTGGCTTTGCCGCTCGAAATCCGTCTTCTCCTTTAGTCCCGGATCGAGGTTTTACCGTTCCGCGGGGCGCTTCC
>JBGPIX010000467.1:0-3589 GCA_041485085.1 Candidatus Acidiferrum sp.
CGCCCCATAGTAATGCCATCAAGTTGAAGCATTTGGGCACGCAGGCTTGGTTGCGATAGCGGACTCGTCCGGTCATGCATCACCGGGTGGCTTGACGAGGAAGAGAGTGCGAATTCCGGAATAAGATTGAGCGGATCCCCGCCAGAGACGATGCGAAGCGGGTGGTAACCATATTTTGGGTCCAGAGCCTTTCCCGCGCTGGTGCCATGGCAACGCAGGCAGTTTTCATACTGGTTGATCGCCGGGTTGAGAACACTCACCCCATCCAATGAATTGATTCCGGCCACTGCGGTTTGCGAAGTCCGGATGACCGGAGGAGGGGTGAACGTAAGCACTTGATTCGAAGCGTGCGGATTGTGGCAGTCCACGCAAGTGGCGTGACGATTGTTATTGAGCAGCACGGTTTCGGCAGCGTCGTGAAGATTGTTCCCCAAAGGAACGGGATGCGCCGTCTTGGCGTATTCCGCGAAGATGTTGAGCGCGGCGGGAGAAACGTTCGAACCGCCGCCGTGGCATCCCACACAATCTTGCTCATCCGGTCCGCGGAGCAGGCGCGCCGTTCCGCGTGCATTGTGAGACGAATGACAGGACGTGCACGCGTTCTGCGCAATCGTATTGTAGCTGCCAATGTTCGCATTCAAGGCAGTTCGGGAAGAGGAAGTTGCGTGGATGCTGGTGACCCATCCGGCAAGAGGGTTCACTTTCGCCGTGATGCTTCGGTTTGGGTCGTGACACGCCAAGCACATCTGGCCATTCGAGCTGTCGCGAACCAGAAAGTTTTGGGCGACGGGATCTTTTCCTTCCACGTGTGGATCGTGGCACGACGTACACTCAATGTTTCCATTGACGAGTTTCACCGCGCCGGTCGGGTCAGCGGTTTTCCCCTGCGAGGAAAGCGAAGCGACAAGATCGACGCTGTCTTTGAGCGGGAGGACGAGGCTGACGGGATGCGAGGGCTGCAGGTTTGTTCCGAGAATGTCAGAGCTCTGCATCGAGCCCATAGTAGGAATCTTTCCGTAGACCACGGTGAGCCCGACGGCGACCGTCCCGTCGTGGCAGCTCAGGCACAAACTGGTGGCGGTACCAGGTGCTGGCTGAGCGTTTCCTTTCGCCGATTCGGTAGTGCTCGTATAGGGTGTGTACGTTTGCGTGGACAGGGTCTGGTTCCACAGAGCGATGTCGAGGCCCGAATGAGGAGCATGACAATACTGGCAGGAACCGGGCAAGGCGCCGCTCACGGGCGAAGTGCTTCCCGGTCCCAGGCCATGCCGGCCGATCACATCGCCGGTGACTTGTGATGGCAGAGGCCGGACCACGAACAAGAAAATCAAGCAGGCCAGCAGGAGCCGGGATTTCATTGCATCCCTCCCCCGCTCTGCTTGGCGAGCCCATGGTAGCGATAAACCTGGACGCGATGGTTGTAAGAGTCCGCCACGTAAACGCGGTCGGCGCGGTCGATGAACAGACCGGTCGGCAACTGAAATTGCCCGGCGCCTGAGCCTGAATTTCCAAAATAGTAGAGCAACTGGCCCTGGCGGTTGAACACCTGGACGACGCTCCAAAGTCCGTCCACGACGTAGAGGTCACCTTCGGAATCGACGGCCACACCTTTTGGCCGGAACATTCCTCCCGTGCTGTCGCCGATTTTTCCGATAGCGTATTGAAAAACACCTAACCGGCTCAGTACCTGCACGCGGAAATTCATCGCATCGACAACCAGCAGGTTCTCTCCGTCCAGCCGCAACTCCGTCGGCAGATTGAATTCGCCTTCGCCCTGGCCATGTTTGCCGATTTTTTGCAGGACGCTCCCTTGCATATCGAGCATGAAAATCTGATCGCGAAGGGTGTCGGTGACGTAAATTCGCTGGGCGGCGGAATCCACGGCGATACCGGTGGGCCGTTTGAAGAAACCTTCTCCATATTTCAGGCTGCCGATCACGCGGCTGAATTTCCCGTTGGCATCGAAAACGAAAATCTTCCCAGCTTCCGAATCGGTCACGTAGATATTGTCCCGGGCATCCACGGCAACGCATTGCGGGGCAAGCATCGCATCCTTGCTCTTCTCCCGGCGTGTGAGGAATTTGTATTTTTGCTGCTTGAAATCGAAGATGTGAACTCCTGCGGCTCCCGGATCGGTCACGATAATGCGCTCGTGCGAGTCTGTGACGACGCTGTAGGGTCGGACCATGGCGTGGAATTCAGGTTCACCCGCCACAATGTCCAGTGCGCGCTTCCAGAACCCGCGCTTGGGCTTCACCTCACGCTCGAAGCTGAAGCTGCGCTCATAGCTGAGCTTCCGCCCGCCCAATAGCATCAGTTCCGGACCGCTAGAAGTGGCGGGCTTTTCTTTTCGCTGGGGCGATGCCGAAGCCGGAGCCAACGACAAGAAGGTAGTCGCAGCCAATCCCAGTACAAATCGCAAAGATTTCCTGCCCGCTGCGCCTAGAAGAAATTGAACCATCGCGAGACACCAAGAAAGAATGACGATACTACATTCGGAGGAGTGCCTGTCGCGCTAAAACCCTGTAAGAGCCTGGTGTAACCTCCGGTGAAATACATCTTGCGGAACTGATACTGGAGCTGCGCGTTGAACTGCTCCGTCTTGTTCCAGGATGCACTCCCGCCATTGTTGGTATTAAGGCTCGCGTGGGAGAAAGCGCCCGCGATGGTAAACCTGCGCACCGGCGAACTGGACACGCTGAAGGAATAACTTTGTCCGCCGTAAAGGATCAGCAAGTTTCCAGGAATGATTGGCGGTATCGGAGTCGGGAGGATGCCTCCTCCATTCAGCAAGCCATGGCCATTCGATTTTGCGTAGCTGGCACTGGTGCCGATCCAATGTGAGTACGAGAGCCCGGTTGAATAGCTCTGACTATCGCTCGCGTTACCTGGCAACACGGTGAGACCGGTCCTTGAGCCACCCGCCGTTCCGCTCCAGGAAAAATTGGCTCCGAAGGAGCGGCGCAGACTGGCTGAATACGAATAGTTGGAAGTCGTGTACATCACCAGCAGGGTCTGCATATTTTGGGCATAACTGAAATTGCCGCTGGCGTTCCATCTGCCGATCGCGTGGTTATAGCCCACTGAAGTATTCAGGCCGAGGGAGTTCGCATCGCTGTTATCGACCCGGTTGTCAGAAGCAAAAAAAGAAGCGTTGAAGCCGCCGCCAAAAAGTACGCGTCCGTAGCTCAGGCCGCCTCCCACCGAATCTGCCCCGTAGGCTTGACCTAGATAACTCTGCTCGCGGCGTTCGCCGAATGCCTGTGCCTGAAGGTTCGGCAGAAAAGAGTAGCTTGCGCTTCCGATCATGTCCCAGGCACGGGAAGACTGAGCGGTGCTGGTAGCCGAGCTGGGGGCAATGGCAAGAGAACTGGAAGTGGCATTTGCTGTGCCGGGAACGATAGCCTGGTACAGAGTTCCACTGAGGTTGTCGGTATAGCTTGTGCTTGCCTGCAGGTGCAGTTTGTTCGTGGGTTGCACCCCGGCCGTGACGTTTACCGTATCGATCGCACCATTAAACTTGAACCCCAGATAGTCGCTATTGATCTCCGACCGGTTGAAGCTGGTCGAGAGCGAGCCGTGCATCGGC
>JBGPIX010000468.1:0-3574 GCA_041485085.1 Candidatus Acidiferrum sp.
GAATAGAATCCAGTACGTGCTTGCGAAACCCTGCTTTCTCCGCCGTGACGCGATAGGTGCTGGGCGCCAGTTGGCCGATCAGAAAAAACCCCGATTCGTTAGTGAGAGTCGTGTAGTTTGTGTTCTTCGCGATGTCGGTGACCGTGATCTTCGCACCGATCAGAAGAGCACCAGTTGGATCCGTGACCAGACCCGAAATGGAACCGGTGAAGGCCTGGCCAAACGCACAGACATTGCAAGTCAGACCGATTAGCAGGAGCGTCAGCGTACGAGGCATGATTACCTCCCTCAGAGTGCATGGTGGGACCGTTTCCCACAGTTGCGGTGATCATATGCTCACTGATCGTGAAAAGTCAAGCTTTCAGTTTGCTTTTCTGCAATTCAGACAGTGGGGGAGGGGACTTGGTAGGCGGCGGAGTCGTTCAGTGGGGGCGGACGGAACTGGCGTCCGTGCTCGATCCCGAGCGAGTATTGGTATGCGGATCGATCACACGGTTTTGCGATAGGCGGAGTCGTACTCCTCCTTGAACCGATTATGCACGGCTTTCAAGGCCAAGTACCCTTTGCTCTTCTGAGACGGATAGAGGTCTGTGTTCTCGAGGGCCATCGACAGAACGTCTAGGAGGTATTCCAGATCCCAACGGTACAACCCGATCGGACGCGTGCCCTGGTACCGCTGCAGGCGGTTGTCCAAGCCGAAGGACTGCGGAAGATCTTCGGTGTGCCGTTTCAACTCCCTCAGTTCCGCTCCCGTGATTTGGAACTGATGTTTGCGGTCGTACTTGCCGGGTTTCATGCGGTCACAGTTTAACTTTAATGGAAAATGCCGGCCGGATCAGCACCGGCGGTCGGACCTTCTCGGACCTCCTCTCTGCATGTTGGTGGCATGTTGGGGGGAATCGAAGATGGCGGCCTAGCCCTCATGTTGTTTACGGTGGACGGGCATTCTGCAAGAGATGATAAACGTCGCGTTGGATCTGCTTCATCTTGGGCCGCAGCTTGGCGCGCGCTTCCTCGTCCAGGTCCAGTAGAATCACCCCGAACTCTGCCAGCGACAGCAAACAGAATCGCTGCTGATAGTAGACCGCCACCACTTCCAGGGTGGGATTCAAAAACTGCAGCAAACGGCCGCGGGTGCGTGGATTCATCTCCTGGCGGTGGCGCAAGAACCAGTGCGCCTGCAGCAGCGTATAGGCCAACAGAACAAACAGCACTTGGTTGACCACCAGGGAGAACTTGCGCGAAGGCATGTGTGCCAGATCCCAAAAACACTTGTACTGGCGGTGCCGCTCCTCAATGGCCGTGCGCAGCGTGTAGTTGGAACGGATTTCGACGGCGCTGAAGGAAGTCGAAGTTGTGGTCAATACCCAATCGTCGACTCTTCCTTCTTTGTCGATTTCGCGGTTGATCACCACCGTCAAAGGAACCGGACAGTCACTCCAACTCGTTACTCCCCGCGCCATCCCGAGCAAGCTCTGCGGTTGCGGCACTGGCGGCGGAGGTGGTAGTCCTTTCTTTTTCGCCAGCGTCTGTTGCCGCGTCTGCTCCCGTTTGACGATGGTCGGGTGCTTGGGGCGATCCTTCTGGCCGCGCGCGGTGGCATACGGCAACTGGTACGGCTCCCACTGGAAATCCTGCAGACGCGTGAGTCCCATCGCGTCCTGGTAGGCGTCCATGTTCTTCTTCAAGGGAATGATGGTGTCGATATGATGAGCGTTCTTCAAGCGCCCGATATTGGCGCCGTCGATCAGGCCGCGATCCAGCATCAGCACTTTCATCCAGCCGCGATCCACCGCCTTCACGAAGCTGTCCACCAGTTCATACAGAATCGGGCACTCATGCCGGTTGCCTGGAACCACTCGCGCCGCCACCGTCAGAAACAGATCCAGGCTGCGGTTGACGTGGATCAACGACACCACCTTGTAACAGCGGCGCCACTGGTAGCGCTTGTCACGCAGATCGACTTCCTTGGAATCCACCGGGTGATTGTGCTCGTCGAACAGCAACTTCACGGAGTCTTCGTAGTTTTCGTTGTCCGGAACAAAGATGTGGCTGGCGTCGCCCACAAACAGGCCTTCGGCATCGAACAGTTTTAAGGACCGCAGCAAGCGCGGCACTTCCCGGTTGAACCAGGCATGCAACCGATCGGCCTGCGTGTCGCGAGCGAACTTGCGCAGGAAATCCTGATCGCACGGGGTTTGCCGGCCGTTGGTGTTCTTATCATTGAACCCCTCGCAGGCCAGCGTCACATCCTGGGTGTCCGGATGCACCGCTTTGCGTCCGACCTTGGGGCCGAGTGCGCCGATCAGGCCCCCGGAGCGCAGCACGTAGGGGAAAGCGTGATAGCTGGCATCGTGGAGTTTGAGGCTGATCTGACTCGCCAGATAAAGCCACACGGGCACTTCTTCCTTCTTCCGTGGGGTGGGATAGGTTTCGGCCAAGCGTGTCAGCACATCCCGCGCGATCAGATGACGGAACAAATCCGCTTCGGCAACTTCGGAAACGGGCTCGAGATAATCGACTTCGCCGTTGCGCAGAGCTTCGATTACGAACTGACGGTCGTATTCGAAGGCGGCGAAATCCATCGCTTATCTTCTTCTCTGCGCGCGCGGGGACGGCGGTGGAAGCGGCACAAGCAATGCTTGTTCCAGCCGGTCCATCGCTTCCAGGATGGCGCGGTGCAGTTTCGTCAAGACCAACCGGCTCTGGCGCAGGCGGCGATAGTTTTCCGTCAGGTCGCGGGTACGCGCCTGGTCGCCCGCGGCCAGCGAACGGAGGCGAGTCTTGCCCTGCTCACTCCAGGAAAGCACGGTTGCCGAGTGCAGCCCTCCCAGCGGTCGGGCGCAATGGCAGGACGGATTGCCGCAGCGCGTTTTGAGATCGTAGACCGAGCCTTTGACCAGTTCGCGGTGCCGGAGCACATCGCGCAGATGACGGTCGTAGTCCTTCGCCAGGTCGTCCAGGATCTGCCGTTGGCGACTGGCTTGGAAGGCACACTCCTGGCTCGACGTTTGCCCTGCTGCTCGCATAAAGTCCGGCTGCGCTCCTCAACTCTGTTTATAACCGTTGTTGCCACAGAAGTCCAGCGAAAAGCGAAAACGCAGCGATTTTATTTGTGAAGGAGTGCGGAAAAGCGGGGGGTTCGCATGAAGATGTCGCCGTGAGCGAGTCTTTATGTTCGCTGGGGGTGATCACAGAACAGCCAACCAGGGCGGGCTTCCATAAAATGACGACCACCCGAAAAAAAGGGAAGACGCCGGAAATCGAAGCCCGCCGCGGAAACGCCTGCCGCCAACGAGACCGTCCGATCCGCATCGGACACCCCGTCAGTTACGTGCTCCCGAGCGATCCGGCCTATTCGGGGTAGAGTGGCGTGCGGGAACCCCGCCGACGAGCTTTTTACTGTCTGAATCGCAGTAATCGGGATACAAAGTTCCTGAAGGAAGGGGAAAATCTGAACACGAGATGCCGCCACCTGAAGTCTCGATGAATCTCCAGCGGTACCCACTGGCCCAGCGCATCGAACTTTGGACGCTCGACCGGCTGGTCCCCTTTGCGCGAAATCCCCGAACGC
>JBGPIX010000469.1:0-3570 GCA_041485085.1 Candidatus Acidiferrum sp.
GCCGTAGGCGTTCCAGTGATGCTGCCGCCTGGCGAAAGTACAAGCCCGGTGGGGAGGCTGCCACTGGTCACCGACCACGTGATCGGCGACAGACCGCCGTTCGACTGGAATGTGAAATTGTAGGCTTGTCCGACGACGGCATCCGGTAGCGGGCCTGTCTGCGTGGCGATCGTGAGTACTGGCGCAACATGGATCGCGCCGCCGAGGGTTATGAATTGGGCAGGTGAACCGGAGTCCTGTACTTGAATCGTCACCGGCGTGCCCGCAGTGTTCACGGTATCCGGAGTGCCGCTCAGAACACCTGCCGAGTTCAGGCTAAGCCCTGACGGAAGTGACCCAGAGATCACGGTCCAAGTGGTATTGCCAAGACCGCCGCTCGAATTCAATGTCAACGAATAGGGAGTGCCAACGACGGCGTCGGAGAGCGACGGGGTCGTAACGAGCAAGGGCGCAGCGATGCGAATCGACAGATTCTGAGTGGTGACGACCGGTGGCGTCGACGAATCCGCCGCTTGAAATGTAAACGAGAAGCTTCCGGAGGCGCTGGGGGTGCCCGAGATAATGCCCGTCGCAGGATCGAGCGTTAACCCTGGCGGCAACGCGCCGCTGCTGACGGACGCCGTGTGTGCGCCGACGCCGCCGAAAATATTCACCTGTGTGTTGTAAGAAACGCCCACAACTCCGTCAGGCAAAGTCACGGAAAGAATCGTAAGCGTCGCCGGGGAAACCGCAACTCCCGTGTTCGACGGATGCGCGACTCCCACTGGCGTGACGTTATTCAGCACCAAATTCTGCATATCCAGAGCGTTGCCGACATTCGCGCGCAGGATGATCTGGCCGGTTTCTCCGGGAGCCAGCGCGATCGTGGCATTGGTGATCGCCGGATCCGGCAAGTTGGGGTCTCCGAGAGTTGCCGCCGGTGTGAACACCGGGCTCGGGACGTCCGCCACCACGATGTTTTGGGTGCTCTGAGCCAGATCGCAACCGTTGGCGATGGGCGTCAGGTATTGCTTCACAACGATTAGCTGCAAGTTCACGCCTGCGGGCAGAGGCGCCCGTTGGTAGAGTTTCACGGCGTAGGAAGTCGTGGTATTGCCGATATTGGTTAGCGGAAAACTCGCATCCGTGATCGAGGTATTGGTGATCGCCGGATTGGTGATCGCGGGATTCGTGATCGCCGGGTTCGTGATGGCTGGATTTGTAATCGCCGGGTTGGTGATCGCCGGATTCAAAGACGTGAGTAGCGCGGGATTGGTGATCGCTGGATTGGTAATCGCGGGATTCGTAATCGCCGGGTTAGTGATGGCAGGATTCGTAATGGCCGGCGCCAGGATGGAAGAATTTCCAACTGGCGGTGTGACAATCGTCGCTGTTCCGATCACCGGATTGTGAACTTCGCTGCCGCTGATACTTGGATTCGCGAAGCCGAAGCTGTCGGGGTCCTGAATCGCCGGCGCATTGGGATCAGGATTGAGTGTGGACGATCCGGTCAATCCGCCGCTAACCACGGTGCCGCCCGGAGCGTTAATTTCCTGAACACTGATCGTGACGCTCGCCGTTGGATTCGCCGACTGCACGAACACGGCGCGCGCCACGCTCGTATTCGGAGAAATGGTCGCGTCCAGAGTTGTCTGAAGGCTGTTCTGCAGCAGCGAAGCCTGGCCCGCAGGGTCCGTCGTTCCATTCGCAAGCGCTGGCTGATTCCCCACGGAAATCCGGAAATTGCGCTGAATGGGCGTGGTGTTGCGCACCGTCACGGCGAACGCGCGCTGCAACAATTGCGTCGGATTACTGGGCGAAAAACCCAGCGTCTTCGAATTTCCGAGTGAGCCTACCACCAGTCCGGGAGCGATGATCGAGGTGTAGATATTCTGGTTGCGTGTAGCTGTGAATCCGTCGTTCACATTCAGGACGCAGGCCGGCACGTTTTGCGTGGGATCGAAGAGGCTCGGCTGTCCTCCCGTGGGATTCGACAGGGAGAATGGCGGCACATACTGCGTCCAGTCGCCATTGGCCGGCGGCTTCACGTCGCGGTTGTCCGTCCACGTCGTGTGGAAAACCGGCAAACTCGTCGCGCTGGTATTGAACTTCCACGCGCCGTTCTGAAGAACGTATGCTGGCGCAGGGGCGATATCGATGTAGTCTCCCTCGAACGGTTCCGTTCCCAGGGCGAACATCGGCAGATTGGGCGGACTGACCTGTAACTGCTCCACTTGTCCGGAATTTAACGCATCGTTTGGATTCAAGCCCATGGCATAGCTTGAAATCCGAAACGAAGTGAACGCCGGCACGCTCAGATTCCCCGCAGAAGGTGTCGACGCCTGTGCACCCTGAATGTCTATCGTATGGCGCTGCGAAGCGAGCGGCGGCGCGGCATCATTAATCACCGAATTGAACACCAGACTCGATGCCGGACTCCCGATCAGTTCCCCAACCAGTTGCCGAACTTCCGTGTATCCCGTCAAGTCAATTTTCGGCGTGAAGATTCCCAGCGTGTGGTCCTGGCGCTGGTCGTAATACGTCATCGTCAACTTCCCCGCGATGAACGATAGCGATGGCATGAGTTGATGCCCCCGCCCGGAAATGGTGCCAAAGGGATTGCCGTAATCATCGTAAACTGGGCCGTTATCCACCAACGCGGGGGATGTCGACCAGTGCTGGCCGTCCGCGGACACCTGCATCATGATGCGCCCGTCGCCGCTGGCTTGCCGTTGCGACCATGCCAAGTACACGCGCCCGAGATCATCAGCGGTCATCGCCGGATACGCATTGCTGCGAAACTCGGTTCCCGTTTCACCCTGGTCGAACGCGCATCCGATCCCTTGCGGAGCGGTACCACAAGAGCTTGGGAAACTGACCGCCGCTACCGCGCTCGAGAAAGTCTCTCCTCCGTTGCTCGACTTTGCGATCATGATGGCATCGGATTTCCCGTTGGCATTGAATCGCCGCCAGGCCACGTAGACGAAGGCATCCTCGGGATCAGAATCGTTGTCGCCATCCTCATCATACGTTGGCGCCACAACAACGATGGATCCTTGATTGAGGGTATTGCTCTGACTGAGTTGCACCGGGCGGCTCCAAGTCGCGCCGCAATCCGAAGAATACGTAAAGAGAATCGCCGAGCTGGTGGTGCCCGCGAAGGAGCTGTAGCTCAGAAAGACTCTTCCCGCTGGAATTGTTTGCGTGCCCTGGGTGCCGTCCGCTTTTGTAAAAGGAATCTGGCACGTCGCGTTGCTGCGCGGAATGTCCGTAGCGATCCACGGCTTGTCCAGAAACTGGGTGGCCGTGCCCTTTTGAACTGCAACCGTCCCGAGATATTGGATGGGGTCAGTAGGAGCAAGGTTCGTCAGGCTCCCATTGGTGTGCGTCGGGTCGCCATTCTCTTTATTGTTGTTATCAATGAAGCGCGCTACGAACACCGTACTCGCGGCGTTCGTCCCGCGATTGAATGCCAGCCCGCTGTAATAGAAAAGCCCGTTAGTTCCAGGCCGCACGCTGGGATCAGCCGCTGCCTGAAATCCGTGAATCGGCGAAGGCAAGCCGTTCGGTTCTCTCGATTGATCCAGTGGA
>JBGPIX010000470.1:0-3537 GCA_041485085.1 Candidatus Acidiferrum sp.
ACCTAGCCAATAAGATTCGCGCTGGCCGGGAAAGGTTGCGCGACCCAAACGGCTGACACCGACTGTCATTCATTGTAACATACGTCCTTACACTGCTTTCCGATGTTTCCCGCCGTATACCTGAACTAAAGGACGGCATGCCGGCAAAAAATGTAGGCAAATAAGGGGCTATCCGAGCGCTCAAATCTATGGCTGAACCACTCGAACTGAAGAAGACGCTGAACCTGCCGAAAACCGAGTTTCCCATGAAGGCCGGCCTGCCGCAGAACGAGCCCAAGCAGCTCGAAGCCTGGCACGGAGGTAACATCTACGAGCGCATCCTGGAGGCGCGCAAAGGTAAGCCGCTTTTTGTCTTGCACGACGGGCCCCCGTACCCTACCGGCGAAATTCACCTCGGAACCGGGCTGAACAAAATACTCAAGGACCTAGTCGTCAAGACCAAGAGCATGGCGGGGCACTACGCGCCTTACGTGCCGGGGTGGGACTGCCATGGCCTCCCGATTGAAACTCAAGTCGAAAAAGAGCTCGGCGGGAAAGGGAAGGTGCCTCCCGCGGAATTCCGGAAGCTGTGCCGGCAATTCGCGGTGCGTTACGTCGAGCAACACAAGAAAGACTTCAAGCGCCTCGGCATTTTCGGCCGGTGGAACGATCCCTATTTGACCATGAGCCATGAATACGAGGCCACTATCGCCGGGGCGTTCCTCGATTTCATGGAAAAGGGCTACGTCTACCGTGGGCGCAAGCCAGTCTACTGGTGCATTTATGACAGCACCGCGCTCGCCGAAGCCGAAGTCGAGTACGAAGACCACACCAGCCCATCGATCTGGGTGAAGTTCGCAGTCGTAGGCGGTGGCAAAGGAGATGCCGCGAAAATCGGAACCGATGTCAGCGCGGTCATCTGGACGACCACGCCCTGGACGATTCCTCACAACCGCGCGCTCGCCTTTCATCCCGATTTCGATTACGCCGTCGTGGAGACGGAGAAGGGCGCGCTGCTGCTTGCATCCGATCGAGTTGCCGCGCTGCAAGCCGAGTGCGGCATCAAGGAAGCCAAAGTTCGCGCCACGTTCAAGGGCCGCGATTTTGATGGCATGAGATTTCAGCACCCCTTCGTGCCCATTCAAGTGCCGGGCATCCTTGCTGATTACGTTACGCTCGATCAGGGCAGCGGCATCGTCCACACCGCTCCGGGTCACGGCGCCGACGACTTTTATTCCGGCCAGAAATATGGATTGGAAATTTACGCCCCGCTTGACGACAAAGGCGTTTACCTCGAAGGTTTGCCCGAATACAAAGGCAAAGATGTTTTCACCGCGAATCCCATCATTGTGAAATTGCTCAGGGATCGCGGCGCGTTACTTAGCCACCAAGAATACAAGCACAGTTACCCGCACTGCTGGCGCTGCCACAATCCGGTAATTTTTCGCGCGACTGAACAGTGGTTCATCAAGATGGACCAGGCCGCCCACGGAAAAGAAAAAACGCTCCGCCAGAAAGCTCTCGAAGAAATTCACGGAGTGAAATGGATTCCCGCCTGGGGCGAAGATCGCATGTACGAAATGATTGAGAAGCGCCCGGACTGGTGCGTCTCGCGCCAGCGTTTCTGGGGCGTGCCCATCATCGTTTTCTACTGCGAAGGTTGTGGAGAACGGCTGGAGGATTTCAAAGCGCTGCGCAACGTCGTGAAATGGTTTGAAGAAGAAGGCGCCGACGCTTGGTACAAACACAGTTCGGAGAAATTGCTGCCAGCGGGCACGAAGTGCGCATGCGGAGCGTCAAAATGGCGCAAGGAAAATGACATTTTGGATGTATGGTTTGATTCAGGCTCCTCCAATCTATCCGTACTGAAGGGCGCCGAATGGCCGGCTGATGTCTACCTTGAAGGCCCCGATCAATATCGCGGATGGTTCCACAGTTCGCTGCTGGTGGCCACAGGCATTCGCGATGCTGCGCCCTACCGCGGTGTCGTCACCCACGGCTGGACGCTCGACGAACAGGGCCGCCCGATGTCCAAGTCGCTGGGCAACGCGCTCTATCCCATCGAAATTTGCGAAAAGTGGGGCGCGGATCTGCTCCGCCTCTGGGTCGGCTCCGTCGAGTACCAGGCCGATGTAAAAATGAGCGAGCGCGTGATGACGCAGCTCAGCGAAGCCTATCGCAAGATTCGCAACACCTTCCGCTTCGCCCTCGGCAATCTTGGCGATTTCGATCCTTCGCGCGACGTCCTTTCGAATGACCAACTCGAGGAAATCGATCGGTGGATGCTCGACCGCACCGCCGAACTGGTGAAGAAGTGTCGCGAGTGGTACGCGAATTACGAATTTCACCGCGTCTACCACGCCATCCACGATTATTGCGTAGTTGACCTCAGCGCCTTCTATTTCGACGTGCTGAAGGATCGCCTCTATACGAAAGCGCCCCGGAATAAATCGCGCCGCTCCGCGCAAACCGCAGTCTGGAAAATCAGCAGTGCGCTGGTGCGCCTGGCCGCGCCGATTCTCGTCTTTACCTCCGAAGAAATCTGGAAGTATCTGCCCAAATCGAAAGACGAGCCCGATAGTGTACACATGACGTTGTTTCCCGAAGCCGAGTCGCTCGCTTGCGGAATCGCCAAAGAGGCGGCGGAAAAGTGGGAGCGTCTCGCCCAGGTCCGCGCCGCTGTACTCGTGGCTCTCGAACAAGCGCGCGCCGCAAAAATCATCGGCGGCGGCCTCGAAGCCAAAGTCCGCCTTCACGCAGCGCCGGAAGCCGCAGGCTTGCAGAAACTACTCGAAGAAAAACAGGCCCTTCTCCCCGCGCTATTTATCGTGTCCCAGGTTGCCATCGAGCCAGCCATGGTGGCGGCGTCAGTTCCAGCTGAAACCTTGCCGGGCCTGACGATCAAAATCGACCGCGCGGACGGCGCAAAGTGCGACCGCTGCTGGAATTATTCGACTCACGTCGGTGAAAACACGCGCTACCCGACCGTCTGCGAGCGCTGCACCGAAGCCCTGGCCGAGATCGAAGCAGCCGGCTCCCGAACGTGGCGGTAACCTGAAATGCGACTTCGTCCTAATACGTGCCACCTGTGGAGTGCGGTGGCTCGCCGCCGCTTTTCCGTCAACTACAATCCCCACACCTCGCGCAACTCCACCGGCGGGGTCTCCTTCACTTCTTTCACCTCTTTTACCGCCTTCACTTCATGACCCTCCCCTCCCGCCTCCGCTGGCTCTGGCTCACCCTCGTCGTCGTTCTCCTCGACCGCGCCACCAAAGCCTGGTTCGAATCGCAAACCACCGAAGGCTGGCGCCACGAACTAGTCCACAATTTCATGTATCTCGTGCACAGCCGCAATCCTGGTCTTGCGTTCGGCATCTTCTCCGATTCCGTCTCCGCCGCCACGCGCATCATTTTGATCGTTGGCTCTATCGCCGTCATTGCTGTGCTTGCGTGGCTCCTTGTCACCAGCCAGAGCGGCAGCGGCATGGCCCTCGCGGGTCTGGCGCTACTGCTCGGCGGCGCCACCGGCAATGTCACCGATCGCATCGTTCACGGCGC
>JBGPIX010000471.1:0-3511 GCA_041485085.1 Candidatus Acidiferrum sp.
CCGGAAATGCGCTGCTGGAGACTGAACACGTTGGCGGAGGCCACTTGCTGTTGTTTCTCGGCATTCTTTCGCGCATCGCGCTGTATGGCTTCGAGGTTGATGTAGTTTCTGCCGTTGAGGGGCAAGTTGCTGGCGGTAACTTCCACAGATTCCGAAACCGAGCCAACATTCAAAGCGAAATTGATTGGTAAGGGCCGGCTGCCATCGTAAATACCCTGAATTACATACTGCTTGAAACCCGGCGCAGTGGCGGCGATCTTAACGCGGCCGGAGGATAAATTCGAAACGATCCATCGGCCGGAATTATCGGTCATGACAGTTCGAACAGCTCCCGTATCGAGGTGGGTGACAGTAACTTGCGCGTTGGGCACAACAGCGGCAGATGGATCCACGATGATTCCGCCCAGCTGGTCCGGAAGCAAGGACACCATCTCGTAATTGGTGACCGCGGGCACTCTCCCGAATGTAGACAGTTGGCCAAATTCCTCCGCGCCGGAAACGTCTCGACTGGAAGCGGGCAGCAAATTGGCGGCGATGGCGTCGCCGCCGAAATCTTTCACCTTGTATTGTTCGGGGAGAAAGACTTCCCATTGCAGGAGATTGATGGGCACGTCCATTTTGGGGAGTGAAAGATCGGAGCCGCCTTTTTTCGCGAAGGGCGCGCCTGAGTGCATGAATACGAACGAGACGGTGTAAGAGTCGATGGGACGAAACCCTGCGCGCAACAATGGGACGCGATTGCCATCGGGTCCTTCGACGGGTTTCACTTTTTCGCCGGCAACTTCGGCGGAAAGAATGCTTGCGCCGGCGGGCAATGCCACTTTCAAGAACGGCTGCGCCTGATTCTTGATGGTGAGTTTGATTTCGGTGAGCGACCGGCCCTCCGTAGTCACGAGTGTGGTGACGACGGCGCGTTCAGCAACAGCGGCTAGGACGCTACTGTCGGGAAAACGAGTCCATTCGAGCGCGAGGGCTGGCTTTTCGTTGGGCTGCTTGTGAAAACGAAATGCGGCGTGCATGGGAAAGCGCGCGAGCGAGCGCAAGTATGGATTCATTTCCTTGAAATCCATGCGCTTGAGGCCGCCGGCTTCGGTGGCGGTTAACTCGATGGTTCCGGCGCCCTCGACGAGAACTTCGCCGGTTTCGCGCTGCGCGTCCTTGAAACTCAGGAATGGCGCGTCGGCTTTGGTGGCAGTGATGGATTTTTCCATGGAGATGAGGAATTGGTGGCTGCGCTGCGCCGGTCCGGTGACCTTGAGAGTCAGGACGCCGGATTCGAATTCGCTGGATTCCACCGATGCGCCGGAGGCGCTGGTGATTTCAAATCCTGCGGGGACTTCAATTTGAAATTGCGAAGGTTCGCCGGAGACAACGGTGATGTCGGCGAGGGCGGCAATACGAATGTCGACTTCGCTGACGGAAACGAGGGTCTTCACGTCGGAGAGAAAGCGGACTTCCTTGGGTGCAACAGGTGCGACCGTTTCCCGAGTTGTCCACCAGACACTTGCGGGCTGGCCAGGCACCAGGGTGGCCTCAATGGCGGTTAGGCCCTTCTCTGAGGACCTAGAGGTGATGATGCCGGGGCTGATTCGAACGTTGGTGTGGTCGCCGGGAACACTGAGCGCAAGACGCACGCTGCCCGCGGAGGGGACGGGGAGAATGAAGGAGGCGCGGCCGGCTTCGAGGCTGAGAGGAAGACCAGCATCGAGAGTAACGGCGAAGTCCGCCGGGCCGGTGATGACAGCGGTGTGCGTACCGTTTTCCAATTCGAGCGGCAAGCCCTTCCCTTCCTGACGGGCGTCAAGAATAGCCATGCCGGTGGTGAGCGGAATCTTGGTTGCGCCTTTGTGAAGGATTTCTCCCTGCAAATGCACGGTACCCTGCACCGAATCGTTCGCAACGGTGAACTTCAGTTCGGCGCGCTTCATAGTGTAAGGGACGGGCGGCGTGTCCAGTTTTCTGACAGGCTTGCTCGCGAGTTCGAGGAGCCGGTTGTATTCATCGAGGGGCAGCGTGACATTGCCCGACGCTGGGACGGGAGGAAGGGCAACATCGTCCGCTGCGGCTGCAAGACTGGGGAGGACCAACATCCATGCCAACAAGATCGCTAAAATCCTTTTCACTTGCCACCTACCTTTTTCTCGTGCTGATAAGTTAGTCCCGCGGAAGGGGCCTGATTCTCAGCGGTCAATTCGGAGACAAGATAAAGAGAAGGACCGAACGCTGGGAAGGAAACGTGGATGGGAAGAATTCCGGCGCGCTTCCCTGCCAACGAGTCCGCCCTGAATTTATCGAGAAGTGCTTCCGTTGCGAGCTGTGATCGCTTTAATTTGGATTCGTCTTTGGCATCCGTGTCTGGTGAGGCGGGTGGGGGAGCAACCATAAGCCCTGCTACTGTCCCGCCTGCAACTCCACTCATGCTACGTCCCTCCCCAAATGCGGTGACCGGGGCATTAAGAGCGGACGAGATCGAATTCTCATAGGGCGCCATTCGAAAGGCACCAGGTTCGGGCGTCACTTTGAAGAGCGGCGGGTGGTAGACGAGGAGCCCCGTGCGGGAGACGGGCAAATCGAGGGCGGGCAGGGCAAGTTTGAATTCGCCTTTATCGTTCCAGGCGGTGCCACGACTTAGATAGACAACCTCAACTGCAAACTCCGGGGCTTCTTCGCCGGCGCGAGATTTGTCGAGTGGCAAGAGCAGGCTGCCATCGGGCGACTGCCCGGGCCGCACTGTTTTGCCGGCGAGGGAGGCGCTCCAGAGTGTGGCACCCTGCGGCAGGGTGATCTTGAGAAAGTTACGCTGATTGTTTCGAACGGCGTAGAGCGCCTGGACGAGGGTTTTCCCTTCGCTGCTCACGAGAACCTTGTAGCGAGCTTCGGAAACGTTGGCCATTAGAACGGCCTGAGGCGTATAACGAGCGATGTTCAAGGTGAGGGAGCGAGAAAGTTTCGCATCACCGGCGCGAAAGCGGAACGCAGCGAGCGATGGTGACTGGCGATTGGAAACCATTTCGCCGAGGTCGGTGGCATCCGCACTGTCGAGCCCTTCGGATTTGAGGTCCTTGATTTCCCCGGCGCCGAGGACTTCGACGGCAACACCACCGGTTTCGCGTTCGGTGTTGAGAAGACGGAGCAGAGGAATGTCAATCTGGCCTTCGCGAGGACTGCGCGTTTCTCCGGTGACGACGAATCGCGCGTTTTGCTCGACCGGTTCGAGGAAGGTCACCGAGAGTTCGTTGGCCTTCACTTCCCAATCGGCGACCATGGCGCCGAGAACTTGATTGATGGTGACTTTGTCGGGGATTTGAATTTTGGCGACGCGCGCCGCGCCCTGAGTGACCTCAAGACTTACTTCAGCGTTGATGGACGTGGAATCTTCGCCAAGGCCGAAAAGCTGGGTCAGCGAGCCGCGCATGCGCAATGGCTGCGTGGCGCGGTGATCTTCGGTCTTCCTGCGCCATGCGAAGGTGAGCGCTTCGTTGCCGCGTCCGTAAGCGATCCACTTGCTTTC
>JBGPIX010000472.1:0-3506 GCA_041485085.1 Candidatus Acidiferrum sp.
AATCCGTGAAAGCCATTCTTACCTGGTGTTTGTCGGACCGCGATTCCTGGCTCCAGGGTTTCCGCCCCCGCAAAGACGGCCTCCCTCAGCGCCCTTTGCCCTTCGAGGCCGATCTGAATCCCAAGCCGGCCTTCTTCGCCCTGCGCGACGTCCTTGCCGCTCGCAGATGAGTCGTGAGTTTTCTGTGATGGAAATCTATTTCAACTGGCTGCAATCTCGGCAGAGTTTCGAATATGCTGCAGCACTCGCAAGTGAATCTTATGAATAATGTAATCCGACCACAAATGCCAGTACGCCGCAGGCCACATCGTATGCTGATACCAGGTCGTTCCTTCGAGCCGCGTCCGCCCTCCGGGCAAAGCCGTCAGCAAGAATTGTCCTTGCTTCGAGACAAAGTACCCGTGCAAATGCGGCGGCTGAATATTCCCGTAAGGACTAAGCTCGTTCAACGGAGCCGGATTCGCCGTCACGCCAAACTTCAAAAGCCGCGGCTCATCCCACACTTCGATGGGCTCGGCAAAGGGTCCCGTCGAAAAAATGCAATGCCGAACAGCGCCGACTCCGTGCCCGGAAATCTCCGCGCGAATCGGATACGCGATCCCCGCACGAAACAACAATTCCTTCGGCGGAGGAATCTCCGCAAACGCCACCACTTGATTCCAAACTTTTTCCGGCGGCGCATTCACTTCAATCGCCGTCCGCACCTCAAACGTCTCCGCCTGCAACTGGACCAACCGCTCCGCACCCTGGAACGCCGGTGTAAACAGCAACACGATGGACAGCACTGCGGGAGCGCCTTTATTCAACCAATAACCTGCTTGAATCGCGTACCCCAGCATTCCACCCAGCGCCGCGAGCCCTAGCGCAAACGGCGCGGCCATCAAAATACAAATGATTCCCTCGATCATCACTAGGAGGAGCACGGCGCCAAGCAACGCAATGGGCACCACCGAAACAGCGATGCAACTGGAATACGATCGGGGCTCGTGGTAGCTGTACACCAGCACCGAAAATAGTCCCAGACAAAACGGCAGCGCCACAAACAATCCCCAGCCGTAAGATCGCAGCACCTCGGTCCCCAAAACGGTAAACATGGATCCAATCGCGATTGTCACTCCAATGGATGCGGCTGCCGCCCCGATCGCGCCTCGTGGAATCCAGCGATCCAATGCGTGGGTTTCCGGCCAGGGCATTGCTTCACGCCGCGCCGCCATCGCATGCGGTTCCATCGCGCAAAGCAAAAAGAAAAACAATAAGTTGATCACCGGAACAAAAAAGAGCACCACCAGCCACAGCGGTTTCCCGGCATCTCGCAATCGCTGAACCGTCAGCGTCACGCCCAGCCAGATGAACGGCAGCGCCAATACCAGTAAAGTTCCCGCAAACGCGCGCGCATCCGCATGAATCGTATTCACGCGAATATCCGGCCCCAACGGCTGCAAGTAGCTCCACAAAAACCACTGCCGGCCAAACACCGCGAACGCCACGAATTTGTCGAGAAAAAACTTCAGGACAAAAGCGCTGCAACCGACGACTGCGTATCTCTTGCGATCGATCGTCCCCTGCCACCGCCACAAATCAACAAAACGGTTCGCCACAAAACCTCCTTACCGCTGCGTCGGGCAAGAAACCGCCGCACAACTTCGCTTCCTCGCAATCCACCGATATCCTTTGCGCAAAATTCCCATCATCCCGGGAATTTTGGAAATCCATACCAGCGGCCGCCCCCACCAAATCTCGCGAGCCAGCGCCACTGCCGCATCCGCACCGCCATACTGGCTCCCATCGCTCAGCAGAAATCTCATCTCGAAGAGCAATTCTTCCGGCGGCATCGCCAGTAGCGCGCTAACGCGCGGATCTTGCAGCGGCGCCAGCGCCATTCCGCGCCGCTCCAGAATCGGCGCAATCCACCTGGCGATGCGCGTGCAAAACTTGCACTCCGCGTCGAAGAACAGCCAGCCTCGCGCATGCCGCCCCTTCCCGTCCGTGTATTCACTCACCAGCGAAATCATGGTCCACCTGCGATTCCCTGCCGCTCTCGACTCTTCTCTTCTCCATGCCCTCTGTGCGCTCTGTGTCCTCTGTGCAAACTCTTTCTTTTCTCTTCTCCGAAACTTTCAACTTTGAACTTTCAACCGTTAGCCGCCTTCTTCCCCAGCAGCGTAATCACTTTCCCGCGTAGCTTCACAACGCCCTTTAGCGCTCCCGTCGGCATGCGAATGATTTCCTCGAACAATCCGGTCATGGCGGTCAAAAATTCCAGCATGGTTTCCAGCCGCTCCCGAGTGTAGGCATCGCCTTGCGGATTGGACTTGACCTCGCGCACACACTCGGCGAGCACGCTCAACGTCGGATCGATCTCGCGGCGCTTGCGCTCTTCCGAAACGATGCGGAAGATTTCCCAAACATCCTTGATCGATTCAAAATGGTCGCGCCGATCCCCCAGCACGTGCACCACGCGCACGATGCGCCACCCTTGCAGTTCGCGCAGGCTGGTGCTCACGTTCGAGCGCGCCACAGCCAGCGTCTCGGAAATCTCGTCCGCCGGTAGTGGATGCGGCGACAGGAACAGCAGCGCATGCACCTGCGCCACCGTCCGATTTATGCCCCAGCGCGTGCCCATCTCTCCCCAGTGCAAAATGAACTTCTGGGCCACCGGGGTTAAGCTGTTTTTGGTTGGTTCCGCCATTTTGCCCTTCCCTGCTACCGTCTTTCCCGTCGCGTTAGTTGCGTCTGTTACTTCTGTTGTTACAGAATATACTGTTATTTCGGCTGCTTGTCAAGCCCTTTTTACCTGTCCCTTTTCTGACCTTCCCAGCTATTCCCGCTGCTGCTAGCCTCAGAAGAGGAGTCCAGAAATGGGATTGGGAAGCCGATTACGAAAGACTCAGCGGAACCAAAGAAGTCGGACTGCGCGGCTCGCCGATTTACTTGCTTGTTTTTTCTGTTGCCTGGCGGTCGGTGTTGCATCCGAAGGACCCGCTGCAGACGCTTCGCTCTCCGCGGCGGTCTGCCCCATCGTTTATCAACTGGATCAAACGCCAGCCTCGCGGGGCTACCGCTACAGCTTCTTCGGCAACGGCTTCTTCATCAACGAAGAGGGGTACATTCTGACGGTCGCGCATGTGCTGGAAACCTTTCACGACGGCGGCCAACCCTACATCCTCGTTGGCCGCCCGGACAGTCCGCCGCAGCTTCTTCACGCCGAAGTGATTGCCGTGGACAAGGAGCACGACGTGGCCATTCTTCGGGCGACGCCGAATCCGTTCGCGGGCAAACACAAAGTAGTCTATCTGCCGCTTGCGTCAGGCTCAGCCGCAGTCGGCCAACGCGTAATCGCCGTGTCGCTGCATCCGCAGAAGCCGCAGAATGCTCAATCCTTTCAAGCGCCACAAGAAGATCGCTCTTCCGGCGAAGTCCTCTCCTACGAATCCACCCAGCTGGAGAAATCCGCTCCCGCTGCTGACGTCTTCCTTCTCAGCCATCCCGTAACACTTGGCCAGAGT
>JBGPIX010000473.1:0-3492 GCA_041485085.1 Candidatus Acidiferrum sp.
AAAATCGCCTCGGCACGAGCATCCGTTTATCACCTTAAATTGCGCGGCGGTGCCGGCGGAATTGATCGAATCGGAACTTTTTGGCCACGAAAAGGGCGCATTCACCGGCGCCGCGGTCAAGCATCTGGGCAAATTCGAACAAGCCGACGGTGGAACGCTTTTTCTGGACGAAATCGGGGACATGCCCGTGGCGATGCAGGCAAAATTGCTTCGCGTTCTGGAAGAAGGCGAAGTCGAACGCGTTGGGGGTGACAAACCCATAAAGGTAAATGTTCGCGTGCTGGTTGCCACCCACCGCAACTTGGAAGAGCTAGTCAAGCAGAACGCTTTCCGCCGCGATCTCTTTCACCGGATTTATGTTTTTCCTCTGACGCTGCCGCCCCTGTGTGAACGCCAAGAGGATTTTCCCGAATTGGTTGCGCATTTCGCGCGCCAAGTGGCGACGCAAAACGGTTGGAAAGAGAAAATCTTCTCGGAAGAAGCGATCAACGAGTTGCGCAAATACGGCTGGCCCGGAAATGTCCGCGAATTGCGTAATGTTGTGGAACGCCTCATCTTGCTGGCTTCGGACGAAGACGTTGCGGCTGCGGATGTTCGGCTCATTCTGCCGACTTCGGACTCTTCTTCCGATAGTGCATCAGGTTCTTCCGCAGGGAGCGCCACCGGCACGCTGGCAGAACGCACCGAAGCGTTCGAAAGGGAAGTGATGCTCGCGGAAATTCGGCGGCACAACTTCCACATGACGAATGTAGCCCGTGCATTGGGACTCGAGCGCAGCCACCTCTATAAGAAGTGCCAGCAACTGGGAATCGATCTGCAGTCCCTTCGCAAGCCGGAATGAATTTGGTTTGTGCCGCAAACTAGTTTGCGACTTGCCCTTTTGTAGCGGTACTTCCGTAACTCATTTAAATTGAGCATGATGCGGATATTCCGAGGGAGTGCCGATTTCGCTTGACAACATAGCGATATGTAATATCATCTTTGCAGATTGCAATATACGAGTGCTCCATGAAGCTAGGCGACAAACTCCGCTCCCTCCGCGCCGTTGAAGGTTCGCTCCGCGGCCTGGGCCGTTCGATGACGCAGCAGGAGCTGGCCACCGCGATGAAGAGAGAAATCGGCCGCGGTTTGAGCCAGGCGTATCTCTCGCAGATCGAGAATGGCGCCCGGCCTCACCTTACGCACACCACGCGCGAGCTACTAGCGCGATTCTTCCGCGTCTATCCAGGATTTCTGGTGGATGATCCGGAAGGATACACACCGGGGCTCCAGTCGGAATTGCGTGCCATCGACGCGAAAATCGACTCCTGGCTTTTTGCCGGCGCCGAACAGTTCACGGCTGATCCGGCGCTTCAGCGTGCGCTTCAGGCCATCGCCGAACATGAAGACTCGCGCCGCGCGATTTTGCTCCTGGCGGAGATTCTTCGGACGCCCGACTTAGCCGAGCGTCTCGGAGAGGTCTTGCATCCGGGCAATCATCACAACGGAGGACAGCAGGGCAACGGTCATCCGCCGCCTGCTTCCTCACTTCGTAATTGAGCCAGGTTGGCCCGGGGTGGGCCGCCCAACAGGAAAAAGGGTCCATGTCTCGTAGTCCAGCTCGCACACCAAGTGCGCTCGAGGTGTCGTATGACCTGGTCTGATTTTTATCTCTTCTGCTTCATTGTCGGCTTCTCACTGAGCGTGCTCTCGTTTCTCGCCGGGGCTGTTCACATCCACCTCCCGTTCCGGCTGCACCTGCCGTTTCACGGTGGACAGCATGCTCCTGGCTTTCGCTCCGGTAGCCACACGCATGGCGGCGGACATTTTTCGTGGTTCAACGCTTCGACGCTGCTTGCATTTCTGGCCTGGTTCGGCGGCACGGGTTACCTCTTGACGAAGTATTCGAATCTCGTGGCGATCGCATCGCTTGGAATGGCGACGTTTGCCGGGCTCATCTCCGGGGCAATCGTATTCAAGTTCATGGTGAAACTGATGCATTCAACGGAAGCCCCGCTCAACGACGCGGATTACCGCGTGGAAGGGTCGGTGTGCACTGTAACCATACCGATTCGCCCAAAAGGCACCGGCGAAGTAGTTTTTCTGCTTGGCGGCGTGCGCCGCAGCTCGGGCGCGCGAACCGACGACGGCCAAGCCATCGAAAAGGGCGCCGAGGTTGTGATCGAGCGCCACGAGAATGGCATCGCTTACGTGAAACGGTGGGACGAATTCACCCGCTGATGGAACGACGATGCGCGACTTGCAGGCAGCAAAGGTAGAACGAATTTCGGACTGACGAACGACGCAAACAGTCCGCGTAGGGCAGGAAAAGGGAGGTCTAAATGTTCGGGTTTCCACTAGTTCCAGTCGTCGCCGGACTTGCCGTTCTGGCGGTGATCCTGGTCATGGCTACGGTAGCGAGGATGTATCGCAAGGTAGGCCCGCACGAGGCGCTCATTATTTACGGCATGGGCGGTACACGGATCGTGAAGGGCAGCGGCGCGGTCATTTTTCCCATGATTCAAACATGCAAGGAGCTGTCGCTGGAGTTGATGTCGTTTGACGTGGCCCCGCAGCAGAGTCTTTACACGCAGCAGGGTGTGGCCGTCACAGTGGAGGCCGTCGCCCAAATCAAGGTGAAGTCCGATCCCGTGTCTATTCGAACGGCGGCGGAGCAATTCCTATCCAAGCGGCCGGAACAGCGCGAGGCGTTGATTCGCCTGGTGATGGAAGGCCATCTGAGAGGAATCATCGGCCAGCTCACGGTGGAGCAAATCGTGAAAGAGCCGGAAATGGTAGCGGACCGCATGCGGTCCACCAACGCGAGCGACATGAACAAGATGGGGCTCGAAGTCGTGAGCTTCACGCTGAAGGAAGTGCGAGACAAGAACGAGTACATCACCAACATGGGCCGGCCAGACGTCGCACGCATCAAGAGAGACGCCGAAGTGGCCGCCGCCGAAGCCGACCGCGACATTGCCATCAAGCGTGCCGAAGCGACGCGCGCCTCGGCAGTCGCCAAAGCGCAAGCCGACCAGGAGCGCGTTGCAGCCGAAACCGCTTCTCTAGCTAAACAAGCCGAAGCGCAACGCGACCTGGACATCAAGAAAGCCAGCTACCTCGAAATGACGAAAAAAGCCCAAGCGACTGCCGACAAAGCCTACGAAATCGAGACCAACATCATGCAGCAGCAGGTCATCACCGAATCAGTGAGAGTGCAGCAAGTGGAGCGCGAGGCGCAAGTGAAAGTGCAGGTAGCGGAAATCGAACGCCGCGAACGCGAACTTATCGCCACCGTGCTAAAGCCGGCGGAAGTCGAGCGCCAGCGCATCGAAACGCTCGCTAGCGCCGAGCGTCAGCGCTCGATAAGCGAAGCCGAAGGCCGCGCCTCCGCCATTCGCGCCCAGGGTGAAGCGGAAGCCGAAATCATCTTCAAGAAGGGCGAAGCCGAAGCCAAGGCCATGAACGTCAAGGCGGAGGCCTTCCAGGAATACAACCAGGCCGCGGTGCTCG
>JBGPIX010000474.1:0-3385 GCA_041485085.1 Candidatus Acidiferrum sp.
AATCCCGAGGTCATCTTCCTCGATCTGGCGCTGGCGCGGCCAGATCCGTTAGACGCGATGCGCCGCGTGCATCGTTCAGCGCCGGCCGTGCCCTTGATTGTTCTCGCCGACGCCAGCGATAAGGACTGCGCCGTACGAAGCCTGAGTCAGGGGACGCAAGACTATCTGCTTAAAGGGTTTATCGACCCCCGGACACTCGAGCCCGTTCTGCGCGTGGCCTTGGAGAGCAATACTCTCGAGGGACTGGCTGATCTCCTGCGGGATTCCCTCACGGGACTTTACACCCGCGATGGTTTTCTTACCCTCGGTGCGCGCGCCATGGAAATGGGGAAGACCCGAGAGAGCACGCTCGTCTTGCTGTGTCTGAGAATCGAAAATCTGGCAGCGTTGCGCACGGGATATGGCCCAAGCGCTGTGGAGAACTCCTTGTGTGAAGTGGCCAAAGCGTTAGCCGGAAGCTTCCGCCGGACGGACATAGTGGCCCGTCTCGACGAATCGCAATTTGCCGCGCTCGCCGTGGATGCTGCTGAGCCCAGCGCCTCCGTGCTCCGCCAACGCTTGGAAAAACGCGTGGACATGCTCAACCGCGACCTAGGTCCCTGGGGCCCGCTGGAGTTGCGCATGAGCGCTCGTTTCTGGTCGGCAAAGGAGGCTATCGTGTTTTCCGAATTCCTGGACAGTGTGGAGTCGGAATTGCGAATTCCGCTGGTTGCATCCGTCGAGGAGGCACCTAGGCACCAGACGGTCAGCGCGACCGAGGAGAGCTGAATCGAGAAGTGCAGCTTCGGAAGAGATTGAGCAGGGGGGCGCAATGAGATCAGGCACGCTCGAGGAATTCGGCATTCAGAAGGCCATGGCACCGCTGCACGTGCTGATCGTGGAACACTCACCAGACGACGTGGAACTTATCCTTATGCAACTCCGCGACGCCGGCGTGCGCCTGGACTACACACTGGCCGAGAATCGGGAACAGTTTCGCAAGGCGATAGAGCAAGAAAACTTCGATGCCATCCTCTCCGCTTATCGACTGCCGGATTGGACCGGCCTGGAAGCGCTGCAAGAGCTACGCGCCGCCGGCCGGAACATCCCATTTCTCCTGGTCAGCGGGATCCTGGGGGAGGAGGCGGCGGTGGAGTGCCTTAAGCAAGGCGTGACCGACTGCATTCCGAGAGAACGCATTTCACAGCTTCCGGTGGCGTTGCGTCGCGCTGTTGGTGAAAACGCGCTTCGCGTGCAAACCAAACACATTCAAGGCACTCAGGCGGAGAGCGAAACCAGGGACCGTCAGCAACTCGCAGAACTAAACCTGCTATACCGCTCGCTGCCGATCGCTTTGGCGGTCTTCGACCGGGACATGCGGTTTTTGCGCGTCAACGATGCAGTATCGAAAGTGGACGGGATTCCCACGACTGCGCATGCCGGTCTTACCCTGCGCGAGGTTGCCCCGGACTTCGCCGGCGCTATCGAAAGCTGTCTGCGAAAGGTTTTTCAGACGGGTGGACCCGTCCCAAACATCGAATTGGAGGGCGGCACACTGCATGAGCCGGACGCGGTCCGGAAATGGCTGTGCAGCTTCTATCCCCTGCGCGGCGAAGATGGAACCGTATCGGCGGCCACCCTACTGGCTATAGACATCACGGACCGGAAACGCGCGGAGGCGGCGCTGAGCCAATCCGAGGCGCGAAACCGTGACCTGGTGGAACACTCCATCTATGGGATCTCCCGCGTGGCAGCAGATGGCTCCTTTCTGGATGAGAACGCCGCGCTTCTCTCCATCCTTGGCTGCACGACTGCCGAGCAGTTGCATGAACTCAATCTGCTGCGCGACGTATTCCGTTTCCCGGAACAGCACGCCACGCTCATGGCTTCTTGCCGTGAGCATGGAAAAGTGCAAGGCGCCGAAACCGAATGGCGGCGGCGGGATGGAGGCATCGTGGCCGTTCGCCTCCACGTCCGCATGCTTTCGACCCCCAATCCTGAAGGGGCCTTCGAGATCATCGCCGAAGACGTCACCGAGTTACGCGCCATGGAGCGCCAGTTGCGGCAATCGCAAAAGTTTGAAGCCATCGGCCAGCTCGCGGGAGGCATCGCGCACGATTTCAACAACGTGGTCGGCGCGATTCTGGGATGGGCGGAGCTGGGCATCGAGCAGAATCGCGCGAACTCCCAGGTGGCCGAGCGCTTCTCGCGGATCCGCGAACAAGCCGAGCGGGCCGCGGCCCTGACGCGCGAGCTGCTGGCCTTCGCGCGGCGCCAGGTGCTGCAACCACAGGCTGTGGACATCAATACCATCACCAGCGGGCTGGTCAGCTTTCTGGATAAGGTCATCGGGAAAGACATCGAGCTTAAAGTCATCACCGCTCCCGTGGATGCGGTTAAGGCCGACCCGACGCAACTCGAGCAGGTGCTCATGAACCTGTGCTTGAACGCGCGGGATGCCATGCCCGATGGTGGGAGACTGCTGATCGAGACGGAGATGGTGGAACTCGACGACTCCTATTGCCGCTTCTATCCGTACGTCGTACCCGGCCGTTATGCGGTGCTATCCGTCTCCGACACCGGCATGGGCATGGACTCTGAAACGCGCGAGCGCATCTTCGAACCGTTCTTCACAACCAAAGAACGCGGGAAGGGCACGGGCATGGGACTGGCCACCGCTTATGGGATCGTCAAACAACACGGGGGATTTATCCACGTTTACAGCGAGCCAAGCCAGGGAACCCTCTTTCGCGTTTACCTGCCGTCACAGGATGGCATGGCTGCCGAAGGTCTATCCGCGAAAGCACCAGTACCTGCCATTGCCGAAATGCGCGGATCGGAAACGATACTGATTGCCGAGGATCATGAATCCATCCGGGAGATGGCGCGCCAGATTCTGCTAAATCTCGGTTACCGGGTCCTGGCCGCTAGCGATGGCGTGGAAGCGCTGAAACTTTGTGAGCAAGAAGCGCCAGCCCTGGCGATTCTAGACGTGGTCATGCCCAAACTGGGTGGCACGGCGGTGGCTTCCAAGCTTGAGACTTTGTTCGCCGGTTTGCCTATTCTCTTTACCAGCGGGTATTCCCAGGATTCGGAGAACCTGGCGCCCGCCACGGCTGAGGCACATTACCTGCAGAAACCATACAGCCCTACCTCGCTCGGTCGCATGGTCCGGGAGATTCTCGACCAGGAGAAAATACGAAAAGCATCGAACTGAACCAGGCCACTAAGGCCGTATTCAGTCAGCAACACGGCCCTCAGTGATCTGTTGTAGCAACATGAATTTGTCACCCTAACGGCAACATAAAAATGTCACCCCCCTGTGGAGTTAGTGTGTTCGAGGCGAGTGTCGCCATAGTAGAGCGAGACGCGGCCCTCGAGACTCTGGTACAGCTGGATTTTTGCG
>JBGPIX010000475.1:0-3369 GCA_041485085.1 Candidatus Acidiferrum sp.
GCCTACCCGAGGGTTTTCAATCGACGATGGCTTTCGCCACCGCCGAACGGAGCGCGTTCATTTTCATGAACGCTGACTCAGTGAGCCGGGCCGGCTCTCCCCTCCTATTTGGCCTTGCACCACGCGGGGTTTTCCGTGCCCCCGGTGTCACCACCGGAGCGGTGGGCTCTTACCCCACCTTTTCACCCTTGCCAAACGTCGCGAGCATTTCGAAGACGTCTCACAGGTTTCCCTGTGCGATGCCACCGCGCTTCACTCCGCCGGCGGTCTATTCTCTGTGGCACTTTCCGTGAACCGTAGCACAGGCTTTAGCCTGTGAGCTTTTCTTCAGCCGCGCAAATTCACATTGCACATCGCGCGACCGAAGCGGCACAGACTGAAGTCTGTGCTACTGTCCCCCTGGCGTTACCAGGCGCGTTGCCCTGTCAAGAGTTCCACTCCCCACGACGTGAAGAGCGTGCCTCAGGACGGTGTCCGGACTTTCCTCCCGCCCAGCCATCTTGCGATGACCAAGCCAGCGATCACCCGGCCCGCCCGCCATAATAATTATACCGCGAGAAGAGCTATGGAAACGGCAAAGATTTCAGCCAGACACTGTCTGCATTATTTGAGCCCGAGGAGCTTCTCGTATTCGGCTTCGGTGAGTATAGTTACGCCGAGTTCCTTGGCCTTGTCGTATTTCGATCCAGGATCGGTCCCCACAACGACGTAATCGGTCTTCTTGCTGACGGAGCCTGAGACTTTGCCGCCATGCTGCTGCACGATTTCGCCTGCTTCCTCCCGCGAACGATTCGCAAGGCCTCCGGTGAAGACAAAACTCTTGCCTGCAAGTCTCTGGCTCTTCACCACGCGTTTCTCCGCCGTCGGATGCACCCCGACCTTGTTCAGCTTCTTGATGAGCTGGCGATTCGCCGCCTCCGAGAAAAATTCCACGATGCTCGCCGCCACCTTTGGCCCAACCTCGGGCACTTCCTCAAGCTTCTCTTCCTCCGCCGCCGCCAATTCCTCCAGCGAAGAAAAATGCTCCGCCAGCAACTGTCCCGTCCGCTCGCCCACAAACTGAATCCCCAGCGCGTAAATCAACCGCTCCAGCGAATTTTTCTTGCTAGCCTCAATCTCCTCCAGCAAATTCTGCGCGGATTTTTCCGCCATGCGCTCCAGCCCTGCCACCGCGTCTTCCTTCAACGCATAAAGATCCGCGACGTCCTTGACGAGCCCTTTGTCCACAAGCTGGTCCACGATTTTGTCGCCCAGCCCATCGATGTTCATCGCATGCCGCCCCGCAAAATGCAGCACCGACTCTTTCCGCTTCGCCGGGCAAGCCGCATTCACGCAACGGTACGCCACTTCCCCTTCCACGTGATGAATCGCGCTATCGCACTCCGGGCAATGCTTCGGCATCCGAAACGGCTTGCGCCCCTTCCCTTCTTTCGTCACTTTCAGCACGTGCGGGATCACTTCCCCGGCCCGCTCGATCAGCACCGTATCGCCAATCTGCAATCCCAGCCGCTCGATTTCATCCATATTGTGGAGCGTGGAGCGGCTGACAGTGACGCCTCCCACTTGCACCGGCTCCAGCACCGCTACCGGCGTCAGCACCCCCGTGCGCCCCACTTGCACGATGATGTCGTTGACCACCGTCGTCTCCTGCCGCGCCGGATATTTGTACGCAATCGCCCATCGCGGCGACTTGGACGTGTAACCCAGTTCGTTTTGAATGGGAATGGAGTTCACCTTCACCACTACGCCGTCGATTTCGTACGCCAGCTTCTCCCGCTTGGCGTCCCAATCGTCGCAGTAACCAGTCACCGCTTCGATCCCCCCGCAAAGCTTCCAATCGTCCGAGGCGCGGAAGTGCAATTGCTTTAGTGCTTGCAGAGCCTCCGAATGTCTAGGAAATGGCACTTTTCCATTCACGAGCAGGTAGTACGCAAAAAAATCCAGCCGCCGTTCCGCCGTAATCGCCGGATCCAGCACCCGCACCGCACCCGCCGCGGAGTTCCGCGCGTTCACAAAAATCTTTCCGCCAATCTCCTCCTGCTTCCGGTTCAGCGCCTCGAACGCCTTCTTCGTCATCATGATTTCGCCGCGCACTTCGAAATCAGCCGCCAGCTTGTTTTTCTTCAAGACACCCGCATCTACCCGCAGCGGAATCGATCGAATTGTCTTCACATTTGGCGTCACGTCCTCGCCGGTCGTGCCGTCGCCGCGTGTCACCCCGCGCGCCAGCACGCCATCTTCGTATTGCAGCGAGATACTCAGCCCATCGAATTTGTGCTCCGCAATGTATTCAATCTTTTCCTGCCCGCTTCCCTCCCGCACCCGTTTATCCCAGTCCCTCAGCGCCTCATAAGAAAATGCGTTATCCAGGCTGAGCATCGCCCGCGCATGCCGCACCGTGGAGAATCCATCGCGCGGCGCGCCCCCCACGCGCACCGTCAGCGAATCCGGCGTCACCAATTCCGGATGCGCAACCTCCAGCTCCCGCAACCGCTCCATCATCCGGTCGTACGCCGCATCCGAAATCTCCGGATCATCGAGCACGTAATACCGGTATTCGTGGTAGCGCAGCTTCTCGCGCAGCTCTTCAATCTCTTTTTTGACGGCAGCGGGCGCAGCCTTGGCCATGAAATCCCTCGGGGAACAGTGTGCTGGAATTCGGGTGGTATTATATAGAATGAATGTCTTGGGGCACGAACGGACTAGACCTGGACCATTGATGACCGCGGATCTCCAAAACGCTTTGCTGATTCACAATCCCAATGCCGGCGGCGGGGCCAATAGCCGCCGTCGCACGCTTGATGCGGCTCGTCAAATTTTTGCCGCTGGCGGAATTCAGTCCGAACTCGCCGAAACCACTGGCCCGGGCCATGCCACTGAAATCGCCCAGCGCGCTGCCGCCGAAGGCCGCGGCCTCGTTATCGCCTGCGGTGGCGACGGCACACTCAATGAAGTCATCAATGGGCTCGCCGCCCACCAGAACGGCCACCGCGTCCCCCTCGCCCTTCTTCCCGGCGGAACTGCAAATATTCTCGCCAAGGAACTGGACCTGCCCTGGGACATCCCCAGCGCCGCGGAAAAGCTAGTGCGCGGCACGGTCAAGGAAATCGCCCTGGGTCTGGCAACTCCGCTCGAACAACCGGAAAAGAAAAAATATTTTCTCAGCGTTGGCGGCGCCGGCCCCGACGGCATGATCGTTTATTCTCTCGACCTCGACCTGAAAGCCCGCCTCGGCATTCTGGCCTACTGGTGGCAGGGCGCCCGCGAAGTTTTTCGCTACAACTTTCCCCATTTCCGCGTCGCCATCGGCGATCAAAAAATCGATGCGTCCCTGGTCATTGTCGGCCGCACCAAGAATTACGGCGGCCC
>JBGPIX010000476.1:0-3369 GCA_041485085.1 Candidatus Acidiferrum sp.
CAGCTTCAGCTTTCCCGGGTACAGAAACTCCTGCATCGCGCTGATGCCCCGATAGCTTGAGGGATCGAGGTGCTGCACGCTGAACGGGCGGATGTTCCCCATCCACCCCACCTGGACCGTCGGGTCCGGAAGGCTCTTTACATGTGGGATACGCGACCGTTTCGCTTCGATCATCTGCGCTTCCGCTTTGATGGCGGGGTGTACGCGTTCCGCTTCGGCCAAGAGTTGTGGCAGCGTTAAGACTTCTTGCGTCGCCGGCGTCTGAAGTTCTTGAGCGCGCAACGCGGGAACCACAAGGAACACCACCAGAAATTTCGTACTCAATGCAACTCGGAGTTTCATCCCAGCTCCCCTCTCATTTCGGAAAGAGTTCTTGTCGCCGCGGGTCGCAGACACACCGACCCGCGCTAAGGGGTATCAATGACCGGGATTCTTAGATCAGGAGAGTACAAAAGAGGGATTGCACATCGCGGGGCGGAGAGCTATCCACAGGACGAGCAATCATGTTGCGCGTTGCAACCACACTTGGGAGACCCATTCCCAGAGGAACAGGTGCGAATTCAGCTTTTGCCTTCCCTGTGTCAGTGCTCTGGCGGAACGTGGCGGGAAGACCCTGGCTGACTTGGCAGCAATCGGCGCGAAATTCCGCCTTCATCTCGCTGGCGCTCCGGGGCATGGCCATCCCGCTGCACCGAGCGTCCGCCTTCGAACTCTGGCCCGAGCAAGCGTCCGCCGCGCAAAGGGAACCAAATGCCTGTGTGCCCATCAGCAAGAGTGCGCCGACGATACAGATCAGCTTGCGCCATGAAATCCGGAAATAAGTTTGGCCGTCCATTGCCTTCACAACCCGAATCGTGCTCATGCTAAGCCTTGCCCGCGCTACAAGCTGTGCTCTTCAGCACACCCTCTTGTGATGTGCGTTACAAAGGACCCATAGACTCTCCCCCGCCACGTCCTCCATCGCTTTACCTGAAATGCCGCAAGCCCCGGCTAATGCAAGTGATGAGCGTTTCATTGACGACACCTTTGTTGACGTGACCAGCGATCCGACGCTGACCAACAATGCCAACGTCATTGGGGTCGTGCCGACCAATGTCGCTGAGACCCTGGTGACCAAGAACTCGGTGGCTTCGACCACCGAACCTTTCGCCCAGTGGATTTTGAACGACGGCCTGATGCCGGTTAACGCGACGACGCTCCAGCTGCCCAAGGGCACCAGCGGCATCGCCATTGCCATTTACCAACAGGCGGCACAGGTAGTGCGGCCGAGATTCAATCCCAACCAATATGCTATTTGGCAGTGGGTTGATTACGGCACCATGGTTGACGGCGGCCCGCATCCTTGGAACCCCTTTGTGAATCAGCTTATGGCGGGCGTTGCCTTGGCCGCCGCCGTTAAAGGGGTTGACGAAAAGCTGCGAGCCGAGCTGGCAAAAGTCGCCGTGCAGCAGATCAAGTTGGCTGCTGCCGCCATTGAAAAATCGATGCAGTCATTGCTCAAGTAATCCAATGCTTGAATATCCTTGACTGTTACTACAGATGGAATTAGAGTTCGTGGAAAGTAACAGGGCACAACGCTCACTCGCACGGGACGCTTCAATCCTGCAGTGGATGGCCATTCATGACCTCCGATTCAAGTTCGACTGCCGCTGCAATACCAAAGACGTTTGTGTCTAATTTCGTCACATTTCTTTTCCTCGGTGCATCAGTACTTGGATGGTGCTACCGCTACACCGACTGGATTGAGATTGTCGGCGGGTTTCTCTCCCTGGCTGGGATCCTTTCCTGGCTTGCATTCGTGCTGAACGTCATCCCAAAGAACCGCATGGAAGAGTTTCAGGCCTGGGCGGACGGGAGCATCTTCAACAACGCGCGCGTCAAGTGGTTTGTGTTGGGCTTGTTGGTGATTGGCTTAGCTGGCGCCAGTTTTCTGGGCACAGTGGAAGTGACCTGGATGGCCGGCGAAGGGAACCGTTCAGTATGGATCCACAGAGTTGGGAAATCGGAGGGAGAAGCGGTTCCGTTGATGCCAGGCAAAGCGGTGCGCAACCTGTTCTGGACGGTCTGGACCAAGCCGACGAAAGTGCGAGTGAAGGTGAGCGGCTTTCCGGACCGTACTGCCGAGATCACACCATGGCAACGATATGAACTGAAGGTCTCTGATTCATTCTATCGCCCCGTTGTGCTGTTCCGGCCCACGGTGGATTTGTTGAACATGTTGCGCAACGAACCCATGAATCTCTCCGTAAAAGTTGATTCGCAATCTTGGATGATACCCCAGTATGACGGGCGATCCGTGTGGATAGGGTGTGACGCGGACGTGGAGGTTCCCGAGGCGAAGCAGGGCGTTTGGCGGGCAATCCTGACCACAGCAGGCCAGCCTGAGACGTCGCACTATTGGGTGCACCCGCTGACCTTGACTGGCGCGATTCCGAACTTGCGTCCGGGACAAACGATCGAGGTGGCATTGCTTCGTGATGATGGCAGCGCCTATACGTCGGGGAAATTCACCGTGCTGCCGGCTCCAAGCCGGCAGGCGTTTCCTCAGGAGGAGACTCTCGATGTGCCAAAACATTAAACCGTCCCGCTGTGTTTATAGCCGGCTCGTCCTATTTGCAGTCGCCGCGCTTTGTTTGGGATCGCTAGCGGAGGCACAGGCACCTTTGCCAGTTTACGTGGCGTTTGAATTTCAAGAGCCAAGTATTGCCTCGAAGCTTTCCGACGCAACGCGTGAGAGCAAACAAAAAGAGATGAGCAGTCGCCTTGCCGCCAAACTTCTTTCTCGGTTTCCTTTTTGGAGTTTTCAGGGCGGCGGGTTGACTGATTACCCGCGTGTCCACGTGTGGTTAGAAAAGCATTCCCTGGATGAGTGGCACGTGCACCTGAAGCTCTTGATGCAGCAAAACGCCCCAGAAGTTTCCCGCTGGCAGGCCCAGCTCTATCCCCCCGGAGAAATCGCCCGGCGTGGGTTTCCCGCAACGGGGCAGTTACTGGACGAGATCGAGAAGAGACTTGAAGATTATCTCGCGGAACAAAGCAGCAACGATATCCTGGAAAAGCTGGAACAGACCGCTCCTTTGAGCATGGAAGTGGCGCCGCTGCCGGTCCCACCGCATCCACCGCAACGTGCGCTGGCCGTGTTGCCATTAGACTGGAGCAAGTTTTGCGCATTGGCCTCCTCGGAATTTGTCATCAACGCGCATTGGAGCCAGGGCCGCGTTTCGATCACGTCCAAGGCCACAGGCGAATCCGCCGATTACAAGCCTGACAATCCATTATTCCAAGGGCTTCAGATCGAACACCTCGAATGGAATCCGCAAACAGGGCCGCCTGAGAGCGTCGCGGGCCATATCCAACACTTTGGGCAAC
>JBGPIX010000477.1:0-3353 GCA_041485085.1 Candidatus Acidiferrum sp.
CGTGCGCGAAAGAACTCGGACAGATCGACATGGTGAGCGTGGTCGGGTACGAACAGCCTTACCTGGAAGGATTGCGTGCTGTTGCCGACGGTCGGGCGGAGCAGGACCTTTTGCTGGTGCTGTTTCTGGGGAGCACCATCGGCAATTTCGATCGCGAGGCTGGCGATGCATTCCTGCGGGAACTGCGGGCGATTCTGCAGCCGGGGGACGCGTTGCTGCTCGGCACGGATTTGGAGAAGAGCGTCGAGTTGCAATTGCTGGCTTACGACGATCCTGCTGGCGTAACGGCGGCGTTCAATTTGAATCTGTTGGCGCGCATCAACCGGGAACTGGGCGCGGATTTTGATCTAAGCTGCTTCGAGCACCACGCGCGCTGGAACCGAGTGGAACGGCGGATCGAAATGCATTTGCGCTCCACGCGGCGGCAGACGGTTCACGTTCCGGCCGCCAACCTGCGACTGATGCTGAACGAAGACGAAACCATCTGGACAGAAAGCTCGCACAAGTATCAGGCCGAAGAAATTCCGGAGATGGCGGCGCGCACGGGATTCCGCTGCGATGGGCAGTGGATCGATGGCGAATGGCCGTTTGCACAAAACCTGCTGATTGCGGGATAGAGGGCGCGCTCGAGTGCGGTCGGGAACAGACATCCTTAGCCGAGTGTGAAGAGAGAGCCTTCGGCGCATGCTCTTCAGAACAGGAATCCTTGTTCGGATTCCTAGTTAACCATAATAGCCCCCACCCTCCTATGTTTTGTATAAGTGTTGATTCTAAAGATAGATAAAGTCCTTTGTTTTGATACACTTTTGCAAGTGTTGATTCTAAAGGGAGTTAGAGGCGCGTTTTGGAGACATTTTTGTAAGTGTTGATTTTAAATCACTTAACGCAGATTGCTCTGCCAGCCAGTAAGAATGAAAGTGCCCCGGAGTTGATGAGGCTCATGTACTTTATCGAAATTCGCTGCGCGGGAAATAAAAAAACGGCAGAGAAGCTGACGCAAGCGGAGGAATTCCGCACTCTTACCTGGCAAGTACAGTAGCATAGGAAGCATAGCCGGTCAAGATGTATTTTGAAGCACGACTGATTGCCATATCCGCGGGAGGAGCGAGGAGCTTAGACTGAAGAGTCATCTCCGATTGGAAGCAAAAGGACCAGACAGAGCTACGATTCTTCTAGCCTGGCCTCAGTCACGGTGTTCGCGCAGCGATGTCCGCGCGGATCACGCCTATGAATTCGCGAGCGGATTCGAGGGCTTGTTCGGCGTCGTAGCGAGAAACGAATCCGGTGTCGTCATAGAGAGCCATATTTCGCTTTCGCCGGAGCCGGTCGAAGATAGTCAGCAGGCCAGTATGTTTCTTGTCAATGCGTGCCTGCACGAATTCGATGATGGCGATGTGATGCCCAGGCTGGCTTCTTGCACGGAAACCGTGGCTGAACATGAATCCCAGGGAAGCCTTCAGCATCGACTCATAGGCTTGTTGCAGACAAGCTTCCTCATCAAAAGCGAGGATTTTGCGGGCCGAAGCAAGCTTCTTATCAGCGCTCGCAAGGAAGCGACCAATTTGCGCCCAGTCAACGTTGTGCGGCTTGAGCTTTTTCATGCGTACCTAGGAGCGAAACGCGCTTATTGTGCCAGACGTTTTCCAGGAAAGCATCTTTCCGAGCGCGGCGCGACTCAAATTCTTTGCGCGTTAGAACCGTATAGTTGATTTCGCGCCCGAGTTGCCGCTCGAGTTTCCGGACAGTTTCCGCCAAGGCTTCACCACGAGGGGCGCCGATCACGAGTAGATCAATGTCGCTGGCGGCATCCTGCTGGTTTCGGGCGAACGAACCAAACAAATACCCTTCTTCCAATCCCGCAATTTTTTTGAGAGATTGTGCAATCAGGGGAACCGCACCAACGGTCTTGGCAACGATGTTGCGCACCTCAACGAACAAGGGGTACTGGCGGTTGAGTTGAAAATATTTCTGGCGGCCAATGACTTCCGACCGAAATAATCCTACGCGCTCCAGACGCCCCAACTCTTTCGACAGGTTAGACGGATCGATGCCGAGCCGCTGCGCCAAATCCCTCAGATGGTGACGGGCTGTAGGGTTCGTAAAGTAGTAGGCCAACAGTCGTTGGCGGGCCTCGGAACGCAGGTCAAGCATATGGTTAGGTTATACCACATATGTGGTATAGATGAACCACGATAGAAGTATCGTCCGTTGCCCCTTTCAGGCTGGCGTGCGGAGAATCAGAAAGTTTCGATGCGCCAGACGAGACGGGTGGACCAGGTTTTTTGGGTGGTGAGCGGGGGGCGCCAGAGGGCGAGGATCTGGGAGCCCTGGTAGACGCGCTCGAAGCCTTCTTCGGATTCGGAGACGGTTTCGATGGGGGCGACCCAATATTCTTCGGCGAGCGGGGCGTGCAAGGCGACGCGGACGCGCTGCCAGCCGTCTTCCATGCGCAGGATGGGACCGGGCAGCGAGCCGCTGAAGCGAAGATTGTGGCGGCCGGAGGGCGTTTCAAAGAAGCGGTCGGGCTCCAGGGGCGCGAGGAAATTGATGACCGACTCGATGCCAACAGCCACGGGCTTTTCGAGAGTTTCCTTGAACTTCAGGGTGATTTCGCACGCGGCTTCGAAGCCGTTGGGTGCGGGGCTGAAGGAAAACTGTTTGAGCAGCAGGAGTTTGGCAGTGGCAGACGCGTTCTTGCCAAGCAGCGCCAAGGAATCCGAACGGAACAATTCGGCTTCGTACGGCGCGGAGCTTTTCACGGTGTACGCACCGCCGGCGAATCCGGCGTGTTCGCGCAATTCGAGAGCTTCGTAATCGGCGTGCGTGCGCGACGGATCGAAGATCAGGACGCGGAAAGCGTGGCGGGGCCAGCGATCGTAACGAAGGAATTTCTCAAGGCCGGGCTCTTTCACGCGGGTTTGCTCGTGAATGGAGATGGCCGCGCCGGTGGTGGGCTTTCCGGCGGCATCGCGCAAGCGCGTGTGGTAGGCCTCCGGGCGGCGCAGGATGGAATTGACGAGCGTGGCGGCCGCGGGGCGGAAATCGAGTGCGGCGATGGTGCCGCCATCATTGGGCTTCAGGAGCGCCTGAGCTTCGGGAGAAGTAAAGAGCAATTCGTTGGCGCCGTCGGCGTCGTAGTCCAGGAGTTCGACGCGAGGGACTAGCGCGCCGGGAGTCTGCCGGTCCGCGATGGCTTCGGCGCGGATGAGATTGCGCCAGGGATCGGTGCGGAGATGCGGGGCATAGATGCCGCCGAAAATACCGTGCCAGTAAACATCATTGCACTGGGCGCGCAGGAGCAGATCGCGCGCCTGCAACAGTTCGTCGGAAGACTTTGAGCTGTCGTGGCGAAC
>JBGPIX010000478.1:0-3339 GCA_041485085.1 Candidatus Acidiferrum sp.
GAGCTACTCCGCCCACGATCGCACCATAGTGGAAGAATTTGTGAGCAAGCAGAGCCTTCGCCACGAATTTATCGAAACTCAAGAGATGGAGAATCCCGCCTACCGCGCAAATGCCGCCGACCGTTGCTATTTCTGCAAAGACGAGCTATTTTCCGCATTGGACGAAATGGCCCGTGCGCGCGGTTTTACCGCCGTCGCCTACGGTGTTAACGCCGATGACACCCTCGACTTTCGACCCGGCCATCGCGCCGCAACGGAGCATCAAGTTTTGGCGCCTCTTCTGGACGCGGGCCTGAACAAATCCGAAATCCGGTTTCTCTCCCACCGCGCCGGTTTGCCCACGTGGGACCGCCCCGCCTCCGCCTGCCTCGCCTCGCGCCTGCCTTACGGCACGGAAGTGACGCCGGAGCGTCTTGGGCTTGTTGAACGTGGCGAAGCCGCATTGCGCGCCCTCGGATTCCGCCAGTTCCGCGTGCGACTCCACGACAAACTTGCGCGCGTAGAAATATCACCCGACGAAATGCCTCGCGCCCTGGCGCCAGAAATAGCAGCGGCCATCGCAAACCAACTCAAGGCGGCAGGTTTTACCTACGTGGCCCTGGACCTTGAGGGATACCGCCAGGGCTCTCTCAACGAGACTCTTTCGCCCGCCAGCCAAGGTTCTGCCAAGGCTGCACGGGGAACATAATTCCCTGCTCTTGCGTAACTATAAGTGGGACGGGGCAGAGCTACTCGCCGCACCGTCACGGAGGATGAATGGCGCTTCACCGCAAACTTAGCCTGCCACTGGTGCTTTTTTCAGCCATCGTTGTTCTGGCCGGCTGTGAGAACGGGCCCGCTGTTAGCGGCAGCTTTGAGCGCAACTACACCGTGACCGGCCCCATCCGCTTGGAAATCGCCAACGCCTCCGGCGACGTGGACATCACCGGCAGTGCCGATGGCAAAGTGCACGTTCATGGCGAAGTGCGCGCCTCGGGATTCGGCTCCGAAAGTTCGCAAAAGCGCTTGGACGAAACCGTCTCAAATCCTCCCATCGAGCAAAGAGGCGACACCGTTCGCATCGGCAAGGAAATGTCCCGAATGCGCCACGTCAGCATCTCCTATACGATCCAGGTGCCGCACGACACCGAAGTCAGTGCCACCGTCGCGTCCGGCGCGCAGACCATTCGCGGCGTGCGCGGCCCGGTCAAAGTGCAAGCCGCTTCCGGTTCCATCCGCGTCGAAAAAATCGAGCGTGACGCGCAACTCTCCACCGCCAGCGGGTCCATCTCCGCCACCGATATTGGAAGTGAGGTGCGCGTAAAATCCGCCTCGGGAAGCGTGACGGTCGCGAACACCCGTGGCGATGTGATTGTAGACGCCATTTCCGGCACCATTCGCGTATCTCGTCCCGGCGGGCGAATCGAAGCGGATACCGCCAGCGGCGAAGTCGATATTCAAGGCGCGGCAAGTGATGTGAAAGCGCATGCGGCCTCGGGCCGTGTTTCGGTTCAGGGCAATCCCGGCGCCGACAGCTATTGGGAATTGAAAACGATGTCCGGTGCCATACAACTCGGCGTACCGTCTTCTGCAAATCTTCACTTCTCGGCGGAAGCGGTTTCCGGCGAGATTCGCACCGACATTCCCATCGTCGTCGAGGAGCAGGGCAAACATTCCCTTCGAGCCCACATGGGCAACGGAGGCGGACGCGTGGACGTGCACACCGTCTCAGGCGAAATTCACATGAGGGGCACAAATTAGCTTCGCGCACCTTGCAATTCGAGATTCCAGAGAAATCTCCTAAGAACTAGCGACAATTCCTCCCGATACCTTTAGAATCCCGCTGTTATGGCTTCCCAGCCCCTTTACGCGTGCGCGGTATCTCTTCTTCTTTGTGCATTGGTCTCCCCGGTCAACGGTCAGGCTCCTGCGCAGAGCGAAAAGTCGCAAAACCCATCGTCGAAAGCCTCCGCCAAACAATCTTCGCCCGAAGAACAATTGCAGCAAGCCATCAACAACTCCGGGAACGACCGCGCCGCGCTGGTCCGCAACCTGGAGGCGTACCTGAAGGAATATCCCGATTCACGCCAGCGGCCCCAGATTTATCGCGCCCTTGTGGAAGCCAGCATGCAGCTTCGAGACGACGCGCGCGCCGCCGGTTACGCGGAACGAATCGTTGCGCTCAGTCCCGACGATATCTCCATGACCATCCTGGCGATTCAGTTGCTCGAACGCACAGGAGACGAAACGGCTCTCCGCCGGGCCACCAATTACGCCACGCGCGTGCTGGAATTTGTCGAGCGCAGCGCTTCTGGGGAAAAATCGCCGAAGATTTCCCAGGAAGACTGGGGCCTGGAAAAAAAACGCGATCGCATGTCTGTCCTGGCGTTGCGCGGAAGGCTCGAGTTGAAGTTGAAGGACACGGTTGCGGCTCAAAAAGATTTTGAGGCCAGTTACGCGGTCCTGCCCGGCGCAACGGCCGCGGTGCAGCTCGGTGAAATCGCAGAATTGAAAAAAGATTCGAACGTCGCGATCCAGCAATACGCTCGCGCCTTCGCCCTGGCCGATGCCACCAGCGGTACTTCCAGCCGCCGTGAGATTCGTCAAAAACTAGGCAACGTCTGGCGGCTAGCCCACGGTTCCGATGATGGCCTGGGCGAGTATTTGCTCCTCACTTACGATGTAATCTCTCAGGCCTCCCTCGCGGCCCGGCCCAGGAAAAATGCCGATGCGCGCGAGCCCGCTGATTTCACGCTCCGGAAAGCTCCGGAAGGCGCCGCTTTTCCGCTCAAGGAAATGAAGGGTAAAGTGCTCGTCGTCAATTTCTGGGCCACCTGGTGCGGTCCATGCCACGCGCTCGAACCTTTGTTCGCTCGCGTCGCGGCTGATTTCCAAGCCAATCCGGATGTATTTTTTCTGGCCGCCAACTGCGACGAGGACGAATCTCTTGTAAAAGGCTATTTGGAGGAAGACAAGCTTCGCACCCAGGTGGTATTTGCCGATGGCCTTGACCGCTTCTTCGCCGTCAATGCCTTCCCGACGGTGATGGTGATCGATCGCACCGGAAAAATTGCCTACCGCACGGATGGTTTCGATCCCGATAGTTTTGAGCCCAACCTGACAGCCGCCGTCCGCCGAGCCCTTGCTCCGCTTAGCGCTTCATCGCCAGCTGCGAAGCCCGCGCCCTGAGCGGGCAAATCGTTAACCAGACATCGATGAACGGTGCGGATGGTTCTCGGCGACTTCTCGCGCAGCCAAGATTGTATTGACGTGGATGCGAATCGTGTCTTCAACACGACGTGCGTACCCGCCGGCAAGGGTCGTTGCCACGGGAATTTTGCGCCGCCGCGCTTCTTCGAA
>JBGPIX010000479.1:0-3326 GCA_041485085.1 Candidatus Acidiferrum sp.
ACAGGAAAGATGCCGGTTCCGATTTCGCAGATGTGGACGGTGGCAACGTACGTCCTCAAGCAAAAACTGAGGGGGCGTAAACGCTACCCGTTCGTGTTGATGCTGGAGCCGCTCTTTCGCTGCAACCTGGCCTGCGCCGGATGCGGGAAAATTCAATATCCCGCGCACATTTTAAAAACGGACTTGAGCCCGGAAGAATGCTTCAAGGCTGTGGATGAGTGCGGCACGCCGATGGTTTCGATTCCCGGTGGCGAGCCGCTGATGCATCCGGAGATCGACAAGATCGTCGAGGGATTGGTCGCGCGGAAGAAGTACATCTATCTCTGCACCAATGCGCTGCTGCTGAAGGAAAAACTGCATCTTTTCAAGCCCAGCAAATATCTGACGTTCTCCGTGCATGTGGACGGACAGAAAGAACACCACGATTTTTCCGTTTGCCGCGAAGGTGGTTACGAGCGGGCCATCGAAGGCATCAGGGAAGCGGTGAAGCAGGGTTTCCGCGTCACCACCAACACTACGTTGTTCGACGGCGCCGATCCCAAGAGCGTCCGCGCATTCTTCGACGAAATGATGGAGTTGGGTGTCGAGGGCATGATGCTTTCTCCCGGCTATTCCTACGACAAGGCGCCCGACCAGAAGCACTTTCTTGGCAGGGCTCGTACGCGGCGCTTGTTTCGCGCCATCTTATCGAACCGCAAGAAAAGCTGGCAGTTCAATCAATCCAAGCTGTTCCTCGAGTTTTTGATGGGCAAGCGCACTTATGCTTGCACGCCGTGGGGAATGCCGACGTACAACGTCTTCGGCTGGCAGAAGCCGTGCTACCTGCTGCAGGATGGGTACGTGGATACCTTCCAAGAGCTGCTCGACACCACCGAGTGGCAAAATTACGGCACCGAGTCCGGCAATCCCAAGTGCGCCAACTGCATGGTGCACAGCGGCTATGAAGCTTCGGCTGTGGATCACACCTTCAGCGGCCTGCGCGGGCTTTGGGCAACGGTAAAGGCTGAGCTGTCCACCAAATACAACGATTCGGACGCACTCGCAATGTTGAACGAACCGGCAAAACCAGTACACTCTTACAACCCTCTCGTACAAATCCAATCGGACAAGAACCAGCTCGAGGAGACGCGCGCGTGACGGGTCCGCGACATGCCGACCGGCCGAGCCATACGGAAGAATCTCCGCTAGACCCCGAAACACTGGAAGTAGCCCCTGGTACCATTCGTGAGGGTATGCAAGGTTGGGTGCCTCAGCTGGCGACGGAAGAAGAATTGCGCCTCGCTCTGGAGAAAGCGTTCGATTATCGCGGCGATGTGACGCTGACTCTCAAAGACAATTCAAAAATCGAAGGTTATTTGTTCGACCGGACGACTGGTTCGTCTCTTGCGACCAGTTTTGTGCGAATTCTTCCCAAAGACTCCCACCAAAAATTGAAGATTTCTTACGCTGAAATAGCGGCACTAGCCTTCACCGGCCGGGACACTGCCGCCGGAAAGAGCTGGGAAGCCTGGGTCGGCAAGTATTGGGAGAAGAAGGCCTCGGGCGAAGGGGATTTGAGCCTTCAGCCCGAATCCCTGGAGTAAGTGCCTCCGATCATTTCTGCTATCTGCCTCCCACCTCAAGTTCAAGGTAACTACATTATTGTCAAACACTTACATGCTCGAATAGGACTTCCCCGCCCAACTGGGGACCGTGGACAAATGGGCCCTTTTGTGGTATTGTGGGTTTAGCGTTTGGTGCTCTTGTGATAGTTTTTGGCTCGTTCGAGGCTCTGCAAGGACCACCTCTACCGTCACCAGGAAACGGACCAAGGGACAAAACGCAATTCCAATATCGTCGATTCCGGCCCGGCCGGGGTTGCGCGTGTGAGGCTGGCAAGTGAAGGAACAGGGAACAGTTAAGTGGTTTAATGCTTCAAAGGGCTTTGGATTCATCCAGCGCCAAACAGGAGAAGACGTGTTCGTGCACTTCTCCGCTATTACGATGGACGGTTACAAGACCCTCAACGAAGGTCAGGCAGTGGAGTTCGAAGTGAAGAAGGGCCCCAAGGGTCTTCAGGCTGAGAACGTTACAGGCGTCTAGCCTTTGCGATGAAAGCCTCCGACCGGTTCGGGGGCTTCTTCTCCAAGAGATTCGAATCGAGATTATAAGCGAGCGCGGTCAAGGAGGACGTTGTGCAAGTAATGCAGGAAGGTCAGACCATCAAGCACGAGATGTACGGCCTGGGTATCGTGACGGCTTCCGACCAGGAACGCACTGCCGTGGATTTTGACGATCATGGCGCCAAACTGTTCGTAACGAGCATCATGACGGCCGAATTGATCGGTGAAGCGCCCGCCACTCCGCCGAAGACCAAGCGCCGCCGCAAGGCCTCCACGGCAGCCAAGGCCGCCAAGAAAGCCGCAGCAGCAACCGCCGCCAGCCGAGCGTAAGATTCTGCAGTTCAGTCAGCACACCCCCCGCGCCTCACAGGCGCAGGGGTGTCTCTGGCATTCCTCAAGGAAACTCCACCGCTTGTGATAGGCTCTGAATCATGAAGCGTCTTCCCCTTATTCTTGGATTGATCCTCCTGGTCTTGGGTGTGATCGGACTCGTCCATCCAAGTTTCAACTATCACAAGCAAGAGGAAGTAGCGAAAGTCGGTCCGTTCAAGGCAACCGTGGACGAACAGAAAACCGCGCAGGTTCCGCCCGCCGTATCGATCATTCTTCTGACCGTCGGCATAGTATTAGTTGTGGTCGGCTCGCGCACGAAATAGTAACCATCCCCTCCCGCGGTCTACGGCTGGTACCCCATTAGGTACCTACCCCGAGATTAAACACTTACCTCTACGCCGCGCCTTGCCCCAATCGCATTGACATCACCTGAACGCAAGACTAAACAAGGTAAATAGCAGATTCGTCCCCGGGGAACGCGTTTCAAAACGGAGAGAGAGATGAAAAAAGATGCGCGGAAGTACGTCTTGGGGCTTAGTGTGTTTTTGGGGTGTCTTTTCGCGGTTTCCACGCAACTGGAGGCGCAAAGCACGTCAGGAGTTTCCGACAAAGAAATTCTCATCGGCTCGTGTTCGGCTCTGGAAGGACCTTCGCATTTCCTGGGAACAGAGACGGTAACGGGAGCAAAAGCTTACTTCGCCATGGTCAACGATGCCGGCGGGATCGATGGCCGCAAGCTGAAACTGATCTCCTATGACGACAGCTACGATCCGGCGAAAACGGAAGCGTGCTTCAATCGCCTGATGGAGCAGAAAGTATTCGCGCTCGGTTTTTTCGTGGGTACTCCCACTGCCGTGAAGTACGTTCCCCTGGCGGAGAGCAACAAGATTC
>JBGPIX010000480.1:0-3305 GCA_041485085.1 Candidatus Acidiferrum sp.
CGGCGGGAGTGGCGGGCGGGGTGTTCGCGGTTGGGGTTCTGGTCGCGTCTTTCATGGGAGCCGAATTCATTCCGCGCCTGGACGAAGGGGCACTGGCGATCCAAGCCTGGCGCCTGCCCAGTGTTGCGCTGTCGGAATCCGTGAAGAGCACGACTGTGATTGAGAAGACATTGAAGCGATTTCCCGAGGTCACGACGGTGGTGTCGCGGACGGGGCGGGCGGAAATCGCTACCGACCCGATGGGGGTGGAGACCAGCGACATCTACGTGATCCTGAAACCACAAGAAGAATGGAAGACAGCCAAGACCCGGGAGGGCTTGATCGCGGTTTTCGATAAAGCGCTGAAGAGTGAAGTGCCGGGAAACATCTTCAGCTACTCGCAGCCCATTGAGTTGCGAATGCAGGAACTGATCGCCGGTGTGCGCTCGGATGTAGCGGTGACTCTCTATGGAGAAGATCTCGACCTGTTGCGCAACAAAGCGGATGAGATTGTTCGGGTGGTGTCCGGGGTCCGGGGTTCGGCGGACGTGAAGGCCGAGCAAACGGGAGGGTTGCCCTATCTACGGATTGCAATCCGCCGGGACCAGATTGCCCGCTACGGAATCAACGCGCGCGACGTGCTCGATGCGGTGGAGACCATCGGCGGCAAAGAAGCGGGACAAGTGCTCGAAGGACAAAAGCGATTCGCGTTGCAGGTCCGGTTCGACCCGCAAAGCCGGGAAGATATCAACCGCATTTCGAATATCAAGGTGGCCGATCCGCGCGGCCGCTTGATTCCCCTCAGCCAGCTTGCGGACATCAAGACGGAAGAGGGACCGGTGCAGATCAGCCGGTCGAACATTCACCGCAGGATCAGCGTGGAATCGAATGTTCGCGGCCGCGATCTTGCGGGGTTTGTGAAGGAAGCCGAGGAAGCGGTGGCCGCCAAGGTCAGTCTCCCGCCCGGGTACTGGATCGAGTGGGGCGGGCAATTCCAAAACTTGCAGCAGGCAACGACGCGGCTGGCAATTGTCGTGCCGCTGACGATGTTTTTGATCTTCGTGCTGCTCTACACCGCGTTCAACGCGGTCAAGCCCGCGGTGCTCATCTTTTTGAACGTGCCTATGGCAGCGACGGGCGGAATCTTCGCCTTGGCGCTGCGCGGCATGCCCTTCAGCATTTCGGCGGGTGTCGGTTTTATTGCCGTATCCGGCGTGGCGGTGATGAACGGCGTCGTGTTGCTAACCCACATCGTCGAGCTGCGGCGCCAGGGGTTAGGCACCCGGGAGGCGACCGAGCGCGGCACTCTGGAGAAAATGCGCGCCATGATCATGGCGCCGCTGGTCGCCGGTTTGGGCTTTCTGCCGATGGCGCTCTCCAGCAGCGCCGGGGCGGAGGTGCAACGGCCGTTGGCGACGGTCGTTATCGGAGGACTTGTGACCTCGACATTCCTAACGTTGCTGGTGCTCCCGGCCATTTACCGGTGGTTTGAAGAGAGGCGAACCGAGGTCGAAATCTAAACGATCGAGGACCACTATGAAAGAGATCAAAGCCATTATTCAGCCATTTGTCGCGAACCAAGTCCTCGCCGCTTTACGGGAGATGTCGGCATTGCCCGGGGCGACGGTTTCGGAAGTGAAGGGTTTCGGCCGCGGCCGGGCGCTGGGCCGGCCCGAGTCATCCGACGAAGCGGAAATCTTCGGTGTCAAGAAGATCAAGCTGGAAATTGTCGTGCCCGACGATGTGGTGCGCGACGTGATCGAGACGATTCGAAGGCACGCACATACGGGAAACCCGGGCGATGGCAAGATTTTCGTGATTCCCGTGGAGGAAGCCGTGGGCATTCGAATGGAGGCCGAAGAGTGAGGCAAAACGGCTCCCAGCGAAGGCATTCTACGGAATCTATGTCATTGGCGACGCCAGGAAGCCGAGGGAAAGCGATGTCGGCGGTGACATGGTATCGAGAGGTGCTCATCGCGACACTTCTTCGGACATCGATCAAATTGCAGAACCACTTGGATCAACGATTTCGACCATTGGGGATGACGGCTCAGGAAGCGTCGGCCCTTCTGACAGCCGTCGAGGCGCGGCGAATTACGCCCGGAGGTCTGGCCCATTGTCTTGGACGCGACAAAGGCAAGGTCACGCGCTTCATCCAGCGTCTGGTCGCGCGCAATCTGATGCGGCGCAGAGTCAAGGCGCAAGACCGGCGGGTTGCGGAACTCGAACCCACAAGCCGAGGCCGAGCGATCGCGCCGCAGCTGAGAGTTGTGTTCGACGAAATCCGGGACGATCTGTTTCGAGAGGTCCGGCCGGAAAGTGTGGAGCGGGTCGGGGACGTTCTGATCGCCCTGCTCGCGAACATGGATAACGGCGTGCCACGGCGAAAGGGAAAGAGAGAGCAACCCGAAGTGCCGGCGAAATCCGGCTCATCGAAGTTAGGCAGTAGCGCCCATGCGAGAGAAAACTCCAAAGGCGAGCTAAGCGCGAACATCGCGTGCAATCCGGTTGTGTGCTGAGTTTCGATCTGCTGTTGCGGCGGGGTAGCAGGATGAAAAAGAGAGGCAGGCCGTCGGATTCAGGACGCTCTAATCTCGTTCTCGGGTCCGTGACGCTTACGATAGGGCTGGTATTGCTGGTGAGAGCTGTTCCACGTCCTTTGGCATCGAGAGTCGTCCTTTCTATCGGACACGATGAAAGCGTAGTTGATAATCACTTTCGGTGTGTTGCTTTTCTGGACCCGGCGGAAGGAGTAAAGGAATTTGCGATAAAGCACAGCGAAGAGGCGAAAGCGCGAAGAACAATGCGGGAGTAGAGAGCAGGAGATGGAGGAGCAGGCCATCCGAAAACGTGAGGATGCGTACTGAATAGCACCGTGGGGCGAATGAGACAAGCCGAGACCGTAGAGTTGCCCGAAGCGGAAGCCATCCGCAGGGCTCAGCGCGGCGACGGCGCCGGGTTTGAGCGTCTGTATCGGCTTCACAACCGACGTGTGTTCGCGCTGTGTCTGCGCATGGCGGCGAATGTAACGGCGGCCGAAGACCTCGTACAGGACGCCTTCTTGCAGTTGTTTCGCAAGATTCATACGTTTCGTGGGGAATCCGCCTTCTCCACCTGGCTGCACCGGCTGGTCGTCAACGTTGTCCTTATGCGTCTCCGCAAGAAGTCGTTGCCGGCGGTGTCGTTGGATGAGATGACGGAACCGGATGAGGAAACAGGCGGGCCGGGCAAGGATATTGGAGCGCCTGATGTCCGGCTGAGCGGTTCGATTGACCGGCTCAACCTGGAGCGTGCCATGGCTGCGTTGCCCCTCGGCTACAGGACCG
>JBGPIX010000481.1:0-3283 GCA_041485085.1 Candidatus Acidiferrum sp.
ATCAATCCCGCCAATACGAGTACGGCGGCCGTAAATCTGAATATGCCTCGCATAAACACCCCCAGAGAATAAGACTGCATTGCTCCACGGTCGTGAGCAAACCCCATTTGGCTTGCAAACGCCCTTTTCTTGAAAAGGACGACGGACCGCAGGACACCGTGCGGGTATGTCTGACACTGCCCCTCTTGAAACTAGCGTTTCACTTTCGCAGTGTCAAGGAACTAGAGACCAAAAATTTCGATTTAGCTTATTGGTACTGAACTGTGCTTCACGTCACATTTTCCAGAGTGCGTTACCCCTTGCGGCGCAGTCTTTCCTTGACGCCGCCATCCCCCGGCGAGACCATGGTTTAGGGCACATTGCACGCAACCTGCCCGCTCTTTTTACCGTCTAACGATTTGGCCGCTTCCCCGTGAGGGGGGTGAATATGACTTCCCGCAAACTGCTTCCTTTCCTCTTGGTCATTCTGGTGATTTCGCTCTTTGTGGGCGCGCATCCCGCCACGGCGGATTCCAGCCATGCCCGCATCATCCGCTTGAGCCTTGTTCAGGGCGACGTCCGGTTCGCCCGCCAAACGCACGGCGATCCTCTCGCCGACTCCAATGCAACCTGGGAGACCGCTGGGCTGAATCTGCCGATCCGCCAGGGCTATGTTCTGGCCACCGACAACGGCCGCGCGGAAGTGGAATTCGAGAACGGCGCCATGGCTTTCCTCAAGGAGCACACGGTCCTGGAGTTCTACGACCTGTCCCTCAATGACTCTGCACGCACTACCCGCCTCGTTCTTCGGCAGGGCAGCGCTTCCTTCTACGTCAATCCGGCTGGCGGCGACTACTTCAGTGTCACCGGTGGCGATTTCACCGTGGAAGCCGAACACCGAGGCACGTTCCGGGTGGATAATTACGACGACGGCAGCACTGTGGAAACCTATCAAGGCCGAGTTTCCGTTCTGCACAATAAGAACTCCACACGCCTCGATAAGGGCCAGTCCCTTTCCATGAAAGCCGGCGACGATTCTTCCCTGAACGTCGGCCGCCTTCCCGAGCAAGACGACTTCGACCGCTGGGTCTCCGGCCGCATCGAGAGCGTCTCCACCGCCACGTCTGCGGCGCTGCAATACACGGGTTCGTCGTATTACGCTCCGGGATTCGCCGATCTGTATACCTATGGCGCCTTTTCCAACTGCGGCTCTTACGGATATGGTTGGAGGCCGTTCGGTGTGGGCCTCGGTTGGTCTCCTTTCACGAATGGGCAATGGGTCATGGATCCCTCGTTCGGCTACAGCTGGGTTAGCTTTCAGCCCTGGGGCTGGGCTCCCTATCATTACGGAGGATGGCTCTTCGATACTTCCTGCGGCGGCTGGTTTTATTCCGCGCCGATGCTTTATGGATACCCGGGGTATGGATATGGAGTCGGTCCGGGAAGGCGTTTTCCTAAGGGTGTTCATCCTCTGCGTCCTATCTATCATTCCGTGACGGCTGTCTTCGTTCGCAATGGCGGCACGAGCGGCATCGTGCCGATGCATCCGCTCGATAAAAAAGGAAAGCCTCCTTTGAACTTGGAGCGCGGCGTTTTCTCGAACGTGGGAACGAAAGGCGTGAGTGCGCAGTTCATCCCCGTCGAGCCTGGACAAAAATGGCAAGCGTTGAAATCGTCGCCGCGCGAAGGTCTGAGCAACGGCCTGGTAGCCACTGGCCCTCCGGCACGCGTTTCCAGAACGGTAGTTGAAAACAAATCCGGAACTCGCGCCGTCGCTTTCGATAATAAGTCCACGATTGCCTACGACCCGCTCGATCGCCGCTTCGTGAATTCGAATTCTCGCCAGGCATCGTCTTCCCTGAGCGGACGGGAAGGCCGCAGCGAGACTGCACGGGCCGGGTCTGCTACTTCCGCGCCAACCGTCTTCACGCCGTCGCGTGTACCGGCAGCTCCTCCGGCGACGCGAAACGCTTCGTCTCCACCCCCGCGCAACTCCGTCCCGCCGCCCGCCCCGCGTTACTCAGGCGGTGAACGAGGAAGTTCCAGCGCCGGCGGCCGCGGTAGCAGTTGGGGCGGTGGCTCTGCTTCTTCGAGCGGCAGCAGCTCGGGACGATCGTCGTCCTCTTCCTCCTCTTCGTCGACGGCTTCGCACCCGTCTTCCGGCCGTCCGCACTAATATATTGTGCAACCAATGCAAGAAACGGCTCCCCACTGTGGAGCCGTTTTTGTTTGCCCGGTAGCAAATTCCGATTTGTGCCGGTTCAGGAAAAAATCATCCCTGCGTAGCCCACGACCGCGCTGCGATCCCCGGACACATCCGCGGACGTCGCGTATTTCACCAATTCCGGTTTCTTCGCACCCAGCGCGTTCAGCGCCGTAAGCATAGCCACTGCCGGCCCCAGTCCGCACATGGAAATTTCTTCGTCGCGGCAAGTGTCATAGAGTCCGCGCGGATTCAGCGCCATCAACTGTTCGATGGCTTTGTGGTCCTTGACGCGCGTAGTAGCGTCATCCTCGTAATGATTCAAATCCGAAGTCGTCAATAGCAGCACATCTTCTTTCGACTCCTGCAGCACGCGCCCGATCGCTTCTCCTACCTCGACCAGCGATTCGAATCGCACCGTTCCCAGCGCCACGGGAACAAACGTCAACTCCGGCGCCAGCACCTGAAGAAACGGCAACTGCACTTCCAGCGAATGTTCCGCGCTGTGCGCCACGCTATCTTCGCGCAAAAGTGGACACGCTTTTTTCAGCGCTTCCGCCAGACCTTCGTCAATTCGCGCGTCTCCCAGTGGCGTGCGCCACGCGCCGCTCGAGAGAATCGCCGCCTGCTCACCCCGCGGATAATGCCGCACTCCGAGAACAATGATTTTCCTGGGCAGCGCGATCCGTGCGAGCACCGCGCCCGCCACGTGCCCCGAATAGATGTAACCAGCATGCGGCACGAGGCAAGCCTTCACCGGAATCGGCGGCTTGCTTGAATCGATCACAACATATTTGTGTATGAGCGCTGTCAGTTCCACAGGATGGGAAGGATAAAAGCGTCCGGCAACCGCAGGCAAGCGAAGCATGTTGCCGCTCCGCGAATCAAATAGGCTTCGAGGGTTTCCCTTTGAACTTGACCGCTTGTGACGTAGCAGGGTTGTAATAAACCGTCACTTTGTCGCCGTACTGGTAGCCGCCCTTGTCGACAATCTTCTGCATTTTCGCGGACGCGGCTTCCGAAAGGGGAAACGTCCGGATGCCCATATCATTGCCTTTCGCGCGCACGGTAATCTGCGCGTTGTTCGCGTGCATCACGAAA
>JBGPIX010000482.1:0-3268 GCA_041485085.1 Candidatus Acidiferrum sp.
CACCTGGCCAACGACTTACCCCCGAAGGCAAGTCTATGTTGGACTCTATCCTCGACGGCGGCAAACTGCCCGAACTTGATAGAGCCTCCTTCGAAGACCTCAAAGGTGAAACAAAGGAGTTCTACGCCTCGCTTGACGATTCTTTGGCTTGGATTCTCGGGTCCAATCCGACGTGTCAAGCCCGAGCGATGATCCGTCTGCTAGAGACAGCCGATGATAAGGGGCTGAATCCGGTGGATTATGACGGCCGCGCGTGGAAGGACCGACTGGCTCGATTGGATCAATCCAGCGGAGCAAGGGAAGCCGATCTCGTCAGATTCGACGTGGCCCTCACGGTTTCGACAATGAGATACATCTCTGACTTGTATCTCGGTCGTGTGAACCCGCGTTTGCTTCACTTTGAGTTGGAACTTCATGAGAGAAAAATCGATCTGTCGGAGTTCCTGAAGGGGGTGCTTGCGGGCAGGTCAGATATTGCTTCGAGGATGCAAGATGTCGAGCCGCCGTTCCCGGCTTACCGGCGGACAATCCTGGTGTTGCGGAAATATCGCAGCTTGGCTCGCGAAGACAGTGGGGAGCGGTTGCCTGCCGCGGGAAAGCCAGTCCAACCTGGTGATTCTTATGCGGGAGTGCCGCGGCTGTATCGCCTGCTGCGGCTTGTCGGAGATCTGCCCCCTGGGGCCACTGTGCCGTCCTCACTCGTATACGACGACGTCTTGGTGGAGGCCGTGAAGCATTTTCAGGAAAGGCACGGCATCGAATCCACTGGGTTAGTCGACGAAGAGACGCTGAAGGCGCTCAACACTCCGGTCGCCCGGCGAGTGACTCAACTAGAGCTCGCCCTCGAGCGCTGGCGATGGGCGCCGCATGAGTTCGTAAGCCCTCCCATCGTAGTCAATATCCCGGAATTCCGTTTGCGTGCGGATGACGAAAAGTATCATTGGGTTCTCTCGACGAAAGTCGTAGTGGGCAAGGCCTACCTGCATCAGACTCCGGTGTTTGCGAGCGAGATTCGGTCCATCATTTTTCGCCCTTATTGGAATGTGCCGCTGGGAATCCAGCGCGAGGAGTTCCTTCCACTGATCGAAAAGAATCCGGCATATTTAGCGGAGAATTTCTACGATATCGTGGACAGCGAGGGGAAGATAGTTGACGAAGATCCAGCCAGGGAAGAAGTCAAAGACAAACTTCAGTCGGGACAGTTAGGCATCCGGCAAAGGCCTGGCCCCGAGAACGCTCTGGGACTGGTGAAGTTTGATTTTCCGAATCAATTCGACATTTACCTCCATGGAACACCCGCTACGGAACTCTTTTCCAAATCGCGGCGTGATTTCAGTCATGGATGTATTCGAGTCGAAGACCCCGTCTCGCTGGTGCAATGGATTCTGCGAGATCGCCCGGAGTGGACGGCGGAGACCATTCGAAGCGCGATGTATGGTGAGACCACTGTTCATGTGTCCGTTTTGAGGCCCATTCCCGTCCTCATCGTGTATGGCACTGCCGTTGTAATGGAAGACGGCGAGGTCCGCTTTTTTGACGACATCTACGGACACGATGCTGCACTGGAGCGAACTCTGGCAATGAAAGATCGCGCGCCTTGACGCAGTGACTTCGCGCCACGCGCGGCGCATACCTGTTTTTTTATTCCAGCATACGAAGAGGGTTTCCGGAATCTGCAATTGTATGTTGCAGGACGCCTCCTGCCTGGTAACCGTCCCTATTTGTGTTCTTGATCAGGGTGAGCTACATCACAGTGGGGTGTGACCGCCCTCATATTCGGCGGAAGCCCCAGAGAGCATTTTGTACTTGGGACCGAGAGTAGTAACAGGTTGGAGGTGCGCCATGAGGGTAGTAAGAGATGGCAAACACTCAAGAATAGATGAAAAAGCGAAGTTAGCGATCTTACCGGCCGACGAGCAAGCAAAAAGGATGCAGCAAGCCGTTGCGCGCCGAGCTTACGAAATCTTTGAAACAGCTGGGGCTACATCACCGCACGAATTGGAAGATTGGCGTCAGGCTGAGGCCGAACTGGTAAGTCCGCTCTGCTGCGGGCGAACTACGGTTGACGGCAACCTATGGATTGGCGCTGACGCTGCGGCCTTCCAGGAAGGCACGATTGAGATTTGGGTTGCACCCCACAAGATCACAATTTGCGGCAAGCCGCGTAGGGACAAGGTGGATGCCCACCGACAGCACATTGGGGCACGTCCCGATGGAACAATGATCTTCCATGTACTCGACCTTCCTGTCGAGATCGATCCTTCCTCCGTGACGGCGAAGTTCAATGGACCGTCCCTGGAAATTTTATTGAGAAAGGCCCATGCGAAGCCACAGCCGCAAGCCCAAGCGGCAGCCGCATAGTCGAGAGAACTTGGATTGCATGGCGAGATGCTGAAACAGAAGAAGCCGTATGTCAACGATGATTCAACAGGTTCAGGCGGAGCCGGTTCCTCTAAAGCAGGGTTTGATTCCTCTCCCACCCCCTGCAAAGAAACCTCGAGTGAAATGGATCAAGTGGACAGTTGCGGTTGGACTTGCGGTATCAGTCGTGGCGAGCGCATTGGTATGGCGGGCATATCAGCAGAACGCGATTACCTACGAAACGATTCCGGTAGAACGAGGCTCAATTCAGGCAAGAATCACTGCGACTGGTAACCTCAACGCCGTTGTGGATGTACTGGTGAGTAGCCAAGTATCCGGGAATATCAAGGCTCTTTATGCTGATTGGAACAGTAAGGTCAAGAAAGGCCAACTCGTCGCCCTCATAGACCCTGAGATTTTTCAGGCACAAGTGGACCAGGCCAGCGCAACGTTTCGTTCAGCACACTCGGGCACCATCACGGCCCTAGCACAGATCGAGAAAGCCAAGTCAGACTTGAGCGCAGCGAACGCGAGTGTAAGAAATGCGGAGGCCATAGCCGCGAAGGACGTTGCAAACGAAACGAATGCCAAAAGCCAGTGGGAAAGGGCGGAGATGCTTCTCCGCGCGCAAGTCATGGCGCAGCAGGACTACGATACGGCCAAGGCAAATTACCACGCTTCCGTGGCGCAAACGACGGCCGACCAAGCACAGATTGAAGCTGCCAAACAAAACATCCAGTCGGCAAAAGCCTCCGTCCAAGTAGCACAGAGCCAAGCGGCAACTGCACTGGCACAGGAACGCCAGACGCAAGCCGTGCTCCAGCAGGCGGAGATCAATCTGCGCCACACGAGAATTATGGCGCCAGTCGATGGCACGGTCGTTGCACGCCGCATGGATGTGGGGCAA
>JBGPIX010000483.1:0-3225 GCA_041485085.1 Candidatus Acidiferrum sp.
GGCCGGTTTCGTGGAGTCCAGGGTAGATGCACAGCGCCGTCTTTACAGGCTGAAACCTGAATCGCTGGAGGAGGTGGATGCCTGGCTGGCTCCGTTCCGCCAGCTTTGGTCCGCTCACCTGGATGCTCTGGAACGCCACCTCGACCGCATGGATCCTTCAACACCAACGATGGCAGCACCAACGAAAAGGAAGACAAGGAGAAGACGACGCGGCCCAAACCGCGAACGTGACAAAGGAGAAACAAAATGAAAATCAAATTGACCAGCGTATACGTGGACGACCAGAACAAAGCCCTGCGCTTCTACACGGAGGTATTGGGCTTTGCAAAGAAGACCGATTTCAGCCAAGGCCCATATCGCTGGCTGACCGTGGGCTCGCCCGAGGAGCCGGACGGCACTGAACTTCAGCTGGCGCTGAACGACAACCCCGCAGCCAAAGCATATCAGCAGGCGATCTTTCAGCAGGGCCAGCCTACGGCGAACTTCTTCACCGACGACGTCAAGGGCGACTACGAGCGGATCAAGACCCGTGGCGCCGAGTTCACGATGCCGCCCACCGACGTGACCGGCTCGACCATTGCGATGCTGAAGGACACCTGCGGCAACCTCATTCAGCTCACCCAGCTGGCACGCTGGTAAGGCGGATGATCAGCAGGAGGAGATAGATGACAGATCGCGAGCAGTACACACCGGGTCCGGCCCGCGGGGCGCAGATACGAAAGGACGGAGAGAAGTGGACGCTCATTCTCGTCAGAGAATTGCGCCACTCGCCGGAAAGAGTCTGGCAGGCGCTTACCGACCCGGCGCATCTGCGCGAGTGGGCCCCGTTTGACGCCGATGGGAGCCTCGGTACGGTTGGCAACACCGTGAAGCTCACGACCGTGGGAGCGCCCGCGCCGCGTGTGACCGAAACGACAGTGACGCGAGCCGACGCTCCTGAGGTGCTTGAGTACAAGTGGGGTAACTTTGATATGCGATGGGAACTCGAAGACTTGGGTGGCGGCACGCGCTTGACGCTGTGGACCAACATCGGTCACCGCTTCATCTCCATGGGTGCAGCCGGGTGGCACATTTGCTTCGATGTTCTGGATCACCTTCTCAGCGGAACTCCCATCGGCCGCATGGTCGGCCCCGAGGCCATGAAGTTCGGCGGCTGGCAGCGATTGAACGCGGAGTACGCCAAGCAGTTCGGCGTCGAACCGCCCAACTGGCCGCCTCAAGCGGCTCAAAAGTCGTGAATCGAGGGAATCGCAAAACTATGCGCGAACCATTGAAGAGTAATAAGAGGGAGCTGTCACGAGAACAACGTGAACAACTGCTGAGAGCATTGAAAGTCCGTTTTGAGAAAAACATGAACCGCCACAAAGGCCTTGCATGGGCTGAAGTACAAGCGAAGCTGGAAGCCAGTGCGGAAAAACTGTGGTCAATCAGCGAAATGGAAAGAACTGGCGGTGAACCGGACGTTGTTGGTCATGATAAAAAGACGGGCGAATACATTTTTTATGATTGTTCAGCGGAAAGTCCTAACGGCCGCAGAAGTCTTTGCTACGACCGTGAAGCGCTGGAGTCAAGGAAAGAACATAAACCAAAAGATAACGCTATCGATATGGCGGCGGCCATGGGCATTGAGCTTTTAACGGAAGAACAATATCGAGAGATGCAGAAACTTGGAGACTTCGATTCGAAAACGTCAAGCTGGGTGAAAACGCCTTCTGATATCAGAAAACTCGGCGGCGCCCTCTTTTGTGATCGCCGCTACGACACTGTTTTCGTGTATCACAACGGCGCGGAATCTTACTACGCCGCTCGGGCGTTCCGTGGCTCGCTAAGGATCTAGCGAGAACAATCTCATGTCTACACGTGGACGGCCGCCGATCAATGGAGGACAAATCAATCATGAAAGATGGCACCAAACGTTCGATTCTGCGAGCTAGCCGTTTTCGACGCGCGCCTTTATATCCGAGTACGCCGTGTCGATCAGCCTGCTTAGCGCTGCGGCGTTTGTGGCCGTTCCCGATCTAAGCTTCACATGGCGCATGAACTTGCCGCTGCCTTGCAACAAGTGAGCCGGATCCGGCAGCGCTGCGCCGTGAAAGAACCCCACGTTTACGTGCGAATTAAATACATTGACGTAGCCGAAGGGCGCATCTCCCAAACATACAACCGGGCAGCCGTCGTGCAAAAGCTCCCGGACTTCGTCCCCGCATTTTCGCATCACCTCAAACCACTGATGCGCGATGGCTCCCAATTCACCTGCATGCTCTTTCATCCACGCATCGATGGCGGGATCCCGCTCGACAGCGCCGTTGAATCGCAGCAATTCCGTTCTCATCGTCGCTCCACTTTTTTCTTTCGAGACCTACGGTTACGTAGCTTACACGAGAGGGTCACTGGCTTGTCGTGCCCGGAGGAACGCGGCTTAACTCCAACGCTAGGCCCTGTTTACAGAGTTGCGTAGCGCAAGCTCCCGTCCCGGCGACTGACCGGTAGTGGCGAAAGCTGCCCCCCACCAGTCCCAAAGTCGTCCTGCCCGGCCACGTCGGCCTAATTGGCTGCGAGCATATCGACTATCAATATATATCTTGACGAAAAACGATATGTAGATTATCGTTAGTCAATAATTCGATGCAGCTCTTCCTGAAAACTAAGGAGCCGGTCTCATGACCAAATCGTACCCCGACACTCTCACGCTGTCGCGGAGAGTCCTCCGCCTACTGACCAAGCTGAACCTGCTCATGGGCGCCCTCATCCTGGCGTTGCTGATAGCCAGCCTGATTGCCGAATCCTGGGTCATGAGAGCACTTGGTGCACGGCCTGCGCCCGGCAATTCGATGCTGTTCCTAGGTATGCGCCTGATCATGGTGATCGGCATTTGCTCGGTTCCCATAGCGCACGTCGTCCTGGCACGGCTACTGGCCATCGTCGAGACCGTCAAAGTCGGGAACCCCTTCGTTATGGCGAACGCGGTCCGCCTGAAGACGATCGCCTGGGCGATCCTCGGCCTTGAACTGCTGCATTTCACCGTCGGAGCCATTGCTGAGGGCGTATCGACGGCCGCCGCACCGCTCAACATCAGCGCGGGCATTTCGCTGACGCGATGGCTCACGGTGCTGCTGCTCTTCGTGTTGGCGCGGGTCTTCGAGCAGGGCGCGCGCATGCGTGAAGATCTCGAAGGCACGGTCTGACCATGCCCATCATCGTCAAGATGGACGAGATGCTTCACGA
>JBGPIX010000484.1:0-3220 GCA_041485085.1 Candidatus Acidiferrum sp.
CCCCGCCTGCGCATCCGTCAGCGCTTTCAAATTGTCCGAGGTCGGGTCAATCCCCAGCAGTTCATGGGAACAGTTCTGGAACGTTGCCATCGTCACACCCTTGTTCGTTTCTCCGCCCGGATCATCCGGATCATCCACGTATCCGCCCTCGAATCTCAGCAACATCGGAAGAAAAATATCAAAACTCGCCATGGCAGCCTCCTCTCAGCGTTCGCCGCGCCAATCCGCAATCGCCAGCATCGCCTCCCGCGCAGGATTTAGCGCATGAGTCTATCACACGGATAGTAACGGGGAAGTATTAACAGAACTGCCCAATAGACTGGACGGAGAAGATTCTTTCCTATGCGATCCGTAAGGTTTTAGTTCTTCGGCAGTCGATTGCACACGAAGTCAGAGATTCGGCTCGCCGTAGGTGGGTCGAGGTTGGACAACACCGCGATCACGTAGCCGCTTTGCGGATAGATTTGCAGCTCGCCGTTCATTCCCGGCGCGCCTCCGCCATGGCCGAAGTGGCGCATCGTCGCGTCCGTGTCGTCATCCGCAAACCCAAACGCATATTTCGTACCGCGTGCCGTGTTCACCTTCCCGGTCGTCAACAGTTCCGTGTTCTTCGTGTCCAGCATTTTATGATTCGTCACCGCGTTCGCAAACTTCAACAAGTCATCGACTGTGGAATAACCGCCGCCCGCTGAAGTTCCGCGATAAGGCAGCGTGTCCGTATTCGGCTGAAGCCCGCCGCCCAAGTGCGTATATCCAATCGAACGGTTCGGCACAACCTGATCTTCCGTCAGTGATCCGCTTGCGGTCATCCCCGCCGGCCCATAAATATTCTCGTTCACATAATCGTAGTAACTCTTCCCGCTCACCCGTTCGACCGCCACGCCCAGCAGCAGGAATCCATAATTGCTGTACTCCCACCGGCTCCCCGGCTCGAATTCCAGACCGCGCTTCCCATATAGGTTTACGTAATCTTGCAGCGTCTTCAAATCCTTTCGGTGCGCGTCAAATTCCGGCCCAAAAATATCTCCCGTTCCTCCCGTATGCGTCAGCAACTGCTGGATAGTCACCTTGGATGCGACTTCTTTATTGGGATAGTCGGTGACGTATTTTCCCAGCGGATCATTCAGCGCAATCTTCCCCGCCTGCACCAGTTGCAGAATGGAAGTCGCCGTGAACATCTTGTTCATCGACCCGATCCGGAATTTCGTCTCCAGGGTATTCGGAGTTTTCTTTTCCTGGTCGGCCATCCCGTAAGCGCCCTTGAAAATGACTTTCCCATCCTTGGCTACAATCACGGCCCCTGCGAATTTGTCCGCCGCGCTGTCTTTTTCCAATTTTTCTCGCAGTGCCGCCAGCAACTCGCTCTGGCTCATGCGCTTGATCGGAAATTCCACGGGGCGGGGAATTGCGTTTAAATCAAAGCGCGTGATCTTATGCGGCGCCTCCGCTTCCACGTCCATCGTGAATCGCGCGAATTGGTCCGAGTCTCGTTCCTGCAGCAACCCGCTGATTCTCAGTGGAGAAGTTTCCTCGATCTTCTTGAGATCGAACCCGCCAGTTCTTTGCCGGAATCCCAACATGCCGTTCACTTCGCGGTCGCCACGGTCTTTGAAGTGCCCGAGAATTTCCTCCATCTTCCCCCGGTCGCCGCTATTCAATGCCGCGAGCCACGCCGTGAATTGCTCTTCAGCAGGCGTCTTCGGCTTATCAACTACAGCCGTCCGGGCACCTGTAAAATAGCGAAGGCCGCCCGGTACACTTCGTCCTGCGATCGCCACCTGCACGGCTTGTTCCTGCTGCCGAAGTTGCCGTGCCCGAATGTCCTCCGGCGTTCCCGAGTTCCCGTATCCTCCCCCGCCCGGCCCATTCGCACCGAATTCGGTTAACCCTCCTTGCGAGCTTTGTGCTGGCAACGCCCAAGCCGCTTTTGAACTTCGCAGCGCCGTCGTCGAATCGTTCAGCAAATTCGGCACGCGTCCGCGCAGACCCGCCGTCAGCCACACCACGCTCAACAGGCCCAAAGAAATCACGCCGCCTTGCATGAATCGGTGGAAGGGCAGGCGTTGTTCGGCAAACTCGAAATGTTCCCACGAAAAAAATCCGGTCGATCCCCCCGAAGCTGGCGGGACCGCCGCCGCAAAAGGCATGTGCCACGATTCCCGCCGCATCACCCACTGCCTCAGCAGAGAGACAAGCGCGTCGGCCAACAGCCGCGGCACTCCCTGCGTTGCACCAGCTTCATCGAAAATCCACAGCATTTCGTCGGCGAACCGTTGCCGGAAAGCCGCTGGATGAAGTCTCAGCAACCAGCGATAGAGAGAGCGACGCATCGATTGGGCCATTATGCTCTCCTTGGTTTGGTTCCCAGTAGAAATCCCTTGGCGTCCCGGACAACCCCTTCGAGCCTCGCCACTTCTGCTGCAAGCACCCGCCGCCCCAGCCCAGTCAGCCGGTAGTACCGCCGCCGCGGATCATCTTCCCCGGCCCGCCTCTGAACCTCTTCGACGCAGCGCTGCGTCATTAGTTTTCTCAGATTGTCGTACAGCGTCCCCGGCCCCAGCTTGTATTGCCCTTCGGATTGCCGCGCCACTTCCAGCATGATCCCGTAACCATGCAAATCCTCGCCCGCCAGCGCCAGCAAGATGTGCAGCGCCGCGGGCGACAAGGGCAAGAACCGGTTGACGTTTTCCTTCATACTCGGATTCCGATATATCGCATTCCGAGTATAGTGTCAACTTCTATTTTAGGCTCGTCGCCACCGCTCCTCCATCTCGCTCTTCTCTGTTTTTCAAATGCAGTACGTTTGTACTATGGCCGCCGTACTGACTGCCTGAAACAATGGCATGTCGGCTGGGCCGCCGCGTGGACGGCTCTCTGCTTGGCTTGCTTTTTCTGAGGATGCGTCGTCCTCCGGCGCACGAGGGAAAACCCGATCGTGGATTCAGCAGTGGACACCCGTCATTCGAACACCTCGCCTCCGGCGAGCAACGCGAAAACGCCTGCTGCGACCTCCCAGCCCGATCCCAAATTGAATTCCGTCGCTCACGAAGTAGCGGTCGTCGCCACTGGCGCGCGCCCTGGAAAAGCCGGCGGCCAGCGCGAACTTTTCACCGAGGAAACCACCACGGTCTTAGTTTTTGAAAACGGTGGCGTCCTCCGCCTCGCCGCGGCGGTGGTTCCCGGTCAGTTGCTTTTTCTCACCAACAAGGGAACCCGCCGC
>JBGPIX010000485.1:0-3212 GCA_041485085.1 Candidatus Acidiferrum sp.
ACCCTGGCGGCCAAGCAGTCGGAAGACCGTCGTGACGGTGGCAGTGGTTGTGCTCGCAGCGGGAATTGCCGGAGGACTGCTCTGGCGCGCTCGGCGAGCGCCGCATCTCACGGAGAAGGACACCATCGTTCTTGGAGATTTCGCCAATTCGACTGGCGATGCAGTATTCGACGGGACGCTTCGAGAAGGCCTTTCTGTAGAGCTGGGGCAGTCGCCCTTCCTGAGCCTCGTGCCAGAGGAAGGAATCCATGAAACGTTGCGGATGATGGAACGACCGGCGAACACGCGGCTCACGCCTGAAATCACGCGCGAAGTTTGTCAACGGACGAGCAGCGCAGCAGCACTGGACGGTTCGATAGCCCTGATCGGCACCCGATACAATCTGATTCTCAAAGCGGTCAATTGTGCCAGCGGAGACTTACTGGCAAGCACCGAAGCCCAGGCGAACGATAAGAGCCACGTTCTCGATGCGCTTGGGAAGGCCGCTTCGGAAATGCGAAGGAGACTTGGAGAGTCTTTGAGCACAGTAGAAAAGTACAACACGCGTCTCGAGCAAGCGACTACTCCATCTCTTGAGGCATTACAAGCTTACAATTTCGGCTTGAGCACTGACGATGATGCGGCCCAGTTGGCCTTTTTCCGGCGAGCCATCCAACTCGACCCGAATTTCGCCATGGCTTACTGGGCGCTGGCTAATAACACCGCTGACACTGCCTTGTCAGCAGGAATCGCTCGGAAGGCCTTCGAGTTGCGAGCAGGGCTGAGTGAGCGGGAAAAGCTCCACATTGAAGCAGATTACTACGCGTCTGGGACCGGTGACCTTATGAAAGCACGGCGCAGCGCCGAAGTTGGCGCACAGACGTACCCGCGTGATCCCAACTTTCTCGTCAGCCTCGGACTGAACTCAAGAGCTCTCGGTCAATATGAAGCAGCCCTCAAAGAAAGCCTAGAATTGCTACGTCTCTATCCGTACAACAGTAGGCCTTACCGATTCCTCGCCTCCGCATATCTATGCTTGAACCGAGTCGAGGAAGCTGAGGCTACGGTTAAAGAAGCGCACGCAAAGGGTTTGGACTATCGTCTTGCCCCGGATCTCTATGGGATTGCCTTCTATCGGGGGGACACTTCTGAAATGGCGCGGCAGGCAGCCAGTGCTGCTGGCAAAGCGGCAGACGAAGAGTTGCTATTAGCATTAGAGGCTGACACGGCGGCATATTTCGGACATCTGGAGAAAGCACGAGAGTCCGTACGGCAGGCTGCAGATTCTGCGGGGCGAGCAGGGGAGAAAGAAAGAGCGGCAACCTACTATGCTGTATCTGCCTTAAGGGAAGCCTTGTTCGGAAACGCAGATAAAGCAGGACGGCAAGCCATTCTTGCGAAGAGACGTGCGTCTGGGCGGGATATGGACTACGCCTTGGCGTTGGCCCTTGCCTATGCAGGGGACGCGGTCCAAACGCAAGCCTTAGCCGATGACTTGGGCAAGAGGTTCCCCGAAGACACAATCATACAGTTCAATTACCTGCCGACACTTCGCGCTAAGCTTGAGCTCCTTCATGCAAACCCCCAAGAGGCGCTTGTTATTCTTGGGGCCGCTTCCCCCTATGAATTGGGGGTGGCGGCGTTTGACTATTACAACTGGCCCAGCCTGTATCCCGTATATGTACGAGGAGAAGCCTATCTTGCCGCGCGTAAGGGCAGCGAAGCAGCGGCAGAGTTTCAGAAAATCCTCGACCATCGCGGAATTGTACTCAACGAACCCATCGGCGCGCTGGCCCATCTCCAACTGGGGCGCGCCTACGCGATGCAGGGTGACACGGCCAAAGCCCGCATCGCCTACAGAGATTTCCTTACGCTTTGGAAAGACGCCGATCCCGACATTCCGATTCTGCGCGAGGCGAAGTCAGAATACGCGAAGCTACACTGAAGGCAACCTGTGGCTGCTTCGCACCGAGAACTCGGCGAGCGCCCTGGCAACTAGGCCACAAAGCGCGTATTCTGCCTCACGCACAAATAAGATCTTGATGTTCCCCTGCGAGAATCTTGCTTCGGAGGAACGGAATTATGAATGGATTTGCGCTTTTGGCGACAGCACTGTTTGCGATAGCGGCCGCTGCTGGTTGTGGCGCTCAGCCAAAAGTGAACCTCGCTGCTGAAGAAGCCGCCATTCGTGCAACCGACGCCAACTGGCTCGCTGCGTCAACTGCGCGTGACCTCGAGCGCGTGCTGCCATTTTGGGCCGACGATGCCACCATCCTGCCGCCCGGTGCGCCCGCAATCACCGGCAAGGCTGCGATTCGTCAATACGTTTCCGGGGCGTTTGCCACGCCGGGGTTTTCGATTACTTGGAAGACTGAAAAGGTCGAACTATCCAAGTCGGGCGACATGGCTTATTCCTCTGGAATCGACCGGATTTCAGTAACCACTCCCGATGGTAAATCTGTGACAGAGGAAAACAGGGGAGTGGCGATTTGGAAAAAGCAGCCCGATGGCTCCTGGAAGTGCGTCCTGGACGTGATGAGCCCGGCCGCGCCGTCAGACGCAAAATAGTTTCTTAGGCTACGCGGAAAATTCCACGCGATACTTCTGCCTCTCGGAATCGCTCAGCGAAAACCAAGTCTCGGCAATATCCCGCACGCGTTCCAATTCCCTCTGCATTTCGGCGTGCTTGGCTTCCATCACTTCTGAACTCGCATCCTTCGGCACATAAATGGGCGGCGCAAACAGCATCAACGTGCGCGAGAATGGTTTGGGCATCAAAAACTGGTCCCACGTTTTCTCAAACGTCTTCCCGCGTTCCACTCCCACGTGAAAAACAAGGATCGGGCATCCCGTTTTCCGCGCCAGCATTACCGGCCCGGGCTTCGCCACGTATCGCGGCCCGCGTGGGCCATCAATCGTAAACGCGCAATCCTTCCCTTCTTCCAGCCGCCGCGCCATCACCGCGAGCCCGCGCAATCCCCCGCGCGTGGAGCTTCCCTGCGCCGTTCCGAATCCCAGCCACTCGATCACTTTGCGCGTCCATTGCCCATCGAACGCCGTCGTGTTCATCACCACGGCTCCGCGATTCCGTCCCCACCACGCCACCGGAATAATCACGCGGTGCCAGAACGCCCAGATGCACTGCTTCTTTGCAGCGTACACGCGTTCCGCATGCTGCCAGCCCAGCACTTCGTAACGCAGCGTCGGCCCCAGCATTCGAATCACGCTGTAGA
>JBGPIX010000486.1:0-3191 GCA_041485085.1 Candidatus Acidiferrum sp.
GCAGCAGCCAAGTAGAGCTTTCGAATAGCCTCGCTGGAGTTGGCGGCGTTCGCGCCTTCGTCCCAAGTGATTTGCAATGCGCGCCGGCCTTCCATCGCCGACCAGGTGTTGTCCGCGACTACGGCCACACCCGATGAAATCTGGAGAATCTGCTTCACGCCACGAACGGTTTTCGCTTTCGAATCGTCGAAGCTTTTCACTTTGCCGCCAAACACGGGACAGCGCGCCACGACCGCATGTTGGATATTCGGCAGGCGCACGTCGATGCCGAATCCGGCTTTGCCGTTCACTTTTGAAGGCGTATCGAGGCGCTTGGTGGGCTTGCCGATGTACTTGTAGTTTTTCGGATCCTTCAGCGCAGGATTGGCAGGCACGGGAAGCTTCGCCGCTCGTTCGACCAACGCTCCATAGCCCAATCGCTTGCCCGTAGCGTTGTGCACCACGGCGCCGTTGTCCACGTGGCACAATGACGGCTCCACGTACCACTGCTGAGCCGCGGCGGCGATGAGCATTTCGCGCGCGGCGGCGCCGGCTTTCGTGAGCGGTCCCCAGGATGCGCGCACGCTGGTACTTCCGCCGGTCCCTTGCGCACCAAAGAGCGGATTGAAATAGGCCGGCGCGGCAGGCGCGAACTCGGTCTTCACTTTTTTCCAGTCGAATTCGAGTTCTTCGGCGAGCAACATGGCGAGAGCCGTGACGATGCCCTGGCCCATCTCTGATTTGTCGATCAGAATCGTGACCGTATCATCCGGCGCGATGCGAACCCAAGCGTTGGCCGCGACAGGTTCGGAGGGCGGAGTAGCTGCAGCTAGCGCCTCAAATTTTCCGGGCAAGTAGAAACCGACAACGAGCGCGCTACCACTCACGGCACTTTTTTTCAAGAATTCGCGGCGGTCCAGCGTTCCAAGAGACATGCAATCCTCCGTGTAGCGAACTTCTTCGATGCGCGCAGCTTGGGTTCAAAATGCCCTGACGGTCAGGCCAAATCCTCGCTGCGAATCGGCAGGCGGCGAATGCGCTTTCCGGTCGCGGCGAAAATCGCGTTGCACATGGCCGGGGCAATCACCGGCAGGCCGGGTTCGCCGATGCCCGTCGGCTCTTCTTGACTCATCATCACATGAACTTCGGTTTTCGGTGTCTCGCTCATGCGCGGCATCTCATAGTCGTTGAAATTCGACTGCTCGACACGGCCACCGTTAATGGTGATGGCATCGTGCAGAGCGGCAGAGAGGCCGTAGATGGCCGCGCTCTCAACTTGCGCGCGCACTCCTTCCGGATTGATGGGGCGGCCGCAATCCACGGCGTAAACGATACGATGCACTTTCACGGCGCCGTCCTTCACGCTGACTTCCGCGACAGCCGCCGTGTAGCTTTCGAACGAATAGTAGCCCGCGATGCCGCGAGAGATTCCGTTGGGAAGCGGCTTGCCCCAACCGGCCTTTTCCGCGGCGAGGCGCAAGACGCCCTTGAGGCGAGCGGTGTCGAGCGGCTTGTTCTCTTTCGGATTGGTGAAATCGGGGATCTTGCGGTCGTCTCCAATGTGGCGCAGACGAAATTCCAGCGGGTCAGCGCCAGCGGCAGTCGCGAGTTCGTCCACGAACGATTCGACCACGAAGCCGCTGCTGGAGTGCTCGACCGAGCGCCACCAGGCGCGCGGCACGGATGACTGGGCAAGCGTGTATTCCACGCGGTAGTTCGGCGCGTGATACGGAATGAATGCAGCGGTCGCAAATTCCGAGTTTTCGGGAGTCTCCTTGCCTTTGGGACTCCACATGGCGTCAATGGAAGTGGAAGTCTGGAAATGTTTCCAGGCGGCCATGTTGCCCTTCGCATCCAGCGCACCCGCGAAATGATGATAGGAAGCGGGGCGGTAGAAACCATGCTGCATGTCGTCTTCGCGAGACCAAAAAACCATCACCGGCTTGCCGGAAACCTTCGCTACTTGCGCGGCTTCCATAACAAAGTCCGCTTGATAACGCCTGCCGAACCCTCCGCCCATCAAGGTCGTGTGGACCACTACTTTTTCCAGCGGCAGTTTCGAGACTCCGGCGATGACCTCTTGCGCCCACTGTGGCGCCTGCGTTGGCACCCACGCTTCCGCGCCGTCGGGCCGGATGTGCACGGTGCAATTCATGGGCTCCATGGTGGCGTGCGGCGCAAAGGGAAGTTCGTAGATGGCTTCCACTTTCTTGGCGGCGCTGGCAACCGCGGCGTCGGCGTCGCCATCGTTGCGGACCACTTTGCCCGGTTTGGCGGCGTTCTCAACAAACTGCTGGCGGAGCGAAGCGGAGGATTCCGAGACAGCCGCACCTTCGTCCCAGGTGATCTGGAGTGCATTGCGTCCTTGAATGGCGGCCCAGGAATTATCGGCGAGGACAGCGACGCCGCCAGCAGTGAAGGCTCCCTGGGCTACGGGATCGATGGCAAAGACGTCTCGCACGCCCGGCACCGCTTTGGCTTTTGCGGCGTCGAAAGTTTTTACTTTTCCACCGAAGACCGGGCAGCGCGCAATGACCGCGAATTGCATTCCGGGAACGCGTGAATCGAGACCGAATTTTGCAACTCCCGTTGCTTTGTCCCGGCTTTCAAAGCGCCGCGTGTCGTGGCCAACGATGGTGAAATCGTTCGAATTCTTGAGCGGGACCGTCTTGAAGTCCGGAATGGGGAGCTTGGCAGCATCGGAAACAAGCTCGCCGTAAGTAAGGAAATTCTTGCGCGCACCGTGGAGGATGCCGCCGTCCTTCGCCTTGCATGTATCACGGCTGACATTCCAGCGGGCCGCCGCAGCTGTGATGAGCATTTCGCGCGCCGCCGCGCCCGCTTGCCGCAACGGCAGCCACGAGCCCGCGACACTTCCGCTGCCGCCGGTGCCATGGTCATAAATTTTCGGGTTGGTGGGTGCTTGCTCGACTCTTACGTTCTTCCAATCGAGGCAGAGCTCTTCCGCCAGGATCATGGGAAGCGCCGTCATGATGCCCTGGCCCATTTCCGATTTTCCAAGAATCAGCGTGACGTGATTGTCGGGCGTGATGCGGACCCAGGCATCGAGCGGATTGGGGATTTTCTTTTCCTGCTCCGCCGCCTGATCGGCAAACGCGCGAGGAGAGAGATGAAAGCCGATGACCAGGGCCACACTTCCAGCGGCACCGGTCTTCAGAAAATCACGACGGTTTACAACGGGAGCGATCGCC
>JBGPIX010000487.1:0-3177 GCA_041485085.1 Candidatus Acidiferrum sp.
CTGAGCACTTCCACGGAACCCTGCACGTCCGCCTTGATCACAATTCCCAATTCCTTGACGTCGCCGGCTTTGAGTTGCTCGTGCAACTGGTCGAGCGTGATGCGCGAGCCGCTGATGCGTGCCATCGCCGCGTCACGCTGCTTGCCCTGGCGGTACTCCACGATGTGCCGCGCCTTGGCTTCGTCAGTCACCTGGAAGAGGTCGCCCGCATCCGGCACGCCCTGCAAACCGAGCACTTCGACGGGCGTGGACGGCGGCGCGTCTTTCACGACACGGCCGCGGTCGTCAAACATCGCGCGCACTTTGCCGAATACCGACCCGCAGATGAAGAAGTCGCCGGCGTTTAGCGTGCCATTCTGAATGAGAATCGTCGCCACCGGGCCGCGGCCCTTGTCCACGCGCGACTCCAGCACCGTGCCCGTCGCGGGCGCATCCGGATTGGCTTTGAGTTCCCGCAAATCCGCGACCAGCAAAATCGTTTCGAGCAGCTTCTCGATGCCAATTTTCTTTTTCGCGGAAACTTCCACGAACTCCGTGTCGCCGCCCCATTCCGCGGGCATTAGGCTGTTCTCGGTGAGTTGCCGCTTCACGCGTTCCACTTGGGCTTCCGGCTTGTCGATCTTGTTGATCGCCACGATGATGGGCACCTTCGCGGCTCGCGCGTGGTCGATTGCTTCTTTCGTTTGCGGCATGACACCGTCATCGGCGGCCACCACCAGCACCACGATGTCGGTAACTTTCGCGCCGCGCGCGCGCATGCGTGTAAACGCTTCGTGACCCGGCGTGTCCACGAACACCACGGCGCGATCGTTGACCACCACTTTGTAGGCGCCGATGTGCTGCGTGATTCCGCCCGCTTCGCCCGCGGCAACATCCGCTTCGCGAATGGCGTCCAGCAAACTCGTTTTACCGTGATCGACGTGGCCCATTACCGTCACGACCGGCGGCCGCGGCTTCAAGCTTTCCTTGGTCTCTTCCTTCGCAACCTCCAGCACCATCTCTTCTTCGAGAGAGACGACGCTCACCACGCCGCTGAAAGCTTCGGCTAGTGTGGTAGCCGTCGGCACGTCCAGCGCCTGGTTAATGCTGGCGAAGACGCCGCGGTCGAGCAGATTCTTCAAAAGTTCCTTGGCGCGCACGTCCAGTTTTTCCGCCAGCTCGCGAATCGTGATGCCTTCCGTGATGGTCACTTCGCGCGGCGGACGAGGCTCTGCCGGAGCAATGACGGCTACCGCACTGCGGCCCGCCCCCGGACGCTGACGCGTCGGATGCAGTTTGCGCTCACCCTCTTGCTCGCGCTTATCCAATACCGGGCGCTGACGCTGGGGCGGCTTGCGAGTGTAAAGCGGCTTGCCCGGCTCCGCCTTCGGCGGCAATTTCTCTGGAAACGGCGGCAACATGCCCGGACGCCCGGGTGCGCGTGGGCCAGGCCGCGTGCCTGTCGGCATCGGGCCGCGTCGCTGCTCAAACGGTCGAGACTGTGGTCCACCCGGACCACCGGGGCCGCCGGATCGTGGCGTGAACGGCCGTCCCTGGCCGGGTTGCTGTGGACGCATCGGCTGCCCGGGACGCGGGCCGCTCGGACGCGATTCTCGGCTTGCATCGGGAAGCGGTCCCCGATTCCCAGTAGGCAACGGACCGCGATTTCCTGACGGCAACGGTCGCGACGGAGCGCCCGGTCTTGCCGGCGCGCCGGGACGTGCTGGAGCAGCACCGGGCGCTGCAGCGGCTGGACGCATCGCCGAAGGCTGCGTACCGGCTGGTCTCACAGGCACGGTGGGTCGGATCGGTGTAGTTGGCCGCGCTGCTGGTACTCCAGCAGGCGCAGGCGGACGAATCGGAGTTGCCGCGGGCGCAGTCGTCGTAGGCGCAGCAGGCTTTGCGGCCGGTGGTGCCACTACTGGTGCAGGAGTCGGTGCCTTGGGTGCCGCCGGCACAATCGCAGCTGGCGCCTCCGGTACAACTGGCTTTGCCACGGGCGCTGCAGGAATCGCGGGAGCAATCGGTTTCGCTGCAACTGGCGCCACACTCGCTGGCGGAGCTGCCGCGGGCGCCGCAGGCCTCATACGCGCGGCCTTCGCAGCCGCGTCCTTCGCTTCTTTTTCCGCTTTGGCAGCCGCTTCCGCGTGTGCTTCCTCTTCGGCTACGCCCTGAATCTTTTTTCGCACTTTTTCCGCGACGTCCACGGGGATGGAGCTCGAGTGCGTCTTCTTTTCCGTGACGCCGTACCCTGGCAACAGGTCAATAATGGCTTTCGCCTTGACCTCCAGTTCGCGGGCCAGTTCGTTAATTCGGACTTGATTTACGTCGGTCATGCTCTCCGTTCTAAACTACGACTTCGCCTCGTCCGCCTTCGCCGCATCGCCTTCATCGCCGGCGGGCGTGGCCTCTGCTGCTCCTGCTGCTCCTGCTGCTCCTTCTGCTGCCGTCTCCACCGCAGCAGGAGCTTCTTCAACCGCTTCAGTCGTCTCGGAATTTTCTGCCGTCTCCACTGCCGCAGCTTCGGCAGGAGCCTCGCCTTCAACGGGTGCTGCGCCTTCGGCTACAGCTTCCCCGCCTGCGGCAGCTTCGCCCGTCGCGGCAGCCGCCTCGGTGCCGCCTTCGTAGAAGCGGTTCACGGCCTGGTAAATCTTGTCCACCATCTTTTCGCCGATGCCCGGAATTTCCATCAACTGTTCCGGCGTCATTCCCGCGAGCTTTTCTACGGAGGTGATCCCCGCCGCTTCAATCTTCTCGATGGTCTTCGCGCCCACGCCCGCCAGTGACGTCAACGGCGTCGCGGGAGCAGTCAGCGCGGTCATCTGCTCTTCGATTTCCTGGCGCTTCTCTTCCTCGCTCTTGATGTCGATGTCCCAGCCAATCAGCTTGCTCGCCAGCCGGACGTTCTGCCCCTTCTTGCCGATGGCCAGCGAAAGCTGCGAATCTTCCACGATTACTTCGAGTTTTTTGTTTTCCGGATCGGTGATCTGGACGCGCGTCACTTTCGCCGGGCTCAAGGCCTTCTGCGCGAACGCCACCGTCTCTTCGTTGTACGGGATGATATCGATCTTCTCGCCGCGCAGCTCGCGGATAATCGACTGCACGCGCATGCCTTTCAGTCCCACACACGCGCCCACGGGATCGACGTCCTTGTCCCGGCTCGCTACCGCCACTTTCGTGCGCTCCCCGGCCTCGCGC
>JBGPIX010000488.1:0-3159 GCA_041485085.1 Candidatus Acidiferrum sp.
AAGAGTTCGTCGTGGTCGGCAACCAAGGGCTTCGAACGAATGCTGCGCTTGGGAACGTAGCCGCCCAGCGCTTCGCGCCGCGCACGAAGATACTGAATCTCGACACTATCCTCGGCCGGCCGGTAAAACGGAACTTCGATGCAATCCTCGTCGTTCAGAGGAATGCCGAAGCGCGAGCGAAACTCGCGCAGCTCGTCTTCGTTGAGTTTCTTTTGTTGGTGCGTGATGTTCTTGCCTTCGCCCGCCTCGCCAAGGCCGTAGCCCTTGATGGTGCGCGCGAGAATCACCGTCGGCGAGCGCTTGTGTTCCACGGCCGCTTTGTACGCCGCATAAACCTTGCGTGGATCGTGCCCGCCGAGTCGCAGCCGCCGCAAACTCTCGTCCGACATCGGTTCGACAAGCTTCAACAAACGCGGATCGCTGCCAAAGAAATGTTCGCGAACGTACGAGCCGGCGGAAACCACCAGCTTCTGGTATTCGCCATCCACGGTCTTGCCCATGCGTTCGACCAGCAGGCCTTCCGTATCGCGTTCGAAGATGGGGTCCCACTCGCTGCCCCACAAAACTTTGATGACGTTCCAGCGAGCGCCACGAAATGCGGATTCGAGTTCCTGGATAATCTGCCCGTTGCCGCGCACGGGGCCATCGAGGCGCTGCAAATTGCAATTGATGACAAAAATTAGATTGTCGAGATGCTCGCGCGAAGCCAGCGTGATCGCTCCGAGCGATTCTGGTTCGTCGGTTTCGCCATCACCGAGGAACGCCCAGACTTTGGCATCGGTGACCGGCTTCAAGCCGCGATCCTCGAGATAGCGGTTGAAGCGCGCCTGATAAATCGCCATGAGCGGGCTCAGGCCCATCGATACCGTCGGAAATTCCCAGAAATCAGGCATCAGCCAAGGATGCGGATAGGAGGAGAGTCCTCCGCCTGGTTTCAGCTCGCGGCGAAAATTCTCTAGTTGATGCGGGCTTAGGCGGCCTTCCAAAAAAGCTCGGGCGTAAATACCGGGTGAGGCGTGGCCCTGAAAATAAACCGTATCGCCTTCGAAGTCTTCACTGCGCGCGCGGAAGAAATGGTTGAAGCCCACTTCATACAGCGTAGCCGCCGAAGCATAGGTGGAAATGTGACCGCCGATGTTGTGCTCAACGCGGTTCGCGCGCACCACCATGGCCAGCGCGTTCCAGCGGATCAAGCTCTTGATGCGGCGCTCCAGCTGCTGATCACCGGGGAAAAGTGGCTCGAGGCGCGGGGGAATGGTATTGGCATACGGAGTATTCGCGGTAAACGGCAGGTCAATACCATTGACCGTTGCATGCGCGCGAAGGCGCTCGAGAATTTCGGCTGCGACCTCCGGGCCGCTCGATTCCAGAACGGAATCCAGCGACTCAAGCCATTCCTGAATCTCCACGTCTTCCATGCCATGCGGCTGGGTCGATATTTCGTTGTCCATAACTTCGGTCAGTTCCTCGTCTCTTAATTTGCCCGCTGTGCCGGATCTAGCGCGGCCAATTTATGCAAACCATTAGCAGAATAGAATACACCGGCGAGACATTCTCTGCACGACCGGAGGGAAACTTTTTTGAGTGGTGTTGAGCGGCAATGGACGATTGGCCAAAGTTTCTTGCCCCTCATAACGTGCGGCCCCCATCGAGAACAAGTATTTGGCCGGTCATGAATTGCGATTGGACGAGAAATACTACCGCGCCGGCAATGTCCGAGGGAGCGCCCGTCCTGCTTAGCGGCGCGAGTTTGACAAAGTCGGCCTGCCACTGCGCCGGATCGCCCGGCATGGTGATCGTCCCAGGAGCGATGGCATTCACGCGCACTTCCGGAGCGAGCGCTTTCGCCAGGACTTTCGTCAACATCACCACGCCCGCTTTCGAAACAGAGTGCGCCATGTATCCAGGCCAGCCGAGCAGCCCACCGGTATCAGCGAAATTGATGATGCAGCCTTTGCTCCGCCGCAGCAGCGGTGCCGCCGCCTGCGCGCAAAAAAATGGCGCTTTCAGATTCGAATCGAGTGAGGCGTCCCAGACTTCCTCGGTCGTGGAAACGATGCTAGAAGGTAAGAAATTTGCCGCGCTGTTGACCAGGATATCGAGCCGGCCAAAATGTTTTGCGGTTTCGTCAAAGAGCCGTTTGATGTCCGCAATGCTGCTCAAATCCGCAGCGATCGCAAATCCGCGCCGCCCAAATTTCTCGATTTCCCTAACCGCCGACTGCGCGTCCGTCGCCGAAGAACGATAGTGGACGATGACGTCGGCTCCCTCCTCCGCCAGTCGCAGCGCCACGGCACGGCCCAGCCGCTTCCCGGCTCCAGTGACAAGAGCCACGCGCCCCTGCAACGACTCACTCTGTTTTTTGCCCTCATCCATCATCTTCAAACCTGAAACCGTAGCACATTCCCGTAGGACGGGCATTCCTGCCTGTCCTCATTTCTTTCTCAACAAACTTTACACAGGACAGACAAGAATGTCTGTCCTACCTTACAATCACCAAAGCGGGAGGACGAATGCATCTCGATCTATTGGCCATCGCCGCCCATCCCGACGATGTGGAACTCACCTGTGGCGGCACGCTGCTGAAGATGGCACAACACGGCTACAAAACGGGGATCCTGGATTTAACCGCCGGAGAAATGGGAACGCGTGGCACGCCGGAAACCCGCGCCAAAGAAGCCGCCAAGGCCGCCAGGCTCCTCTCCGTTAAGTGGCGCGGCACGCTCGGAGTCCCCGATTCCGACGTTCAGCCAAGTAGGCAGCACAAGTTGCGCCTCGCCGCCGTCATCCGTGAGCTTCGCCCCAAAACCGTCATTCTTCCCTACTGGGAAGCACGGCATCCGGACCATTACCATGCCTCGACTCTCGGCTACGAAGGATGCTTCCTGGCGGGACTAAAGCAACTGCCCCTCGAAGGCGAGCCCTACCGTCCCTTCAAGATCCTGTATTCCATCTCCTACGCTGATGTTCGCCCCACCTTTGTGGTGGACATCACCGCCCAATACCAACAGCGCCGCAAGGCTATCCTGGCCTTCGGCTCGCAATTCCGGCCCCGCAAAAGTGAAAAGAAAAGCAAAGTCCATCTCGCCATAGACCGCCTGGAAGCTGAAATGAACCAGCTGGCGCGTCACTATGGCCAAATGATCGGTGTGGGCTACG
>JBGPIX010000489.1:0-3125 GCA_041485085.1 Candidatus Acidiferrum sp.
AGGCAGAAGTTCCCCCCGGCGTATCCTAATCCGAGAAACCGAAGGGCTCGCAACAGAACCTCAGCTCGGGTTTATCCGCCCTTGGCTTTGGCTTTGAGAACTTTCGCGAGCTTTTCGATTTCTTCGGTTTTCTTGACCATGCGGATCGAGAGCACATCGGTGGTCGCCGTCTTCTGGACCTCTCCACGGAGTTCGCTCGCGAGTTGGTAAAGCCGCTCGACATCTTCGCGAAATTCCTTCTCATTTTGTTGCAGCCTGGCTCGTTTAGCGGCAGCGGCGGCTTGCGGATTGGAATGAATCTCGGCTGGGTTTGGTGTCTCCGCAGGCTGCGGTGGAGGTGGCGGAGTTGGCGGATTTTGTGCGAACGGCCATCCATCCTCCGCTGATAGAACGCCAGCCACCCCGGCCATCGTCAAGACAAACACGCGCCTCGTTTTACGCATACCGGCCTCCCAATCGGAGAGTTGGTCGCGGGAGTATGTCCTTTCGAATGGAGATGCACAAGACACCGGCAATTCGCGCTCGTTCTGGCCCCAGCGCGACTGCGAAGGCACCTTGTACTCTACGGAGGAGTAACTGTCTAGAAGAGCCTGAAAATAGCTTCAACGGTGACCCAGGCCGGAACGGCGCGACGCCCAGCATCCTGCGCCGGCACGAATTTCCAGCCGCGAATGGCTTGCGCGGCCCGTTCCTCCAACCCCAGCCCGATTCCCTGCACGACCCGAATTTCCGTGGCGCGTCCCTCCGCACCCACCAAAACTTGCAGGGTCACTTTTCCCTGCAGTTTGGCTTCGCGCGCTTCGTCCGTGTACTGCGGATCGGGGCAGTACGCACACTTTGGCAGAGAGACGACATTCGCGTAAGGACTATTGTAAGCCTCGCCCTGTCCGGCCCCAGGTCCGACGTCATCTCCCATCCCACCGTCTTTCCCCGAACCAATCCCATGATTTTTTCCGGGGCCTGCTGAGTCCGAATCCTTCTTCATCCACGGAAGTCCCAGGTCTGCGACCCGTGCCGGAAGCTGCTGGGCGTTGAGATCAAGCACCGATACCGGGACAGCAAGCGTTGATTCGACTTTGAGAAGCAGGCGCGGAGGAGCAAGGGGCATGGAGGAACCCGGTGGCAGGAGTCCGTGTCTCGCCGGTCTCGGATCTTCTTCACCGCCGCCGCTCTTCTTACCAAGTGACGGCCGCCCGAAGTGGTTGTCTTCGAGGATGGGGAAAAAAGTGTGCCTGCTATGGGACGCAAGTTCAGATACTTTCTTTGCATCTAGTGGTCCCTGAGAAGTGAACTTCAACAGGAGAATTGCGCAGAGCAATGCCGTATGGGTGAGCAGTGACACAGTTCGTGCCCCGCCCGATGTCGCGCTACGCTTAAATGTCAGAAGATGCAACGGCGCGCCGTTGGCCGAAGAAGGGAATACTCTTGCTGGCGTCAGTAGTTGGCGAAAGTTTTCGCGGACACGGTGAATCCAGGAATCCTCTACTGGCTGAAGGGCAGAGAATTCACGCGAGAGCGGATCGCGCATGGGCGGGCCTCCGCGCCCGCCTCAGATTTGGCCAGACTCCTCGACGAGACGGGCAGCGAACGGGTGATGAGAAGCGACAGGGAATGGATTGGTTGCCTCACGAAACAGGCAATCTGATCTCCGAGGCTAATAGTCAGTGCAAACGCAAATGCCGCAGCAAGCCACGGCACGCAACGTTATGAGAGAATTTGTTAGTAGAGCCGGAAGGTTACTTCAATCGGAACAAGAGTGCGAACTGGCTTGCCGCTCGGGCCAGACGCTGGCTTGCAGCGCCACGTCTTCACCGCGGCCACGGCGTTTTCATCCAGTCCCATCCCAACGCCCTTCACCACTTTGATGTCGGTGACGCGGCCATCCAGGTTAATCACGCCCTCAACGACGACGGCACCCTGATACTTCGTTTTGCGGGCTTCTTCGGAATACTCAGGCGCCGGTTGATAAAAACAGCTCGGCGTTCCAACTCCATTCACACCAGCGCGGAAAACTCCTCCGCCCGTGCCGCCGCCCTCGCCAGGTCCAAGGCCTCCGCCGGAGCCGCTGCCGATACCTGTGCCATTGCCATTCCCCAGAGAATCGGTGACGCTCTTCGCCAGCGGGTCGCCGAAATTCGGCATGTTGTTGTTCATCACCTTCAAGTCTGGCGGACCCAGCAACGAAGGATCCATCGCCAGCTTGGGATTCAGATTCTGAATCTTTGCCTGCGGCGGCGTGAACTGCGTCCACTGGAACTTGGGCAGCCTGCCCTTTGACGTTGGAGTCAGCGTGTGATTGTTTCCGCCGCCGCCGCCACCAGCCTTATCGTTTCCCGCAGGCAGCTTTGCCATATAAGGCGAAATGTCCAGAGGCGTGACGTTCACCTGCTTGTTCTTTGCTTCCGTGGAAGCGGGCAGAACGTTCGTGAAAATCGGGATCACCAGCAGGCCAATCGCCGCAATGTGCAGGCCGACGGCGAGCATCTGGCTCGTGCCGAAGTTTTCATCCTTCGACCAGATATCCTTCACTTTGATCGGCTTCACTGCGAACGGCAGGGGCGCCTGTTTCGCAGGCGAGAAAAATTCCTTGATGCGGGTCCCGAAACCGCCGAAGTTCGATCCCCACGCTACTGCCAGCTTGCTGTTCACCGGCCCCTTGGCCACAGGGGTGGAGCTGAAAAAATCCTTCAGGTTATCGCCCATCCCCATGCCAAACGATGTCTTCGTGAAAGGGGCGTCCGAGCGCTCGCGCACCTTGATCGGCCGCTCGACGAGAAATTGCTTCAGGTTCGACCAAAAATTATCGGGGATGAGAATATCGGGTTTAACGAATTTCGGAACAGCCGAGGCCGGCACTGAAACCGTAGGCTCAGGGCCTGCTCCAGACACTTTGGCCTTCGTCAATTCAGGCGGCAGCAGATTGATAAAATTGCCCGGCACCGTTTACCTCTTCATTTTAGACGCAGAAACCCTGCGTTCGGTATACCTAGCCAATAAGATTCGCGCTGGCCGGGAAAGGTTGCGCGACCCAAACGGCTGACACCGACTGTCATTCATTGTAACATACGTCCTTACACTGCTTTCCGATGTTTCCCGCCGTATACCTGAACTAAAGGACGGCATGC
>JBGPIX010000490.1:0-3124 GCA_041485085.1 Candidatus Acidiferrum sp.
TCATAGGATTGGAAGATGCCCCGCGTAAGAGAAGGCACGTGGGATGCCATGCTCCAGGGCCGCAGGAATAATCGAATCCGAATCCCTCGAGCATCGGTAAGCAATAGAGGAACAACAAGTTATGGAAATTTTAGAGGATGTGGGCGGCCTTGCATTGGAGTACCATTTGTCTCAGGCGGGCGGGACTCCTCAGGTAGAGGTCTCAGGCTGAGACGAAGAGAGAATTGGGGAGCGCCGCCGGTATAGGCGATTTCGCTACACGCTGCCGCCCGGCAATTGACTCACATTGAGACTCCCCGGTAGGGTGGGGGAAGGACAGCGCCTCGCAACTTGAGACGCTTGGCGCTTCCCTCTCGTCGATGCATAGAATAAAGACAAAAACGTCCCCACGTCCCACGCCACAGCGCGGGAAGCCGAAGCTTTCCCCGCCGAGGTCCAGCCACGCGGAAGAGTTGATGGAACTGGCCGTTGAGGCGGCGCAGTCGAGGCATCTGCCGCATTTCCTGGGACAGTTCGCATTGCGTGCAACGCGAATGCTGGATGCCATCTGGGGTGGAGTAGCAGTTTACCGGGGACGCGAGACGGAACTTCACGCCATGCCCGGGGGAGCCGCGACGACGGAACCCGTGATGAGCTGGCTGATCTCGCGCGCGCGGGCAAGCGAGAACGGTGTGGAAACCCAAGCGATACCGAAGGAGATTGCGGCGGCGTGGTCCTTCCCAGAAGAGCCGGGAGCGGTGGTCTTTGTGCGGATTGCCGCGAGCGACAATGAACGACTGGGAACACTCTGCCTAATCCGAAATCGAAAGACACTGGCCACAGAAGAAAAACGGTTGCTGCATGCGCTGGCGAGCCACGCGGCACTATCGCTGGAGAATTTCCGGCGATTCTCGCAACTGGAGCGGTCCAAGCGGCAGTGGGTGGAAGACATCGACGCGATCAGCGATTACATCGTGGTGCACGACCGCGCGTGGAATATCGTTCGAACGAACCGTTCACTGGCAACGCATCTGGGGGTGCCACCGGTGGCGTTGGTTGGCGAGGCGATGAGCAGCTTGCGGCAAATCGCAGAGACGGGGAGCGATCTGCCGTGCCCGTTCTGCCGGGATACGCAGCGGTCGAGAGAAGAGTACGTTGCCGCGTCGGCGGAGCGGATCTTTCTGGTGTCGACATCGCGAACGCCGGGCGTGTCGGATGACGATACACGGACGATCCATGTTCTGAAAGATATTACCGACCGGCGGGAAGCGGAGCGGAAGTATCGCGAGCTGTTTGACAGCATCCAGGAGGGATTGTTTTTCGCCACGCCGGACGGGAGATTCCTGGACGTCAATGACGCGATGGTGCGCATGCTGGGCTACGCATCGCGGGAGGAATTGCTGCGCGCGGACGTGAGCCCGCACCTTTATCCTGCGCCGGAAGTGCGGGACAAATTCCTGCGGGCGCTGGCGGAGCGAGGTGTTTTACGGAACTACGAGGAGACGTTGCGGCGTAAAGACGGGACGCTGCTGCACACGCTGCAAAATATCACCGCGGTACGCGATGCTCGCGGGCGCATCGCACAGATTCGCGGGTTGATGCTGGATGTAACGGAGCAAAAAACGTTTCAATCGCAATTGCAGCGGGAACGCGATTTCAATCAGAAGATACTGAATACCACGCAAAGCATGATTCTGGTGCTGGATACGGCGGGGCTGATCAGCTATGCGAACAGGCGTTGCTATGAAGCGGGCTACCAGGAAGGCGAATTGATCGGGCACCGGCTGGTAGATTGGGTGGAAGCTTCGCACGGGGAAGATTTCGAGGCAGCGCTGGAAACAACGGCGAACGGGCATCAAGTGGAGAACCTGGAACTGCGGGTGCGGCGGAGCGATGGATCGATGGGGCATTTTTCGATCAGCTTGAGCCCGATGAGGGACGACCAAAATACGGTCAACAGCGTCGTCGTAGTGATGACGGACATCACAGACGCTGCGCTGCTGCAGGCCAAACTGGCACACAGTGAGAAGATGGCGACGATTGGGCGGCTGGTCTCTGGCGTGGCGCATGAAGTGAATAACCCGCTTGCGGCGATTCTCGGGTTCACGGATTTGTTGCTAGAGAATCCGGAGGTGCCGGTTTCGGCGCGGGAAGACTTACAGATTATCCTGCAGGAGACGCAGCGAACCAAAGACATTGTGCAGGATTTGCTGAGTTTCGCGAGGCAGCGGCCGGTGCAGCGGGAACTCGTGCAGGTAAACAGTGTCTTGAGACAGACGATTAAGCTGCGGAGCTATGATTTCGCGAGTCATGGCGTTGAGGTGGTGGAAGATTTTGAAGAGACACTCGCGTCGGCATTGGGAGATTCGCAGCAACTTCAGCAGGTTTTTCTGAACATCCTCAACAATGCTTACGATGCGGTGCAAGACGCGGGGCAGCGCGGGCGCATCAAGATTCACACGCGGCGGCAAGCGGAAATGATCGAGGTGGCGATCAGCGACAATGGGACGGGGATTGTCGATCCGCAGCGCATTTTCGATCCCTTTTATACAACCAAGCAGGCGGGCAAGGGCACGGGGCTCGGGCTGAGCATTTGTTACGGCATCGTACGGGCGCACGGCGGGGAAATTCAGTGCTGGAATAATGAAGTGGGAGCAGGGAGCACTTTTGTGGTGCGCATTCCCGTGGCGACGGAGGCCGCGCTGGCAGCCGCGGCATCGAAAGAAGCGGGGCGATGAGCACGCAACAGGCGATGTGGACGGGAGGGCCGATCCTGCTCATTGAGGATGAGCCTTCAGTGATCGCCTTTCTGCGGGCGGCGCTGGAGCGCCGGGGGTACGCGGTGGTGAATGCCTCGTCGGGGGCGGAGGGATTGCAGCGGCTTTCGAATGGAAGATATGCAGGTGTGATTTCGGACATTCGAATGCCGGGCGCAGTGAATGGGGCGGAAGTACATGGCTGGATCCAGAAGAACCGGCCTGAATTGAAGACGCGCATCATTCTCATCAGCGGGGACACGGCCAACAGCGATACGCAGGCATTCCTGGCGCAGAGCGGGACACCGTGCATCGAGAAACCCTTTCGAGTGCAGCAATTGATATCAATGGTGGAGAAGACTTTCGGGAAACCATGAGCGACGAGATGA
>JBGPIX010000491.1:0-3110 GCA_041485085.1 Candidatus Acidiferrum sp.
ACTTCCCGGGGAAGAAGCTCGTCGATTCCGTAGCGCATGATGGTATGTGTTTGGCCGCCGCAAATCTCCATCAGCACCCACGGGCGTGTCACACACTCGCGGATCTCTTGCGCGAGAGCACGGGCAATCTTCTCGTCACGATACTCGTCGAGGTATTTCACTGTACCGTCTCCGGAGGTCCTTGCACCGAAGGCGCTAACTCACCTTCGAGAAACCCCATCGCTTCCAGAAGCTGATAGGTGCGTTCAGCCTCTTCGCGGTCCACCCGGCTGATCGCGAATCCGACATGCACCACGACGTAATCGCCGACCTCCGCTTCCGGGACAAAATCCAGGCAGACCTGATTGACGATTCCGCCGAATTCGACGCGGCCGGCGCACACGCCGTCTTTTCTTGAAATGTCGAGAATCTTACCGGGAATTGCGAGGCACATGGAACGCTCCCCAAATCGAGCTGCTACTCCGGACCGAGCCAAACTTTCGTTGTGGAACGCGCGAGACCGATTCCTGCTGGTTCTTCGGCGTCGCAAAGCGGCACTGCTTGACAGGAAGCCCACAGACACAACTGCTCGATGGCAGCTTCTACGAAATGGGGCAAGGAGGATTCCACACTCTTCGATAGTGAGGTGCCGAGTTCCGTCGTGCCCGGCTGAACACCCAACAGAACGGTTTCCTGCGGCTCTTGCCCCAGCAAGCGCAACGCATTGAGGATGTCCGCAAGGGCGAGATCATGAACATTGCCGTTGCCAGGGAGCGTGCAAAGCTCACTACCCCGGATGCACACGATCGTGCCGGCGACCGCGCCGACGTCCACGGCATCAAGAACCAAGAGCCGGGACATTCCGGAGATGTAAGAGACAAGCTCCAATCCTTTCGTCCCGCCTTCCACAAGATCCACTGTCCCCGGGACTCGGGGATCTTCTTCGAGGCACCGCAGGGCCACAATTCCAACACCATCGTCTGAACGAATTGGATTGCCCAATGCCAGTACCAGCGTTCGCGGTTGGGCTCGTTGGTTCATGCGCTACTCCAACAGCGCGCGCTCTGGGTAGCCGCAACCGTTGCTCCAAAGCGCCACATTACTTAACACGCTTCGTGGTTCTTGATTCTCGAAGCTCCGCTTCCGGGACAAATTTGTATCCGGTGAAAATACTCTCGACCAAGGCATTGCGCTCTTCCCAGGAAACCAAGACCGCACTATAGACGTGGTGAATGACGAAGATGAAGAACGCAAACATGATGCAGAAGTGGGCTAGGCGCAAGTGGGAGATGTCGATGAGACGCGGAAGCCAGCCAATGAAAAAGGTAAGCACACGGTTGCTGACGGTGTAGCTATAGAGGGACAGCCCGGTGAGGATCTCGATGAACATCAGCGTGAACATCACCATGTAGGTGCTTGCGGCGAGAGCGTTGTGGCCCACGTAGTGCGCTATGTTTTTGCGGAAAAAGGTGTAGTAAGAGACCATCCGCCCCATGCCACGCCATTGCTCGCGGCGGATCGGAATAAACGCGCGCCACCTCGACCACTCATTCCCAACGAAAAACCAATAGATACGCAGAAGGAATGCCGAGATAAACACCGAGGCAGCTACCAGATGGATGAAGCGCATCGTCCCCATCACGTAAGCGGTACGAGAGCGGACGACGATGAAGGGATTGTGCATGTAGTAGCCCGTAAAGGAGAGCACCGCAACCGAAAGGAAGATGAACCAGTGAGAAACCCGCACCGGCAATTCCCACACGTAAGTGCGCACGGAATTGCCCGGCGCGTAGGGCGCTCTGGATTCCGACCAGGATCGCGCAGTCACACTCATGGGCGCCTCCTCTCTAACGAACTTGCACTTCGGCGTAGCGGCGCCCTTGCGCACTGGTTACGTGCACGGCGCAAGCCAAGCAAGGATCAAACGAATGAATGGTGCGGAGAATTTCGACGGGGCGTTCAGGGTCTGCGATGGGCGTCTTCAATAGAGCGGCCTCGTAAGCGCCCCTCTGCCCTTTCGCGTCGCGCGGACCGGCATTCCAGGTCGTCGGAACTACGCATTGATAATTCTTGATGGCACGATCTTCGATTTGTACCCAATGGCCCAGAGCGCCCCGGGGCGCCTCATGGAAACCCCAACCTTGCGCGGACTTCGGCCAGGTCGCAGGGTCCCACTTTTCGCCATTGTGAACACGAAGGTCACCGTGGGCAAGATTGTAGTACAGCTGATCGATCCACTTGGGGACCTGCCGCGCCATGAGTTGTGTCTCGATCGCACGCGCGGCGATACGGCCGAGCGTGGAAAACAGCGCCGTAGCCGGCGCGTTCAGTTTAGTCAGTACCGCAGTCACCAGCTCCTTGACTTCGGCGTGCCCCGAAGCATAAGCAACGAGCATGCGTGACAGCGGCCCCACCTCCATGGGCGTGTCCATAAAGCGCGGCGACTTTAGCCACGAGTATTTCTCTTCCACATTGAGGTGCTCGAAAGGCGGCTTCGGTCCCGTGTACTTCGGACGCGTTTCTCCTTCATACGGGTTCTTTCCGGCGGAATCCCCTCCCGCGTACTCATACCAGGAATGAGTAACATATTCGCTCACTTGTGCAGGATCGACGGGATGCACTTTGGAGAGATCGCGCCCAAGAATCGCCCCGCGCGGCAGGAAGTACTTGGAAGTGTCGTGGATTCCTCCCTGCGGATAATCACCATAGGAAAGGAAGTTCCCCAGTCCCTCGCCGCGGCCGAACCAATCCCGATAGAAACTCGCAACGGCCAGCACATCAGGGATGTAAACCTGCTCGACAAAGGTCTGCGCCGTCTTGGCGATCTCCGCGAGGAAAGTGATGCGCTCCGGGTTGATCGGGGCATGCGGCTCGTTCGGATCCATTGCACATGCCATTCCGCCCACGAGGTAGGTTTGCAAGTGCGGGTTCTTGCCACCCAGCACGGCATGGATGCGGATAAATTCGCGCTGAAACTCCAGCGCCTCGATGTAATGCGCTACTGCAAGCAAGTTCGCTTCCGGCGGCAGATGATAGGCAGGATGCCCCCAGTATCCGCTGGAGAACAGACTAAGCTGCTTGCTTTCAACGAGCCCCTTGACGCGATTTTGGATCGCCTTGAAGTACGCGCG
>JBGPIX010000492.1:0-3109 GCA_041485085.1 Candidatus Acidiferrum sp.
GGCAATCTCGCCGCCCGTGCTGCCAAGAATGAGAATGGCAAGTGCCAGAATAACGCGCATCAGGCCACGGCCTCGCCGGCCACCGCGGTCGTCCGTGGTTTCGTTTGCCCCACCAGCAGTACACCCACGCAAATCAGCACAACACCAAACCAGCGCCGCGGAGAAACCGACTCGTGCAAGAAAATGACCGCCAGCAGCGTGAGCAAAGCATATCCAAACGCGCCAGCCGGCATCACGTAGCTGTAGTCCGCCCAGCTGAGCACGGTCATGTAGCTAAGCATGAAGCCGGTTAGAAAGAAAATCGCAATCCAGATCGTCCCGCTGGTCACGGTTAGGCGAAACGCTTGCGCGATTCCCGAAGCCGTCAGTTGGACCGCGCCGATCTGCGACATTCCGCGCTTCAGCATCAAGTCTCCGGCGTTGGCGCACACCACCATCGCCAAGACCATGATCAGCGTCTTGATTCGCAGTCTTCTCTCGCTTGCCATTTTGCGGGGTTCAGTCGTTTCCGGAAGCCGTGGACGTTCCAGGAACGGAAACGATGGTCTTGTCGAAATCGCCGCCTTTGCGCACCCACTTCAAGCGCTCGGCGCGAAGTGCCAGAAATTCCGTCGCTTCGTGGTACAGGCGCTTGCGTTCGTGGCTGTCCCACAGCGCTTCCTTCACGATGCGCCAAACCACCTTCGGCCGGAAATAATACTCATCGTAGAAGCGGTTCACGCCCGCCATCATCTCCGGCTTGGACAAGTGCGGGTACTCGATGTGCGGCAACTGGTGACCGCCGGAATCCGCCAGCGCCTCCACTTTCAGAAAGCCCTGCTGCGCCATGGTGTCGTGCAATTCGGTTCCCGGCATGGCGTGAGCCAGCGAAACCTGGATCGTCTCGCAGTCCAGTTCTTTCGCGTACTCGATGGTCTTTTGAATCGTTTCTTTGGTCTCGCCCGGCAGGCCGATGATGAAATCGCCGTGTACCTTGATCCCAACCTTGCGGCAATTCTTCATGAAGTTGCGCCCCATCTCGACCGTGGCGCCCTTCTTGATGTTCTTCAAAATCTGCGCGTCGCCCGATTCGAAGCCCACGATGAACAGCCGCGCCCCGCCGTCGGCCATCGCTTTCACGGTTTCGTAGTCGCTGTGCACGCGCGCCGTCGAAGACCACTGGAACTTCAGCGGCTTGAACTTCGCGCTGAGATCCAGCACGCGATCCTTGCGGATGTTAAAGGTGTCGTCGTCGAAGAAAATCTCTTTCATTTGCGGGAAATAGCCGAGCGCTTGCTTCACTTCCCGCGCCACGTTTTCCGTCGAACGCGTCCGCCAGGCGTGTCCCGAAATCGTCTGCGGCCACATGCAGAAGGTGCAAAGCGCCGGACAACCGCGCGTGGTATAGAACGAAACGTAAGGGTGCAGCAGAAACGGCACGTTGTACCGTTCGATCTCCAGGTCGCGCTTGTAAATGTCCGTGGCGAACGGCAGCGCGTCCAGCTCTTCCGTGTGCAGTTGCGGGCGTTCCGCGTTGTGGACGATCTTTCCGTCCTTGCGGTAGCTGACGCCCATAATTTCGCTCAACGGCTTCCCGTGCGCGTATTCCACCACCGAATGATCGAACTCGCCACGCGTCACAAAATCGATGTCCGCGCTGGCATTCAGCGTCTCATCCGGCTTGATGTGTCCGTGCGGCCCGACGAAAGCAATCTTCAGGCTCGGGTTGGATTCCTTGATTTTCCGGATCAGCTTGACGTCGCTTTCCAAACCGACCGTGGACGTGAACAGGACCAAAAATTCGTAGTCCTTGCAGATTTGGATCGTCTGCTGCCAGTTGATCTTGTGCGGTGAGGCATCCAGCAGCCTGCTTCCGGGGATCATTCCCGCGGGGTACGTCAGCCAAACCGGGTACCAATAAGATTCAATCTCGCGTGTTGCGGGCCAACGCGAACTCGCACCGCCGTCGAAATTCTCGAAACTCGGCGGATTCATCAACAATGTCTTCATTACATCCGGCATTCTTCACCCTCAGCCTTCGTGCCATAAAATGGTCCGCCCCAACCTCCGGGTTCCCGCGGACAGCCTGTGAATGGAAGGGTCGCGCAAGCGCGCGGACTGGAGCCCCCCATCTATATGTATAGTCTACCTGACTTCGTTCTACGGCCTCAAACCTTTCTGCCAACACGTGTTATCAGGCAGCGAATGGCAATGTGCAGCCATTGGATGGGGTTTACGGGCATTCGGTTGCGGCTCAGTGCCGGGCGCCAACCACTTCGTCCACAGACGAAGAAAGCAAGTCCCAAATGCGCTCCACCCAGTCAAGGTGCTCCGGCTTCATAAGAACCGACCTCAGGCACGTAATCGTTTCGCGATCGCGCTTCATCGGTCCCAGATTCGCCTCCCAAAAACGAACCGGTAATTCCGCTACCGCCAGGTGCAGATAGCGTCTTGCCGCCGCTTCGAATATCTTGCGGCTTAAGACGGAAGCCTCGCTGACACTCGCGGCCTTTGGCGCAAATACGACAATGTCCAATTCCGGCGCAAAGGCGGTCACAAACCGTTCATCCAAGCGCACTTTTTCAAACAGTGCCAGCGCCGCCTTCCTTCCTCGTTCCAGCCCGCGCGCAAATTCACCACCCGTTTTCAGCGGCAATAATCTCTGCGTCGCCCACAAGGCCGCCGCGGCCGCGCCCGGGCGGGAGCACTCCAGGCTGATCTCCCCCAGGTGCAGCTCCGTGGAGCTGAAATAGGTGATGGGTGAATCGTGCTTGTACAATCGGCTGACTTCGGCGTCGCGAAAGAGCACGCAGCCGCAACCATAGGGTTGCAAGCCATGTTTATGAGGATCAATCACAATGGAGTCCGCTTCTCCAATCCGTGCAAAGGCCCGCGCGGTGTCTTCTCCAAGATTTTGCGTGAGTGCGAAATAACCGCCGTACGCCGCGTCCGCGTGTACTCGGATTCGGTGTTTCTCGCGGAGCGCAAGAACCTCTGGGAGCGGATCCACCGAACCAGTGCCCGTGGTCCCCATCGTCGTGACGACGGTCCCCACGTCGCCGCGCTCCACGAGCTTCGTGAGCGCACCGGCATCCATCCGTCCGCGTGCATCACAAGGCACCTTTTCGAA
>JBGPIX010000493.1:0-3095 GCA_041485085.1 Candidatus Acidiferrum sp.
CGTAGTAACGGACACGGTCGAGATGCCGCAAAGCTTCGACGCCGGAAGCATCCATGTTTTCATTGGCAGCAGTGCGGTCTCCGCGGGCGGAATTTTCCCGGAGGTAGTGAACGATGGCGCCGGCGGCAGCCATCGCTTGCGAATGATCGTCGAGCCCGAATCCAGTGAGTTCGGCCACGCCAAACTGTTCGCGCAGGATGCGCTCGGCATAGTCGCGCTGGAAGATCCAATCTTCAAGGCGCGATTCCACCCCGCCAACTCCTTCCAGGAGCGATGTCTTAGCCGTTTCGAAAAGTTGTTGCGGCCGGGGAAGCAGCGTTTCTCTCGGGCGCAGCAACTGCAGTTCGTCGCGCAGGGCGTCGTCGGCGCGAACGCCGCAGAATTCCGTGGCTTGAAATTCTCCGGTGGAGAGATCGACGAAAGCGAGTCCGATGGGCGAACCTGAAGCATGCTTGGCGACCGACGCGAGGAAACTATTTTCGCGGGCGTCCAGTAGCGCTCCGTCCGTGGCGGTGCCTGGGGTTATGACGCGCACGACCTCGCGGCGGACAAGTTTTTTGCCCGGCCCCGGCAGTTCCATCTGATCGCAGATCGCGATCTTGAATCCGGCCCGAATCAGCCGCGCAATGTAGCTTTCTGCCGCGTGATACGGCACGCCACACATCGGAATGGGCTGGCCCTTTTCACGATTGCGCGAAGTGAGCGTGATCTGCAGTTCGCGTGCTGCGATAATCGCGTCTTCGTAGAAAAGTTCGTAGAAATCGCCCAGGCGGAAAAGCAACAATGCGTGCGGGTAGCGCGCCTTGATGGCGTGATACTGCTGCATCAGCGGTGTTGTCGGCTCGCTCATTCGTCCGGCGTCAGCGGAACCTCATTTAGTAATGCCAAGGTGCGTCAGGAAGAAAGCATAGTCCAGAGCAATCTCGCGCAAATAATCGTAACGGCCCGAAGCGCCGCCGTGTCCCGCACCCATGTTTGTTTTCAACAGCAAGGGATTCGCATCGGTCTTCAATGTGCGCAGTTTCGCGACGTACTTCGCCGGCTCCCAATACATCACCTGGCTGTCGTTCAATCCCGTTTTTGCCAAGATCGTTGGATAAGCCTTCCGCTCCAGGTTGGTGTACGGACAATACGTCTTCATGCAGAAATAGTCTTCCGCGATCTGCGGATTGCCCCACTCCTCATATTCGCCCACGGTCAGCGGAAGCGACGCGTCCAGCATGGTGTTCAACATATCGACAAATGGAACGTGACTGATGACCATGCGAAACAGGTCGGGGCGCATGTTGGTGACGGCACCCATCAGAAGGCCCCCCGCGCTGCCGCCTTCAATAACGAGTTTCTCCGGCGATGTATAGCGGTCCGCAATCAAGTGCTCCGCCGCGGCGATGAAGTCCGTGAACGTGTTCCGCTTATTTTTCATGCGCCCCGCGTCGTGCCAGGGCTTTCCGAGCTCTCCGCCGCCGCGGATGTGCGCCACGGCGTAAATCACGCCCCGGTCCAGCAAACTCAGCCGGTTCGAACTGAAATTGACCGGCACGGAGATTCCGTAGCTGCCATAGCCGTAAAGAAGCAGCGGCGCTGAGCCATCGAGCGGCGTATTCCGTCGGTGCACGATGGAAAGGGGCACACGTGTGCCATCCGAAGCAGTGGCATGCAGCCGCTCGCTGACGTATTGCGCCGGATCGTAGCCGCCGAGAACGGGTTGCTGTTTCCGTAGGTGTCGTTCGCGCGTTCGAACGTCGTAGTCAAAGATGGAACGCGGAGTCACGAACGATTCATATTGAAATCGGACGTGCTCGGCGCCGAACTCTGGATTTTCGCCGATGGAAGCGTTGTAGGCGGGTTCGGCAAATTCAATGCGGTGGGAAGCCGCGAGAAGGTTTGGAGCGTCCGCGGTCAAATCCACGATGCGGAGATTGGGAAGGCCGTCCTCGCGTTCGAACAGCACGAGGTGAGTCTGGAAAACCTCCGCCGCGGCAAGCATGACATCTGGGCGATTGGGAATGACCTCGCGCCAGAATTCCCGCCGAGGATCACTCACCGGAGCGGTTACCAGGCGAAAAGTGCGCCCTCCAGAGTTCGTTCGAATGTAAAACAGACCGTCACTCGGGTTCGGAGCCAGCCCGGGATGGTGGTCCGCATAGTATTCGTGGTTGTCTTCGCGCGGCGCAATTAGCTGAAATTCTCCAGTCGCGTGATCGGCACGCAAAAAACGGACTTCGCTGGTGGTGTGACTGGCGATAGTCAAAACAAGAAAAGCCCCGCTGCGTGTGCGTTCCACTTCGATCCGAAAGCGCTCGTCGGTCTCCTCAAACAGCAGAGGGTCCGGTTCGGTAGTGCCCAGAACGTGCCGGTAGACCCGGTGTGACCGCTTCGTCGTCTCGTCTTCCACGGTGTAAAACAACGTGCGATTGTCGGAAGCCCAGGCCACACTCGTCACGCGTTCGAATCGCTCCGGAAAAGTTTTGCCGGCACGCAGATCCTTGACTTGCAGGATGTATTGCCGAAAGCCTGTGGTATCGGTTGAATACGCCAGCAGGTGATTGTCTTCGCTGACATCGAACGAACCCAATCCAAGAAACGAGTGGCCTTCCGCCAGCGCATTCAGGTCTAGCAGCAACTCCTCTGCAGCACCTTCCGCATCTCGCCGCCGGCAATGAAATGCGTACTGCTTTCCTTCTTCGGTCCGCGTGAAGTAAAAATAGCCGCGAAGCTTATAAGGGACGGAAAGATCCGTTTGCTGGATGCGTCCCAGCATCTCCTGATAGAGCTTTTCCTGGAACGGCTCCGTGGGCTTCAGAACGGCATCCGTGTAAGCGTTTTCGGCGTTCAGATAGCCGATTACTTCAGGGTTTTCCTTCTGGCGAAGCCAGGCGTAGTGGTCGACACGGCGATCCCCGTGCAACACGTGCTCCACCGGTTCGCGCCGGGCTACCGGGGGCTTGGGGATCATCCTTTCTGGACTTTCTTGGGTTGAGACTGGCGTGGCGGTGTTGGCGTCTGGAATCATGCGCGTCCGCTATACTATCGGAACTCGGCGATGGGAGAAAGCAGCCTGCGGCGAGCCTGAGCGACCCAGTGGCGAGAGAGAC
>JBGPIX010000494.1:0-3083 GCA_041485085.1 Candidatus Acidiferrum sp.
CAAGAAGACCATGGGGTATGAGTTGTGGGAGCAGTTCGGCGGAAAGCTGCCGGATGTAATTCTGTATCCCACGGGAGGCGGCGTCGGGTTGATCGGGATGTGTAAGGCGTTCGACGAGATGCAGGAGATGGGCTGGATCGGCGCAGAGCGGCCGCGCATGGTGGCGGTGCAGGCGGAAGGTTGCGCGCCGATCGTTCGGGCTTGGGAGGCGCATCAAAACTCGGCGCAATTTTTTCCGAACGCGGCGACGGTTGCATCTGGTCTGCGCGTTCCGGGGCCGCTGGGGGACCTATTGATTTTGAGCATGCTTCGGCAGACGAACGGCACCGCGTTGACGGTGACTGACGAAGAGATGCTGCACGCAGGACGCGAACTGGCGTCGATGGAAGGCATTTTCGCCGCTCCTGAAGGGGCTGCAACGGTAATTGCTACCAGAAAGCTCGCGGCGTCTGGATGGATCAAGCCGAAAGAAACCGTGGTGCTCTTTAACACCGGCACCGGGTACAAATATGCCGAAGCGTGGGAGCGCGCGCTGGCGTAGAGAATGGAAATTGGAAAATAGAAAACTGAAAATGGAAATTCGAAATGCGAAATTCGGCTGAGCATTGTCGCAGGGCTGGTGAAAGGCGGAGGTCAGAAATACGGTGACGACGCGGAGGCTCTATTACGACGACGCCTATGAGAAGGAGTTCGAGGCTCGCGTTATTCACTGCGAAGTGCTGCCGCCGGATGTGAGCGCTGGCATCACGGGAACGGTGTGGGGGCTGATTCTGGACCGCACGGCGTTTTATCCGACGTCGGGAGGTCAGCCGAACGATTTGGGGAAAATTGGCGACGCCAATGTGTTGGACGTTCGCGATGAAGGCGACGAAATTCTTCACTTGGTTGACCGGAAACCCTCCGATCCGGATGTAAATGGCTGCATCAACTGGCCGCGGCGGTTCGACCACATGCAGCAGCACACCGGCCAGCATCTGCTGTCCGCCATGTTTCAAGAACGGTTTGGCTTGCCCACGGTTTCTTTCCATCTTGGCGCCGAACTGTGCACGATTGATTTGCGCGGGCCGGAACCGACGGAAAACATTTTGGAAGGGGCCGAGCGGGCCGCGAACTACGTGGTCTTCGAGGATCGGCCAGTCAACGTCCGTTATGGAACCGCGGACCAGTTGTCGCAACTCGGGGTTCGGAGAGAGGTCGATCGCAGCGGCATCCTCCGCGCTATAGAAATTGAGGGGGCGGATTTGCAGCCCTGCGGCGGGACGCATGTGAAGAGTACGGGCCAGATCGGCGTCGTATTGGTGCGGCGTTATACGAAGGTTCGGCAGGATTGGCGCGTCGAATTTGTGTGTGGAGGACGAGCGGAGCGCCTAGCTCGCCATGATTTCCAATTGTTGCGCCAGACCGCAGAAAAATTGAGTTGCGCTCCAGAAGACATCGCCGCCGTTGCCGCGCGGATTCTCACCGAACGAGACGCCAATTTTAAGAGTCTTCGATCTGCGCAGGAACTTCTTGCGATGGCCGAAGCCACGCTCGCTTTGCAAACTACGCCGCCGGGCGCGAACGGCTTCCGTGTTATCTCCCGCGTTTTTGAAGGTGTTCCAGCCGACTACCTCGGCTTTTTTGCCACCGCGTTCACAAAATCCGAAAAAGCGATTGCTCTTTTGGCGGCGGACGGTGGCCACCTGCTTTTTGCGCAGCATCCTTCTACCGGCAGGGACATGAATGCTCTTCTTAAACAAGTCATGGAAAAAATCGGGGGCAAAGGCGGCGGCACACGCGATTTTGCCCGCGGCAAGCTATCCGATTCCGCGAAAGCTCGAGAAACGCTCGATGCGGCAATGTCGTTGATTTAGGATGCGTGTAAGAACTTTCCCCAACAGGCAGCTTGGAACCGGCATTCCGCTACATGTTGGAGATCAGAAAAAACGCGAGCGCACGCGCCGCATCAGATCAAGCCACGCCAGTAGTCAGGGATTTTTTCAATGACCATGGGCGTGCTGGAACAACTGTCCTGGTAGAACCACTGAGCAAATTGTTGCGGATCGATGATGCGATTCTGGTAGCCCCATCCCTCATTCCAGTCCCGGGGGTTCCACGGCCGGGAAACGCGCTGTTGATGCCGGGCAAAGCAGATATCGTAATCCAGTCTGTGCAGGTGCAAGAGATGCAAAGAAGGGTCGTCCCTGACTTGCCTGTCAACACGGGAATGTAGTCCCCCGTGCCAGAACATCGGTACGCGAGCGAGCAGCGGCTTGGAATAGGCAGGGTTAAAGAACCAATGGAATCTCTGCTCCAGAATCGGGCGAGAGAAATCCAGCGGGGCCTCGAAATCTTTCTGATGCAGAATCTCGTAACCCCTACAGGTAACGAATTCTTCGAAAAACCGGGTGAGGTAATCGCCGAGGCTGCCGGTCCGGGGATCGGGCGCCACAATTTCGTCCGCGTCGGTGCAAAGGACGGTTTCATAGCGCTGCAGGAGTTCATGCTGATGCCGTTGCAGCGTATCCCTATGCCATCCCCAATCGACAACGGGATGAGACACGGGCATGCGAACAAAACCAGCCCCGGCTGTCGACCCATCGCTGGATTGGTGGTCCAGCACATAAATATCAGCAGCTTCGAAAAATTGAGAATAGTAGCGAAGCCAAATGGGTAAGAAAACAGATTCGTTGTAGACCATCGTGAGGACGGCCCGGTCGCGTTTTTTTACGGCAGCACACATGGCTAAAAATGTTAAGGCATCCTCATGCAAAGATTTGCGCGGTCCTGTAAAAGGACAAGTCGCCCTGCATCAGACGCGAGACTTCATCCGTCGAGAACGGATGCCAGCGGGGCTGGTTTGTTCTCTTCGGGCTGGTGTTTTTGGAATGGATTATGGAGATGTAGAAAGTGTGGTCTGGCAAGGCGCAGATGGCGGCGTTCTTCAGCCCCCAAACCCACGTGGTGTCCGCGCCTTCGTTCCGGGAGGGAAAAGGAAATTTCTCCCAAAATGGCTTGCGATAGCAAAAAGTATTGCCGCAAACCCAGGGGCGCTGGCCGGCAGGATAAACATATTCCCAGGCACGCTCCGCGCGCGGATCGTA
>JBGPIX010000495.1:0-3047 GCA_041485085.1 Candidatus Acidiferrum sp.
CGGAAGTGCTCTCACGGCTGACACGCGAACTGGAAGTGATCGAGAAGTGGAAACTAGCGCCGTATTTTTTGCTGGTGTGGGACATCGTGGAAGAAGCGCGGCGGCGCGGCATTCCCGCGGTGGCGCGCGGATCAGCAGCCAGTTCGATGGTGACGTATTGCCTGGGAATTTCACGTGTGTGCCCGTTGCGCTGGGGACTCTATTTCGAGCGTTTTCTGAATGAACAGCGCGGCGATTGCCCGGACATCGACATCGATATCTGCGGCGCGCGCCGCGATGAATTGCTCGATTACGTGTACGAGCGCTGGGGCGCGGAACACGTCGCGGGGGCCCGGCAAGGGCCCCGTGTGGCAATGATTGGAAGTTTCATCACCATGCATGCGCGGCTCGCCGTGCGCGAAGTAGCAAAAGTATTTGGCGTGCCACCGGGCGAGGTGGACCGCTTCACGAAGCGACTGCCTCATCGTCCGGTACGCGAAATCTTATCGGCGATTCGCGATCTGCCGGAATGCCGCGACTTACCGATCGACGACGAGCCCTGGAAAACAATTCTGCAAGTGGCGCTGCGTCTCGACGACGCACCGCGGCACATGGGAATTCATCCATGCGGCACGGTGATTTCCGCGCGGCCGTTGACGCGATTGACGCCGCTGGAGCGCGCCACAAAAGGCATCGTCGTCACGCAATATGACATGAACGCCATCGAAGCGCTCGGCCTGATCAAAATGGATCTTCTCGGCCAGCGCGGATTCACAACGATGTCGCTGGCGCTGGACAACATCGATAAAAGTAGGACAGGCATTCCTGCCTGTCCTCTTCTCCCCGGAAGAAAAAAACGGACAGACAGGAATGTCTGTCCCACCGCACGTGAAATTGATTTTGACGCGATACCGGAAAACGATCCCGCAACGCTCGATGTGATCGCAACAGGACGAACGATGGGAGTATTTCAGATCGAATCGCCGGCAATGCGCGGACTCTTGCGAATGATGAAAGCGCGAACACTGGAGGAAGTGGCGCAAGCATTGGCGCTGATTCGTCCAGGAGCCGCAGAGTACGGATCGAAAGAATTGTTTGTGAAACGGCTGCGCGGACAAGAAGAAACCACATATGCGCACCCGGCGCTTGAGAAGATTCTCGGCGACTCGCGCGGTGTTTGCATCTTTCAAGAACAGGTGATGCAGATTTCACAGACGCTAGGGGACATGACATTAGCCGAAGCCGATCTTGTGCGGCGGTCATCCGTAAAATATTCCGGACGCAGCGACCACATACGCTTGCGCGAAAAATTCCTAAAAGCCGCAGGAATGATGGGGCTGACCAGCCAGCAGCGCGAAGAAACCTGGATGATGGTGGAGAAATTCGCGGGCTTCGGTTTTTGCAAAGCGCACGCCGCAACGTATGCGGATATTTCATACCGCATGGCCTATTTGAAGACGCATCATCCGGCGGAATTTCTCGCGGCGATGTGCAGCGCGGGGGCGGGGTTTTATCACGTATCGGCTTATGTGGAGGAGGCGAAGCGCTGGGGCATCGCGGTGCGGCTGCCGTCGGTGAATCATTCACGGATGGAGTACACGGCAGAGGACGGCGGAAATGGAATGCGGGCGCTGCGCGTTGGCTTGATGCAAGTAAAAGGACTTCGAGTCGAAACAATCACCGCAATTCTGCGGGCGCGGAGAGAAGACGGAGCGTTTTGCTCGCTTGAAGATTTTCTGCGGCGCGTGCCGGTGGAACGCGATGAAATCGAATCGCTGATCAAGTGCGGCGCGTTTGATGAAGTGCACGGTGAAACGCTGGCGATGACGCGGCCGGAACTGCTGTGGCAGTGGAATTTTCTGCAGGCGGCCAGCAAAAGCGCACAGTCAAGCGCTCCCAGAATTCGCGCGGGACAAGGAGCCGCGTCAATGGGAGTAGGACAGGCATTCCTGCCTGTCATCTGTTTAGCTGAAGAAAAAAACGGACAGACAAGAATGTCTGTCCCACAGTACACGCTGGAGCAAAAGCTGCGCTACGAACGCGAAATTCTGGAAGTGTGCGTGAGCGGGCACCCGCTGGATTTTTTGCCGCGCAACGGCGAAGTCTGGAGCGACGAACTCACCGGCTTGCGCGGGAAGCGCGTGACGCTGTGCGGGTGGGTGGTGACTTACCGTCATGTTGGCACTAAAAATTACCGCAACATGATGTTCGTCACGCTGGAAGACCAGCGCGGCGTTTATGAGGTGGTGCTTTTCCCCGATGCTTACGATCGCTACGGCGGCTTGGTGTTTGAGACGCGTTCCCTGCGCGTCACGGGACGCGTCGAGCCGGATGGGCAGATCAAGGGTGAGAAGCTGGAAGCGTTGAAGAAGTAAAAGACGAAGTACGAAACTCGAAAACCGAAATACGAAATTCGGAGGCCCTGGGAGAGAAGTTTCGAGTTTCGAGTTTCGAGTTTCGAGTTTCGAGTTTCGAGTTTCGAGTTTCGAGTTTCGAGTTTCGAGTTTCGAGTTTCGAGTTTCGAGTTTCGAGTTTCGAGTTTCGAGTAATTATGATTCAGCCAAGAAAACAAAACCCGGCGCCGGTGGCGGAGCCGGAGACGGGGCGGCCGGCGGGAACCGGGGAGGAGTGGCTGGGGCGAAACCGCAGCAGCAAGCGGCGGCTCTGGGAACGATTGAATCCGCGGAGTCGCGGGCAGATTCGCTTGATCGCCGAAGCGCTGGCGCTGCACCAGACGCACGCGCAATTGCCGGATTCTGTGCGCGGACGGCTGAGCGCAACGATAGGCGAAGTGGAGCGACTCGCGGGCCGTTTGCGGGCGCTGCTGGCGGAGGTAGCACGACGGACACCACCCGGCGCGTGAAGGTTGCAGGCCGGACTGGGCGGCGGGATACTTTCTCTATGGCTGTCCCCAAAAAGCGCGGCTCCCTTTTGCTGGCAATACTTGTTCTAGTCTTCTGCGCGACCGCTGTTTCCACGCGGGCGGATGAGATCCGCCTGAAGGGCGGGAGGAAACTGTACGGCGTAATCGTCTCGTACGAAGACAACATGTTCAAAATCAAAACCGA
>JBGPIX010000496.1:0-3030 GCA_041485085.1 Candidatus Acidiferrum sp.
CGGAAATGCAAGCGATGGCTGGCGCGCTCGCCCATCACAACCTAATCCTCACCTCGATGCATGCTCCGGTCAGCCGGGACATGAGCTCGACCCGCGAAGGTGGCACGCCGCTTTCGATCTGCGAGGTGGAGCGCGTGAGGCGAATCGAGGCGATGGATGAATTGAAACGCGCGATCGATGTGGCGGAAGAACTGCCGTTTTCGCGCATGGTATTTCACATGGGCAGTTCGCGGGAGACAGCCGATCCACGAAAGCGCGATGCCGCGTTTAGTTCTCTGGAACATCTCATACTGCATGCCAGGCACGTAGGTGTCACGATTTGCGTCGAGAACACCACCAGCGAAATGGGCGACCCGAATTATCTCCGCGCCTTCGTGGATGAAACGCGCCTCACTGGCCTGCGTTTCAACTTTGATATCGGCCACGCCCACCTCTCCGATTTTCCGGAAGAAGAGCGCATTGAAAAGAGTTTCGCGCCGCTCCGCGATCTCGTTTCCTCTGTCCACCTCCACGACAATCACGGCGAGAAGGACGAGCATCTCCCGCCCTATGACGGCACCATCGATTGGCCCACTGCCATAAAAACCCTTCAGTCTGCGCCGCAAACTAGTTTGCCACTCGTTCTGGAATTGAAGGAAAAAACTGGTCCGGAAGCGCCCAGCACATCCGACCAGCTCACCGCCGCCCGCAAGTCCATGGACCGCTTTGCAGAGGCATGGACGGCTGGTGAATAAGTGACCCAGGAAGAGTCAGAGACAATGACGGTTATCACCATCGAGCAAGCAGGCAAGTACGACGGCCAGGAAGTCACCCTCAAGGGCTGGCTTTATAACCTGCGTGAGTCCGGCAAGTTGCTCTTTCCGATCTTCCGCGATGGCACAGGCATCATCCAGGGCGTTTGCGCGCTCAAGGAAAATCCCGAAGCGTTCGAATCTCTGAAGGGCCTCACCCAGGAATCCAGCGTTATCGTCACCGGCAAAATCCGTGCAGAGAAGCGCGCTCCCGGCGGCTACGAAATCGGCGTCAACAAAATTCAAATTGTCCAAAAAGTTCCGGAGAGCACGCCCTTCCCCATCCAGTTGAAAGAACATGGCGTCGATTTCCTCCTCGATCAGCGCCACCTCTGGATTCGAACGCCTCGCCAGGCTGCCATCCTGCGCATCCGCGCCGAAGCCATTCGAGCAGCGCGCGAATTCATGGACGGGCAAGGCTATACGCTCGCCGACGCACCCATATTCACTCCTGCCGCGTGTGAAGGCACTTCCACACTTTTCGAAGTCAATTACATCGACGATCAAAAAGCCTACCTGACGCAGAGCGGCCAACTCTACGCCGAAGCCATCGCCATGGCGCTCGGCAAGGTTTACACCTTCGGCCCCACCTTCCGCGCCGAGAAATCCAAGACCCGCCGACACCTCACCGAATTCTGGATGCTCGAGCCGGAAGCCGCCTACGTGGAGTTCGACGAGGCCATGGCGCTCGGCGAAGGCCTCGTCAGCGCCATTGTCCGAGGCGTCCTCAAGAACAAAGCTCGGGAGCTCGAAACCCTCAAGCGCGACATCACCAAGCTGGAAAACATAAAGCCTCCGTTTCCGCGCATCAGCTACGAGGACGCCGTAGCTGTGCTGAACAAGAACGGCAATCCCGCCAAGTTCGGCGACGACTTCGGCGGCGACGAGGAAACCATCATCTCCAGTTCCTTCGATCGCCCCGTCCTGATCCACCATTACCCCACTTCGATTAAAGCCTTTTACATGCAGCCGGACGCCCAGCGCCCCGAACTCGCCCTCGCCTTTGACATGATCGCTCCAGAAGGCTACGGCGAGATCATCGGCGGCAGCCAGCGCATCCACGATTACGATTTGCTCCTGAAGCGCCTGCGCGAGCACAACCTGCCCGAAGAGTCCTTCCAGTGGTATCTCGACCTGCGCCGCTACGGCAGCGTGCCCCACTCCGGCTTCGGAATGGGCCTGGAGCGCACCGTCGCCTGGATTTGCGGCACGGAGCACATCCGCGAGGTCATCCCCTTCCCTCGCATGATTTATCGCGTGTATCCTTAGAGCGGGTAGTTCGGTACTTTCCCGCAGTTCCCGCATCTGGATTTTAATTAGAGACTTGCCTGGCTCTTGTGCCCTGGTCTGTCGAAGCACCGCGCGCTTGCTTTGCACGGTTTTCGAGTCACCCGTCACAAGTCACCAGTCACGAGTCACGGAGCCTTTCCATGGCCCAAAAAGTTCGCATCATCGGCGTTCCCATGGACCTCGGCCAGAGCCGCCGCGGCGTGGACATGGGCCCCTCTGCCATGCGCGGCGCCGGCCTCCAAGCCAGTCTCAAGAAACTCGGCCTGCAGGTCGAAGACATCGGCAATCTTTCCGTCAAGCAGCCGGAAGAAATGCCGGTCGGCGAAAAGCGCGCCAAATATTTGCAAGAGATTGCCGAGACCTGCGGCGATATCGCCGCCGCTACCGAAAAATCCCTGACCGAAGGTTTTCTCCCGCTCATTCTCGGTGGTGACCACTCCATCGCCGTGGGCGTGGCCGCCGGCGTCGCCAACTTTTTCCGCAAAGACAAGAAACAAATTGGCTACCTCTGGCTCGACGCGCACGGCGACATGAACACGCCCGAGTCCTCTCCCTCCGGCAACGTGCACGGCATGCCGCTCGCCGCCATCATGGGCTATGGCGCGCCCGAACTCGTCGACCTGCTCGGTTTCAAGCCCAAAGCCGAACCCGGCAACATCGTCATCGTCGGCGCTCGTGATCTCGACGCTCAGGAACGCAAGATCGTCAAAAAAGCCGGCGTCCACGTCTTCACCATGCGTGATATTGACGAGCGCGGCATGCGCGAAGTCATGTCCGACGCCCTCAAATACGCCATGGACGACACCGCCGGCGTCGCCGTCAGCCTCGATATGGACTTCGTCGACCCCGCCGATGCTCCCGGCGTCGGCACTCCCGTCCGCGGCGGCGTCACCTACCGCGAAGCCCATCTCGCCATGGAAATGATCGCGGACACCGAATCCATGGTTTC
>JBGPIX010000497.1:0-3024 GCA_041485085.1 Candidatus Acidiferrum sp.
CCTTTGCGACTTGCTCCATGGGGCATGCTGCAGAAAATGGCGTTGCCCTGGCTGCCGATCATGCCTGGACGGACGCTATCGCAAAAGGGGACCGTGCCGCCACAGAAAAACTCTCCGATCCGGAATTCACCTGGACCGATCGCGCGGGAAAGACGAGAACAAAATCCGAGCTGCTGGCGAATTTTGGGTCCCTCGATTCGAATCCCGATACAGAAATCAGCGTCATAAATGTCGAGAAAGTAGTGCTGGTCCGTGGGATTCATCACTTTGCTTCGCAAAACGTTTCGGTTCGATTCAATCGCGTGTGGGTGGAGCGCCCACAGGGCTGGCGGCTGCTTGTCTATCAAGAAACAACCAAGGCAGAAAAGACGCCGGAAAAGCGGAGTGGTTTTGGTTCACCCAGCGACGGCAGCCCCGTCGCCTGTGAGAATCCGTGCAAAAGTGTCCCTTACAAACCAGAAGGCGCCGCGGAACAAGAAGTAGTTGCCATGTGGCAGGCGGTCGAGCGAACCGTACTAACCAATGACGTCGAAGCGTGGATCCCCAATTTCACCGACGATTTTGTATTCGTGACACCCGATGGCGGGCCTCCGCTAAATAAGGCAGATCGTGTAGCCATGATCAAAGAACTCAAGCGCACCAATACAACCTTGATCCCTGCGGAAGTAGTCTCGATGAAGGTTTGGGTATTAGGTAATGCCGCGGTGATGCGCTCCGAGCACCAGCCGCGTCACGGGAAGACTCTGCACATCACGCGTGTCTTGACAAAACAGAGCGGCCACTGGCAGATTGCGTTCGGTCAACAAACCGCCATCGAATAATCTCGCGGCAGTACTCAGACTTTCTTCTTTACGACTTCCTCGATGCTGGTCCCGAAATCTTTCAGCATCACGGTCGCCGCATTTCTCCCCGGTCCCCCGGTCACGGAGCCGCCGGGATGCGTCGTCGCCCCTGTTTGGTAGAGCCCCGGAATCGGCATCCGGTGCTGAGCCCAACCAGGGACGGGGCGCATCGCGCCGGACTGCGAGGGAGACGATCCGCCTGCGTGGCAACTTCCATGCCAGTTGTGCGGATTCATGCGCTCGAGATCGAGCGGGCTCTTGACGATTCGCGCAAGAATCTTGTCATCCGTCAGATTAGGAGAGAACTTCCGCAGAAATTTCAAATTCGCATCCGAAACTTGATCCTTAATTTCGTCCCAATGCTGCGGGCCTTCTTTCAATTCGTAGGGATGGTAGGCCACGATCTTGAGGGTGTGCATGCCTGCGGGCGCACGCGTGGGATCGACGAGGCTGCAACAAATCGCGTGGATCGATGGGGTTTCAAGATTCACCGCCCCTCGAGCGTAGTCGTAACTCATGCGCAGGGCGCGCTCGGAGCTGACCATCACCCCGGAATGCGCTGGCGATAGCGTCCCGCCGGCTACCGCATATTTCGGCGGCTCCGTCGTCGCATAATTCGTCTCGAACAGCGTCAAGCCGGCTTTCCAAGTGTCCACTCCATCGATGAAATCCTGGCCCCACAATTCGCGGGGCGCCATGTCGATCAGCTGCTTGATGTGGATCGTCGAAAGAACGGCCTTCTCGCCGCGATACGAACTGCCATCTTCACATTCCACGCCAACGCATTTGCCGTTCTCGATGGTTAGCGTTTTGACGGATTTGTTGGTGAAAATCACGCCGTCATGCGCTTCGATGAACCGCGCCAACGCCTGCGTCAAAGCTCCCGACCCACCTTTCGGCAGCGGCCGGCTCTCGCGCTGCTGATGCAAAGGAATGTACGCGGCCCGGCCGGTCATCGGATCTTGCACGGGTTGCAGAGAATAGGGGCAGCCCAGCATGAAGGCGCGGCAATGGTCATCCTCGAAGGTATCGCGAACAATCTCCCAGGCGGACATCGCCAGCCGCCGTTGCCAGAGTTTTCCGTGTGGATGGTCCGCCAATCGGTCGTTGATGGATTTCCCGAATCCAATAGGCGTGAACGAAACGGCATTCAAGAGCGGCTTGACCGTTTCGTATTCAGTGACCATACGGCGGTAAGCAAGCCCGTCTTTCTTGGAGAATTTTGCGAATTCCTCGCACGTGCGGTCCAGGTCGCGCCACTGTGTCAGATAGCTGCCGTCGGGAAACGGCATGTGATAAACAGGATCGGGATAGATGTATTCGAGGCCGTAATCGCCGAGCTTCAGCTCATCGTCGCGTAGGATCGGATTCCCGTGGATTCCGTTGTGCGCCGAGGAACAAATGTCATGCGTGAATCCGCGCAACGTCAATTGCGCGGACTTGACGCCGCCGCCCACGATCGGGCGGCCTTCGAGCACCACGCAGCGATAGCCCGCCTTTGCTAGATAGGCCGCCGTAATCAGACTGTTGTGTCCGGCGCCTGCGACAACGATATCGAAACGTTCTGCCATAGCCACCTGCCGCTCCGACGCTCAAACACTTGGCTTCCGGTTCAGTTAGCTCAACCCGGAGTGCCCGGGCCCAACTCTTCCCTCACCCAAGATTCTGCCTCAGCGTCTGCGAGTCGATTTCATTTTCCCAACGCGCCACCACGATGGTAGCAACTCCATTCCCGATCACATTCACCGTTGCCCGGCACATGCTCATGAACCGGTCGATTCCCAGAATCAGCGCCATGCCCGCCACCGGAATTGTAGGAATCACCGTCATCGTAGCCACCAGCGCAATGAACGACGCCCCTTGCACGCCGCTCGCTCCCTTGGAAGTGAGCACGGCCACCGCCAGAATCGTCAGTTGTTGCGCCAACGTCAGCGGCGTATTCGTGGCTTGCGCCACGAAAAGCGCGCACATCGTCATATAGATGCTCGTCCCATCCGTGTTGAACGTGTACCCCGTCGGCACCACGAGCCCCACAAGCGCCTTGGAGCATCCGAGCTTTTCCAGTTTGGCCATCAGCGTCGGCATGACCGGTTCCGATGAGCTGATCGCCAGCACGAGCAGAATCTCGTCCTTGATATACGAAAGGAACTTTAGAATTCCGAAGCCTGCCAAACGGGCGATC
>JBGPIX010000498.1:0-2993 GCA_041485085.1 Candidatus Acidiferrum sp.
AAGCTGAACTTGATTTCTCCCTTTCCCAATTGCTTCAGCGCGTCGAGATTGCCTTCCACACGAAAAGTCCCGCGGTCCCAGACCATGACCGTTCCTGCGCCGTAGTTGCCCTCGGGGATTTTCCCCTCGAAGTTGGCATAGTCCAGCGGGTGATCCTCGGTTTGCACCGCCAACCGCTTGTCGGCATGGTTCAGCGAGGGCCCCTTGGGGACAGCCCAGGACTTCAGCGTGCCATCGATGGCCAGCCGGAAATCGTAGTGCAGCCGCGTTGCTCGGTGTTTCTGGATCACGAACGTGTCGCCGTGTTCCTGTCCATGGCGGACCACCACCTGTGGCAATTTGGGCATTGGTAGGCGCGTATGTTTGGCTGTCGGGACGGGCTTGCGTTCAGCATTCCCAACATTCTGAGCGGACCGCGGAATCTTCTTTTCTTCCGCTCTTGGGACCTTCGCCTCGCCGGCGTCGGGCTCCCCCGATGGTTCCGGGGTTCGGTCGAAGCGGCGTTTTCGCCGGTATTCTTCGAGCTTGGACACGAAGGCATTCTATCCCAGACTTTTCCCGTGGGCCCCCAGGCCTGCTAATAAGATCCCAATTAGAGTCAAGCTGACTGATAAACTACCTGTCCGGGATTCGTCTTGATTCCGGGCTTGTCGGCCGGATAATCTTAGAAACTCGGGTTTAGTTCCAAGGCTGTTCTCGAAGGAGAGTCCAAATGGCCACGACCGTCTGGAAAGGTCACGTCACCTTTGGCTTGATTTCAATCCCCGTACGGATGTTTGCCGCGGCACGCGGTGAACGAATCAGTTTCAACCAGCTCCACAAGGAATGTCATTCGCGGCTCAAGCAGCCCTTGTTTTGCCCGGTCTGCAACCGGAATGTGGAACGGTCGGAAATTGTGAAGGGCTACGAGTACGAAAAGGATCAGTACGTGCTCTTCAGCGAGGAGGAGCTGGACAAGATCGAGCCTCCCTCGGCGCGCGTCATGGAAATCCTGGAATTCGTGAAACTGGATGAGATGGATCCGCTCTACTTCGACTCCTCCTATTACGTTTCGCCCGAAGACGCTGGAGTGAAGGCTTATCAACTGCTGATGAAGGCGATGGAAGAGTCGGGCCACGGAGCGATCGCAAAACTCACCATGCACCAGCGGGAACACATCGTGATTATTCGGCCCGGCACTCGGGGCATGACGCTGCACACGATGTTCTATTCCAATGAGATTCGCGCGGCTGAAGCCGTTCCAACCGACAAGATCGAGCTGAAGGATCAGGAAAAGAAGCTCGCACAACAACTCATTGAAAGCCTTGCCGCTCCTTTCGAGCCGCACAAGTATCGCGACGAATATCAGGAGAACGTGCGTGCCCTGATCGCGGCGAAGCTCAAGGGGCAGGAAGTGACCGAGGTGGCGCAGCCGCATATGGCTCCGGTGATCGATTTGATGGAAGCGCTCAAGAGAAGCCTCGCGGAAAAGCAAGCGCCGCCTGCGGCTGTCGCGTCCACATCCGCAGCGCCAGTTGGCAAAAAACCCCCAGCTCGAGCCGTGCAACCGATCTCGTCCGTGCAGAAAAAGGCAGGGAAAAAGGCAGTCAGTTAACTCCTGATGGGCGCCAAGGACAGATTCAGCCCAGAGGATGTTCAGCGCGTTCTGGGCCTGACCGGGAAGCAGCTGGAATATTGGGACCGCTTGCGCCTCGTTTCTCCCCGAAAAGAGCAAGGAAACCGCTTCTACGATTTTGGCGACCTGATTGGTTTGCGTACAGTAAAGAAGTTGGTCGAAGAAGGAGTACCTGCCAACCGTCTGCGGCGAGCCCTCGCCGCACTTCGCGGGAAACTTGCACAAATCAACGCGCCACTTGCGGAACTGCGCGTTCTTTCCGATGGAAAAGATATTATCGTGGAACGTGGCGGAGCGCGGGTGGAACCGCTGTCGGGTCAGTTCGTATTGAATTTCGAGACTCGCGAACTTGACGAAAAAGTACGCGTCATAGCCGGGCCCAATGCCGATGAGTGGCTGGCCACGGCGCTCGAGTATGAAGCAGAGGGAAAGAGCAGGGCCGAAGCGATCGACGCGTACGAACGTGCTTTGTGCGCTGATCCCGAAAGGCCTGAAGTGTTGATCAATTGTGGGACCCTCCACTACGAGGAAGGAAACCTCGAAAAGGCGTCTGAATATTTCCGGCGCGCTCTGGCGTCGGATGCCGAAAACGCCCTGGCGCATTTCAATCTGGGGAGTGTGCTGGAAGAACTCGGCGAACTCGAAACGGCGCGGCAGCATCTCCGGCAAGCGGTCCGTCTGGACCCGAACTATCCCGATGCACGCTACAATCTGGCTTTCGTCTGCGAGAAGCTGGGTGCGTACGCCGAAGCGCGGCAGCACTGGGAAGCGTACGTCCGGCTAGACCCCGCCGGCCCTTGGTGCGCCTATGCCCGCCAGCGCCTCGCTTCTTCGAGGGCGGCAAAGTCGGCTGGTACTACATAAGAGCGAGCCGCCATACTTGCGAAACAAAATCCAGCCGCGTTCATCTACAAGAGGTACAAGAAGAAATGTGCAGGAACATCAAACCCCTTTTCAATTTTGATCCGCCCGTTTCTGACGAGGAGGTCCGCGCCGCTTCGCTCCAATTCGTGAGGAAAATCAGCGGTTTTACGAAACCGTCTAAGGCCAACGAAGCCGCGTTCAACTCTGCCATCGAGGAAATCGCCGCCGCCTCGGCCCGTCTGGTCCAATCCCTGGAGACCAGCGCCGCGCCTCGAAACAGAGAAGAAGAGGCAGCAAAAGCGAAAGCTCGCGCCGCGGAGAGATTCGGCGATTAGCCCGCCGAAGGTGGCCAGCGATGCGCGGTGTAAATTGGTGGAGGCGGGGGGAGTCGAACCCCCGTCCGAAAAGCGCTACGACACGAAGCCTACATGCTTAGCTCAATTCCGTTTGGTTCGCCCGCCGCGCTCAGAATGAGCAAGAAACGCAGCCGGCTAGTCCGATGGTTCTCGCCCGA
>JBGPIX010000499.1:0-2990 GCA_041485085.1 Candidatus Acidiferrum sp.
CGTGGAGGTGCGTGGCGGATACCGTTGCGGGTGGTTCCATCAGGAAGGCTCACGCTTGGTTATGCAGCCGCATCCGCTATCGCGCTGTTTCCCGGAGTCTTGGCGAACGCCAGATGAGGCGGAAATCGTCGGGCGCGTGACGGGCGTGGTTACGCGTCTGAATGGGCCAGAGTGCTTTCCTCCACGAGAATCTCAAGAAGAGCGCGGAGATTCGAACAGAAGAGATCCCTGAGATAGTCTGGTACCGCTTCCGGGACCAGGAACCGGTAGGATTCGATGCGGCGCCAATGCGCAGCCGCGCCAGATAACCCACCTTCCATTCCGGTTAAACAGGCGCGCAAATCCTCTCGCTGGCTCGACAGCGGTGATTCCAGTATTCGCTCGAAAATCTGTTCATGACAAAGCTGTAAAGCCTGCTGGATAGCCTCGTCTGGATAAATGGCCAAAAGGCCCGCGTGTTCGTATCGTCCGCTGGAGAGATCCCGCAAGGACGCAATGTAGGCCAGCCGCGCAAATAGCCCGGGAATGCCCGCAAGAGTCGTCTGCGTGAAGTCTTGAACGACTCTGCGGTTTTGCTGAAGCTGTGTGAGCGTTCTCATGCGGACTGGTGTTCCGCGTTCGGAACATTTTCAACCACAGAACCCCGCCAAAACCGTCCCCCCTCATCCTGCTGGTCAGGAGGGACACTCCCTTGAAAAAAACAGCAATAGCCGTTGTAGTTTCAGTTCTGGCCGTTTTGATGGTAACGCCCATTGTGCGGTCCGTCAACCTTTCAGCCGGTAAACCTTTGACGATCGATCACACGCAGTACGCCGATGGTTGGCCCATGCCGCCACTCCCGCCGAAGCCGCCGGCCATGTACGGCAGCACGCTGGTGGCTGATGGCTGGCCCATGCCACCTCTGCCACCAAAGCCGCCTTCTATCGAAGAAAGCACTTTAGTGGCAGACGGTTGGCCTATGCCACCGCTTCCGCCGAAACCACCGCAATCGCTGGCTATTGCATAAGAATTCTTTAATCTTCCGGGCCATCTGAGCTCGGCACAGTACTTTCGAGCTATCACGCGGGCGCATCGGGACTATTTGTCGGCAGTTGCGCATGTGCTAAGATGCGCCCGTGATAGCAGGTATCGCAGAGTTTCAACAGGTCATGTGGGCCGTGAACTCGGCCGCAGGAGTCTTCCTACTGGTATTACTTGCAGTGCGCAAGAATTACCGATTCTATCCGGCCTTCACGTTCTACATTTTCACCAACCTGGTTCTAGGTGCCCTGGTATTTTTCATTTACGGCCGGTGGGGGTTTACGTCTCAAGCCTCCTGGTATTTCGCGTGGGGAATGCAAGCGCTGGTGATCTGTGCGCGGGCTGTTGCGGTCGCCGAACTTTGTAGTCATCTGCTCTCCCGCTTCCCGGGGATCTGGGCGCTGGCACAGCGCGTGTTGGTAGGTTGTGCGGCGCTGGTGTTCTTGTACTCCGGATTGGCCGCGCGGCACCAACTGGAATCCGCGCTCCCAAGCGCGGATCGCGGCATGGAACTCTCCATCGCCACCGTCATCGTAATTCTCTTTCTATTTGCGCGTTACTATGACGTGGAAATCGAACCCGCGGACCGCACGTTGGCAATTGGCTTCTGCGTCTATTCCTGTTTCTTCGCTCTCAACGATACCGTTCTAGAGCGCTATTTATATGATTACGCAACACTTTGGAGCCTGCTGGGAGTCTTGGCGTATTTTGCAAGCTTATCCCTGTGGTCCTGGGCGCTTTGGGAAACACGGACTGCGACTGACCCCAAAGAAAATCTTCTCTCTCCAGGGGTCTACCAATCCATCACACCGCAAATCAACCGCCAGTTGCGAGATATGGATGATCAGCTGTCCAAAATTTGGAGACCGGGGGTCACACGGCATTGAGCCTCAACATCATTCTGTTTTTTGCTTTTGTCGCCCTCTTGCTCGTCGGACTCGGCTGGGGACTCCGGAGGCCCCGGAAACGGAGAAAACTCCCGGTCGATCCGCGCTCGCTCGAGGTAACTGGCCAGCGCCACGCAGCCCACTTGCCGCAGATCCGCCAGGCATTGGCAGCGACGGATTATGATTTCCTTGCGAAGGAAGCCTCCCGAGAAGTGGAGCGGCGCGTGCGCCGAGAGCGCCGCGCCGTCGCGCTCGCCTACCTGGCAGCTTTGCGCGAGGATTTCCAGAATCTCTTGCGAATGGCCAGAGTCATCGCCGTGCTGTCGCCCGAAGTCGCCGCGTCACAGGAATTCGAGACTATGCGGTTGATGGTAAAGTTTTCTTGGCGATATGAAATGATTCGATGGATGCTTTTGGCGGACATCGCCCCACTGCCCCAACTGCACGGACTGAGTGACCTGGTCAGCGGCTTAAGCGTTCGAATCGAAGCGGCTCTGAGGGAACTCGGTGAGCGTGCCGCGGTTGCGGCGGAACTGGCTTCATCGGTGAATCGCCGCGGCTTGGATGTTGTTTAGCAGTAGCTCGTCCACGGCCGCCAGGAGATCGTTGGCCTTAAAAGGCTTCTGCAGAATCTGACGGCCCTTCCCGGCGATGTGCTCGCCGGCATCCTCCGAGGGCGCCACGGCGCACATCCAGATCAGCCGGTGGTTGAGCGCTGGTTTATGCCGGGCCAGCCATTCGCTCAATCCGCCGCCATTCGCACCGTCAGACACGTGCAGGTCCGCGACGACCAGATCAAAGTCCTCTTTTTCAAGTAAGGCGCGGGCTTCGAGAATATTTCTAGCCGTCTGCACGCGATGATCCCGCGCGCGCAGAATCGTCCCCACAGCCTCCAATACCGAATCGTCGTGATCCACCAGCAGGATGCGTCCGTCCCTCCCTGTGATAGCCTTTTGACCCGGCATGCTGAAAATCGGCGACGCGGCGACTTGATGCGGCAACTCGATGGTGAACGACGCACCGCGAGTCGGGACATTCCTTACGTGAATGGTGCCCCCGTGCTCGGTGATGATTCCGTAACAA
>JBGPIX010000500.1:0-2987 GCA_041485085.1 Candidatus Acidiferrum sp.
CCGCGCGACTCCCAGAAATCCATCGTTAAATACACGCCGCGGCGAAACGAATCCCGCACCAGCCGCGTCTCATGATAGTGGGAGTCATTCCGGAACAGCCGGACCCAGTCACCATCGGGGCCATAGGCTTTCTCGAATCTTTCTTCACTACCCGGCTTGACTTCGTACTCCCAGAGCGCTACAAACATAGAGGTCCCATCTCCTGCTCGTTGGACGTTCGCCATTCTGCAAGCAACTTCTAGGGATTGAGTGCGCCGTCCGGCCGAGTGTAACAATCCGATTGGATACAAGCCAAGTTGGCAAGCGCGTTGGCGCAAAAGCATGAGTTGTAGCTGTGGCAGTCCGTCGAGACTGGCGGACGGAGGCGTTTGTGGATCGAAAGTATGGACACCGCGGGTACCGAGACGCGGAAAAGCAAGAGAAGCGAGATAAGTCGCACGACCGCAAGCCGCCTGCTGGCGGCCCGCGCGGCGCCGATCAATTCGGCCCGCGCACGCCGCGCATGGTCGGCACGGTGACACGCGCGCGCTGTGCCAATTGCGGAGCCGTCCTGACCCCCGGTTTCGACGCCAAGGGCACATGCCCCAAGTGTCAGTTCGAGTTGCACTGCTGCAAGCAGTGCCGCTTTTTCGATTCCGGCGCGCAATTCGAATGCACCCAGCCTGTTCAGGAGCGCATCTCCCCCAAAGATGCCAAGAACGCCTGCACCTTTTACGAATTCCGCATGACCATTGAGAAAGACACCGCGCCAACCTCCTATACTCAGCCGGCAGCCCCTGGTTCCGTGCCCCCGTCTGCGCCCCCGCGCCACACCGACGCGCGCCAGGCTTTCGAAAACCTCTTCAAGAAGTAGCGCGCCTCTCCCCCGGTTGTCATCCCGAGCGTAGCGAGGGATCTGCTTTCGCTGCTATCCTCTCCGCGTCGACCGCTTTGCGGTCGCCCCAAACAAGGAGGCTACTCTATGAAACGTTCGCGGCGATCCTTCCTCGAAGCCGGCCTCGCCCTGCCCGCACTCCTCGGTGCTTCTCCGACCCTCACTGCCTCCGCGCCAGCACCTGAATCCACGGCCTCGAAAGATTCCTCCTTCGACCCCTGGGTAGAAATTCATCGCGAAAATCTTCGACACAACGTCCAGGAAATCTCCCGCCGCGCTGCATCTCGCCCCATCCTTGCCGTCATCAAAAACAACGGATACGGCATGGGCGTTGCCAACGTCGCCCAACTCCTCGATCCGCAGCCCGAAATCTTCGGCTTTGCCGTCGTGAAATTCCACGAAGCCATCTCCCTCCGCGATGCCGGCATCCGCAAGCCCGTCCTCCTCCTCGGCCCCTTCGACGAACAAAACCTCGAAGACGCCGTCTCTCGCAACATCATGCCCATGGTCTACACGCCTCTCGGCTCCGCGCTCGACAAGATCGCCGCCAAAACGCAAAAGCCCATCTCTCTCCATATCTGTATCGACACCGGTATCGGCCGCGTCGGCGTGCCCTACCATCAGGCCGCCCCGCTCATTCGCGATCTCGCCGGCCGCAAATCCGTCCAAATCCAAGGCACGATGATGACCTTTACCGAGGACCCCGACTTCGACAAAGAGCAACTTAGCCGCTTCCACGAAACCTGTTCTTCTCTCGAAAAAGACGGAATCGCCCTCGGCAGAAAGCACGCGGCCTCCAGCTTCACACTTTTCCAACATCCTGAAGCCTTCCTCGACATGGTGCGTCCCGGCATGGCCATTTACGGTATCTACTCCGAAAACGAATTTCGCCACACCGCGATCATGGATCTCCGCCCTGCGATCAGCCTGAAAGCCCGCGTCATCTACGTGAAAAAATTGCGCAAAGGCGACAGCGCCGGCTACAACCGCGCCTACATGGCCAAGGGTGATGTCTGGGTCGCCACTCTGCCGGTAGGCCACGCCGACGGTTGGCCGCGCAACGCCGCACTCTCGCACGAGAAAGGTGCGAAGGTCCTCATCAACGGCGATCTCTATCCCGTGATCGCCTCCGTTTCCGCCAGTCATTGCATCGTGGAAGCCGGCAGGGAAGAGCGCGTCAAGATCGGCGACACCGCTACTTTCTTCGACTGGCAGCCCGGCTCGCGCCCCGAAGATGTCTCCGAATCCTGCGGCGCCTCCGTCTACGACCTCACCATGCACCTCAACCCGCTTTTGCCTCGCCGCATCGTCTAGAGTCTGTCCTGTAGAGGCGGCTTTGCGCCGCCATCTTTCCTTTCTGCGATCGCGGGTGGCCCCTAGGCCAGGAATTTCTCCAGCGGCTCCCAATAGTTCATTTTCCATCCCGCCGCCAGATGCTCCCCATCGCCCTTTGGAAAACTGCCATGGTTAAATACGATCTTGGTCCCGGCGCCTTGTTCCACCAGCTCAAATTTCGCAATCGAATAAGCGCCCGGGTCCCAGCTTCCAGCTCGCCACGCCTGGACGATTCGTTCGTTTGGCATAAGTTCGATGTGCCTTCCCGTAACATATCCGCCAAAAAGTGAAAACGCGCCTCCAGCCTCACGGCTGATTTGTGTGGGCGCGGCGTCCGGCGGCACGCCGGACTTCATCGCCGCACTCAGTTGGATCACCTTGTCGAACTGTTTCGCGTCCGTCAGCGCTTCATAAACGCGCTTCCGGCTTGCCTTGAACACCGGCTCCTGGTGAATCGACTCCGCTGCATGCGAAATCTCCTCCTCCGCTCCAGCCCAAGCTCTCGCTGATCCCAGCGCCACTCCGCCAAACGCGACGCCCAACCCGGCGATCAGCTGTCTCCGCGTCGGTGTATTCACCAGCGCCATCAAATTGTTTCTTTCACTCATCATTTTCCTCCAGTATTTTGCGCGACTGCCACGCATCACACCACCTCGCCAAAATATGTTCAAGATAATCTTTTTCTGGAAAGGGAATTCCCATTTGGTCTGACGGGCGGAATAATTTTAAGGAAGGTACTAAGAAGATCTTGAGACTTATGTCGCGCGCTGGCTCACGC
>JBGPIX010000501.1:0-2978 GCA_041485085.1 Candidatus Acidiferrum sp.
ACGCGTGACGTATTTGTGCGTCCTCTTAACAGGCGCTCCCGCCCCGGGCGCTGCCGGCAAAGGCATCGCACAAATTCCCGCCATCAAAATCGCCAGACTGGTTTTTCCGAACTGCTTCACCGTTCCCACCTCATCCAGGCTGACCGTACCGCTCAACCCGCCCCGCTCTGCCCCACGCCAAAAATCAACCGGGGTCAGAAGTTTTACCTTACGCTGTCCGCAGGGTCAACAAACATTCACAAAAACTGTTCGTTGCCGCTACCGGCCGCCTGCCATCAGCAGACTGCCGCATGGCATCATTGCACCCCACCCGCCAATCCAACGGACCGTTCATTTGATGCGACTTAGCGCCGGATCGTGCGGGAAACTCTGTTCCCAAGAGAAACACGTTCTCTCAGAATGAGACACAGTTTAGCCTTTTGAACAGTTTGCACACAATAGACACAATGCACCAGTACCGAGCTATGTGCTTTGTTTTGAATAGCTGACCGTCGGGTCAGGGGCCTGAACCTTCGTCCGGGCGGGATGGCGGCCTCGGCGAGGAAGTACAGGTGTCCGTCGCATCCTGAAACGGCCCGTGTACCGCTAGTTCGCCTGGGCGATCCTCTTCAACGCATCGTCTTTCCTCTTCGCCTAGCTAAACAAAGGGGCACCCGCAGCGGCGGATGCCCCCCGAGAATGCAGATCCAAATCTAATCTAAGGGTGCTTAGCGCGTCGGGCGGGCCTTGGACGCATCCACGCCCGCGACCGCCGCCGCAGCCTTCATCGGCGGCTTGTCCGTTTGCGCAGGAGCCGCATGCCCGTTCGGTCCAGGCGTAGCCGCATTCGAATGGCCGGGGATGGGGATTTCCAGCTTCTTCCGCAGCACGTTTTCCAGCTTGTCACGGATGTCCTTGTTTTCCTTTAAGAAAATACGCGCGTTTTCGCGGCCTTGGCCCATGCGCTCACCGCCAAAGCTGATCCACGTGCCGCTCTTCTCGAGCACGCCCTTTTCGACGCCGAGATCGATCAAGTCGCCTTCGCGAGAAATCCCTTCTCCATAGACGATGTCGAATTCCGCTTCGCGGAACGGCGCCGCCACTTTGTTCTTCACCACTTTCGCGCGCGTCCGTGAGCCCACCACCTTGTCGCCTTCCTTGATCGCCTGAATCCGCCGGATATCCACGCGCATCGACGCATAAAACTTCAGCGCTCGCCCGCCCGTCGTCGTCTCCGGATTGCCAAACATCACGCCAATCTTCTCGCGAATCTGGTTGATGAAAATCAGGCAGGTCCGCGACTTCGAAACGATTCCGGTCAGCTTGCGCAGCGCCTGCGACATCAGCCGCGCCTGCAAACCCATTTGCGGGTCGCCCATGTCGCCTTCAAGTTCCGCCTTGGGCACCAGCGCCGCGACGGAGTCAACGACAACAATGTCCACGCCGCCCGATCGAATCAGCGTTTCTGCAATCTCCAGCGCCTGCTCTCCGTTGTCCGGCTGCGACACCAAGAGGTTGTCCACGTCCACGCCCAGCTTCCGCGCATAATTCGGATCCAGCGCGTGCTCCGCATCGATAAACGCCGCCTGCCCGCCGAGCTTCTGCGCTTCGGCGATCACGTGCAGCGTCATGGTGGTCTTGCCGCCCGATTCCGGCCCGTAAATCTCAATCACGCGCCCGCGCGGAAATCCGCCGACGCCCAGCGCCGCATCAATCGAGAGGCATCCGCTGGGAATTACGCTGACGGGCACCAGAATGTCTCGGCTGCCCAGGCGCATTATCGCGCCCTTACCGTGGTCCTTTTCAATCTGTGATATCGCTGCTGCCAGTAATTTTTCTTTTTCTTCTGTCATTTCACACCTCGGTGGAGGAAATTGGAAACTTGGGTTTACCCGCCGTAGGCGGGCCTACCCATCTGCGGGACCGATGGCCTGAGCTCCGCGCCGGGAAAGCGCTTTGCCCGTATCCGGGGAAGTAACGAAGTGTGGAGCTTACCACTCGATTCATTTCTTCGCCACCCCTAATTGCCGGTCAGCCTCAAACCGCCTAAAACCACTTCACCGCTGACAACCGTGCTCCGCATCGTGGTCTCTCAGCCGTGTCTGCGCTGTCTGCTCGCGTTCATCCAACGCCACCCGTTCCTGGTGGGTCAGTTGCCGCAGCCGGGAGAGGTTCCGCCCCCGGTTGCGCGCCTCGGAGAGCTCCTCTTCGAGTCTCTCACGTTCCAGACAGCTTAGAACACCGTTCGAAAAACCCCGCATGGTGCACCTGTTGAAAACGACGAGGCCCAAACTACCACCATGGCGAACAAAAAGCAAACATTATTTTTCGCCTTTGTTTCGCCTTGAGCCGCCCTCGTTAGCCGACCCTCCCTTTTCAGTCGGCCCTTCTCGGTAGGAAACCATCACCAGCGCTTCATCGCTAGCGCCGCGGCTCAAATATTGATGCCCGGGCCCTGTCAGGCCCTCGATCAATTCGGCGCATTCCAGCCAGCCTTTTTTGTGTCTGCGAAACTCGAACAGAGGACCCCGCAATGTGTCTTGTACTTTTCGCACCATTCGAGACGGTTCATCTCCCTCGACAAATCGCACGAAGACGACATCATCGATTGCACTGGCAAATCCAACGATGCCGGCAGCGCGGAGGCTCACCTTCTCCTGTTCCCCTTCCGCCAAACGCAGGAAGATAGCTTTCAGCCCTAAAAGGTCCGCATCCTCAAACATCAGTAATAGCAAGGTTGGGCCGTTTGCTCCCTGAAAGAAGTTGAGTGATGCGCGTCTCATGTCTTCAGCCATAGCTAGATCTGTTCAGGCATAACCATAGAAACCTCGCCCCGACTTGCGCCCCAGCCATCCCGCCGCCACATATTTCTTCAGCAACGGACACGCCCGATACTTCGGATCGCCCAACCCTTCCTGCAGCACATGCATAATGTCCACGCAAACATCCAGCCCAATAAAATCCGCCAGCTCCAGCGGCCCCATCGGATGATTCATCCC
>JBGPIX010000502.1:0-2973 GCA_041485085.1 Candidatus Acidiferrum sp.
ATCACGCTCCGGCGGTCCGGGGTGTACTTCAGGAAAACGCGCAGCATCTTGCGCGTCTTGTTCTCGTCCACCAGCTTGTAGGTCGAGATGTAGCCCTCTTCCTTGAGGATGCGCGCGATCTCGGTCTTGAGCTTCGAGACCGGAACATCCACGCGCTGGTGCTTGGCAGCCGCCGCGTTGCGGAGGCGCGTCAGAAAATCGGCAATTGGATCCGTCTGCATATTTCTCCTACCAACTGGCTTTCACGACGCCGGGGATTTCCCCCTTCAGCGCCATACCGCGAAAACAGATGCGGCACATCTGGAACTTGCGGATATACCCGCGCGCGCGGCCGCAGCAGCGGCAGCGGTTGCGGATTCGCACCTTGAATTTCGGCTTCTTGAGCGACTTGGCGATTTTTGCTGTGCGTGCCATTTATTGTGCGACCCCTTTTTCGCGAAGCGGAACTCCCAGCGCCTTGAGCAGCTCGCGGCCCTGCTCATCGTTCTTCGCGCTGGTGGTCATGGTGATGTTCATGCCCTTGATCTTGTCCACGCGGGTGTAATCGATCTCCGGAAACACCAACTGGTCTTTCAGACCCAGGGTGTAATTCCCGCGGCCATCGAAAGAATTCTGCGGCAAGCCGCGGAAGTCGCGCACGCGAGGCAGCACCACGTTGCACAAGCGGTCGAGAAATTCGTACATGTGTTCGCCGCGCAAAGTCACCGCGCACCCGATGGGCATGCCCTTGCGAATCTTGAAATTCGCGATGGACTTCTTCGCCCGCGTGATTACCGCTTTCTGCCCGGTGATCTGACCGAGTTCCACTGCCGCGGTATCCAGCAGCTTGGCGTTCTGGCTGGCTTCGCCGAGGCCGATGTTGACGGTGATTTTCTTCAGCTTCGGCACGGCCATCATGTTCTTCCAGCCAAAGCGCTTCATCAGCGCTGGCACCGTCTCGCTCCGGTATTTTTCCTGCAATCGACTCTTCATCGCCTTCTTCTACCTTGTCCTTTACTTGTCCAGCGCCGTGTTGCAATGGCGGCAGCTGCGTACTTTCGATCCGTCCGGCAAAATCGTGTGGCCAATCCGCGTGTGCTTGCCGCAGCTGCCGCAAACTACCATCACGTTCGAGACGTTGATCCCGGCTTCTTTCTCCACGATCCCGCCCTTAATGTTCTTCGAAGGGTTGGGACGCGTGTGCCGCTTGATGATGCCCACGTGCTCGACCACCACGGTATTGTTCTTCGCGTTGATGGAAAGCACGCGCCCGCTCTTGCCGGCGTCTTTCCCGGCAATCACCTTGACGTTATCGCCCTTGCGAACCTGAATGGTGTGCCGTTCGGCTCTTTCGTGTCTGAGTGTCATGTGCTACCAAACCTCCGGAGCCAGTGAAACAATCTTCGTGAATTTCTTTTCGCGCAGCTCGCGCGCCACCGGGCCGAACACGCGCGTCCCGACCGGCTCGCCCGTATCGTTGATCAGCACCGCGGCATTGTCGTCGAACCGGATGTACGTGCCGTCCTTGCGCCGCCGTTCTTTCCGCATACGTACTACAACTGCCTTCACTACCGTTCCCTTTTTGACTTGGCTTTCCGGTGTCGCTTCCTTTACCGCGGCGGTGATGACGTCGCCGAGGCCCGCCTGCAGCCCCGCGTCGCCGCCCACCGGCATGATGCAGGTCAGCTTGCGCGCGCCGGAATTGTCGGCCACCGTCAACCAGGTTCGCATCTGAATCATTGGTCTGCTCCCCTGTCTCTCTTACGAGGCCGACGCGTTCCGCGTCAGCACTTCTTTCAACCGCCAGCGCTTCAACTTCGAAAGCGGCCGCGAAGCCACAATGCGCACCGTGTCGCCGGCCTTGGCCTGGCGATTTTCATCGTGCGCGTAAAACTTCTTCGAGATGCGCACCACGCGGCGGTATTTGGGATGCTGCACCAGCCGCTGCACCTCGACCACAATGGTCTTTTCCATCTTCGCGCTGGTCACTTTGCCGGTGAGAATGGTTCTCTCGCCGCGCTCGGCAACCGGGGCGCTTTGTGTTTCAGTTGTCATTACGCCTTCCCTGCTTTCAGCTCTTGCGCGCGAACCAGTGTTTTCACCCGCGCCAGATCCTTTTTCGCTTCACGAAGACGCTTCAGCGCTTCCGCTTGGCCCGTCGAAAGCTGGAACCGCAACCGGAAAATCGTCTCCGTCAAATCCTTCTGCTGCGCCAGCAGTTCGTCCACGCCCGCTTCGCGAATCTTTTCAATACGCCGCGGCATCGTTAAAACCCTCCCGCGCGGGAAACGAATTTCGTGGGAATCGGCAGCTTGTGCGCCGCCAGCCCCATGGCTTCCTTGGCCGTCGCTTCGTCCACTCCCGCCATTTCGAACATGATGCGTCCAGGCTTCACCACCGCCACCCACTTCTCCGGCGCACCTTTGCCCTTGCCCATGCGCGTTTCGGCCGGTTTCTTGGTGAAGGGCTTGTCCGGAAAAATCCGGATCCACAATTTTCCGCCGCGCTTGATGAACCGCGTAATCGCCACACGCGACGCTTCAATCTGCCGGTCGGTAATCCAAGCGCATTCCATGGCCTTCAATCCGTATTCGCCGAACGCCAAATCTCCGCCGCGCCAGGCCTTGCCTTTGCGGCGGCCGCGCATCTGCTTTCTGTACTTCACCTTCTTGGGCATCAACATCGCTGTGTTCTCGCTTCCCTGATCTCGGTAACCGCTTTTCGATTACGCTACCGCGGCGGTTTCGCGTTCCTTCTGAATCTTCGAAAACTTCTTGGGCACGTTTTCGCCCTGGTAGACCCAGCACTTCACGCCAATCACGCCGTAAGTGGTGTTCGCTTCCGCCGTGCCATAGTCGATGTCCGCGCGCAGCGTTTGCAGCGGCAGCCGCCCCTGCAGGTACCATTCCTTGCGCGCGATTTCCGCGCCGTTCAGCCGGCCGGCCACGCGCACCTTGATGCCCTTGCAGCCGAAGCGCAGCGCCGAATCCACCG
>JBGPIX010000503.1:0-2971 GCA_041485085.1 Candidatus Acidiferrum sp.
TACGTGGATGATCCGGATGATCCGGGCGGAGAAACGAACAAGGGTGTGACGATGGCAACGTTCCAGAACTGTTCCCATGAACTGCTGGGGATTGACCCGACCTCGGACAATTTGAAAGCGCTGACGGATGCGCAGGCGGGGATCATTTATAAGGCGCTGTACTGGAACAAGATTCAGAGCGATGCCATCGCGCTGCAGGACTTGGCGAACATTGTGTGCGATTTTTTCGTGAACGCAGGCTCGCACGCAACAAAACTGCTGCAGAACGTGATGGTTCAGATGGGAGCAAGCGTCTCGGTGGATGGAGTCATCGGCCCGGGTTCCATCCAGGCGCTCAACAGCCTGCCGCAACTGGAAGTTTACCGGCGGTACAAGCAGGGGCGCATCGCTTACTACCAGGGCCTGGCGCAGAAATTTCCCAAATTTCTGAAGGGATGGCTTAACCGAGTGAATGCGTTTCCGGATTTGTAGAGAATGCTTTTCAGACGCCGAGAATGGCACCGGAGTCGTCGACGTCGATGGAGGAGGCGCGGGAAACCTTGGGAAGGCCGGGCATGAGCATCATGTTGCCGGAGATGACGACGACGAAACCGGCGCCGGCGGAGAGCGAGGCATTGTTGACGTTAAGGGTCCAGCCGGTAGGAGCGCCGAGGCGCTTGGGATCGTCGGACAAGGAATACTGCGTTTTGGCGATGCAGACGGGGAGTTTGCCGTAGCCCCAATCGGTGAATTGCTGGAGCTTGGCTTTGGCTTGTTCGCTGAAATTTACGTCACTGGCGCCGTAAATTTTCCTAGCGACTCGATGGATTTTTTCGGTTAGCGGTTCGTCGAGAGAATAAATGGGATGGGCGGCGGGAGTGGGATTTTTCTCGATGGCGGCGACCACTTTTTCGGCGAGATCTTTTGCACCGGGGCCGCCTTTCACAAAACCTTCAGAGAGAGCGCTTGGTACTCCCCGCTCGGCACAATAGGCGGCGAGGCGATCCAATTCGGCTTCCGTGTCTGACGGAAAGCGGTTGATCGCGGCGATGATTGGGACTCCGAAAGTTTGCAGGATTTCGATGTGCTTGCCGAGGTTGGGCAGGCCGCGCTCGAATTCGCCTTCGCCTTGCTGGCAAATGCTCCTCACGGTGGTGACGAGGACGGCGGCTGCCGGTGTGATTCCCGATTGCTGCATGACGATATCGAAATATTTTTCCGCGCCGAGATCGGAAGCGAAACCACATTCATTCACGACGTAATCGGCCAAGCGAAGTCCCATTTCCTGGGAGATGACACTGCTGGTGCCGTGGGCGATGTTGCCGAAAGGGCCAGCGTGAACGAAGGCAGGAGTGCCGTCGGTGGTTTGGACGAGATTAGGGAGAATGGCTTCGGCGAGGAGAGCCATCTGGCCACCGGTGGCGCCGAGTTCGTGCGCGGTGACTGGCTTTCCTTCGCGAGTGACGCCGATGAGGATGGAATCGAGGCGACGGCGCAAATCTCTGCGATCTTTCGCGAGAGCGACGATGGCCATGATTTCCGAGGCGGCGGTGATGATGAAGCCGGTCTTGCGGCCAGCGCCCTCTTTCTTGCTATCGAGAGAGACGGAGATGTGGCGGAGGGCGCGGTCGTTCATGTCGATGGTGCGGGGCCAGGTGAGGCGGTCGGGGTCGAGATGGAGATCGTTGCCGTGGAAAAGATGGGCGTCGATCAGCGCGGCTAATAAATTGTGAGCGGAAGAGATGGCGTGAAAATCACCGTTGAAATGGAGATTGATTTTGGCGCTGGGCTCGATTTGCGAAAGGCCGCCGCCGGCGGCGCCACCCTTCATACCGAAGACCGGGCCGAGGGAGGGCTCGCGCGAAGTGATAACGGCTTTTTTGCCGATGTGCGCGAGGCCTTGGGTGAGGCCGATGGCAGTGACGGTTTTCCCTTCACCGGCGGCGGTGGGCGTGGTGGCGGTAACGATGATCAGTTTGCCGCGCCGCTTGAAGGCGAGATCGGAGAGAAGATCGAGCTTGACTTTGCCACTCTGTGAACCCAACGGCTCAAAATATTTATCGGGAAGTTCGAGTTTGCGAGCTACAGCTTGAATAGGAAGAAGAGTTTTTTGCATAAGGGTTGCGAGTTTTATCCGTGAAGTTTCCGCGCGCGGAGAAAAAGGATAACACATTACGCAGAGTTCGCCGAGAACACAGAGGACACGGAGCGGACAAATCGTAAGAAACATTCCAAGTTCTTGCTCGACGCGGGGCTAATGAGCTGGTTCGAGGACTAATTTTTGGACGCGCCAGTTCAGGAGTTCGGCAACGTAGAGTTCGTTTTCGGAGGGGCAGGCGATGGCGTGAATCCAGCCGAACTGGCCTAGTTGCTTGCCGGACTTGCCGAAGACGCCGAGAACTTTTCCGTCGAGGCTGAGTTTGTAGATGCGGCCGGGGAAAGCGTCGGAAGTGAAGAGAACTTGGTTGGGGCCGGGCGTGATGCAGAGAGTCCAAGGCGCGCCGGGAGACATGGTGCCGGAGGTGGAGGTGGGCTTATTGCCGATAGCGGGGCGCGCATCAGCGGGAGCGGGAACGTCGATGGTGATCTGGCGAAGAAATTTTCCGTCGCGGTCGAAGACCTGGATGCGGCGGTTGCCGCGGTCGGCAACGTAGACATTATTTTGTGCATCGATTGCGATGCTGTGCGGAGTGTTGAGCTGGCCGGGCTTGTCGCCGGGTTCGCCCCAGGACGCAAGCCAGTTGCCGTCTTTGTCGGCTTTGGCGATGCGGGAATTGATGTAGCCGTCGCTGATGTAGGTGTTGCCGACGGAGTCCCAGGCCATGTCGGTGACTTGGCGAAAAAGGCCGTCAACGGGCGGGAGCGGAGGCTTGGGATGCTTCAGCGGCTCGGTGCCTTCGTCGGAGGCTTCGAGCTTGCGGCCGAAAACCATGGCGACGCGGCCGTCGGGGTTGAACTTGATGACCATGTCGGAACCTTTGTCGGCGACCCA
>JBGPIX010000504.1:0-2954 GCA_041485085.1 Candidatus Acidiferrum sp.
AATCTCATGTGCCAAGGCCGACGTGAACCGGAACAGGTTTCCTTCGCGCGCAAACACGATGTCACCGGAGGAAAGGTGTTTTCCTGAATACCGCGAATGTCCGTGATCGCAGCGGTAAGCTTCAACTCCGCTGCCATCCGTATAAACGGTGTACAGTTCGACCATTGTGTTTTGATCCAGAGGATGCGCGGCTTCGAACAGCACGCGCCCGTCCTGCAACACATCAGCGGGAAGAAAGTTTCCGGGTCCATACGTGAGCTGCAACGCCTTCTCGTTGCTGATGCTGAGGGAAGCAATTTCCAGGACGAACTTACCCGCGACCTTGTGCGCATACACGAAGCGGTCAGGTGGAACATAAAGCGGCCGGACACAGTCGTCGTCGCATCGGGTAACTTGGCGCAGCTTTCCGGCTGGGACAGAAGCTTCCCAGATCTGCCAGTGATCCAGCTGTCGCTGCTTGCCCGCAAACAGCACATTCCTTCCATCGAAGGAGACGCCTGCATCCGCGGTGGCAACGAAACCGGCAACCAGCGGCCTTTGTTCCTTTCCGTCCTTAATGAAAATGGTTGCGCCACGTGGAAATCGCTCGGCTCCGCGAATCCATGCCAACGCGCTGTACTCACGCGCAACTGTATACAACAACGGAACAGAATTTGTGTTGGGAAACGAACCGCTCTCTGACGCTAAAAGCGACGTCGCGAAAATTGCCATACAAACAAGGAGGAAGCAGCGGACAAGCACTTAGTGCGTACCTCCTGCAACAAATACTTGAGGTTGCATTTCCTCGAGCGCCGGTGGGATTCGAACGTAACGCCGCAAATCGCACATCATCTCTTCGAACTCCTCAAATGTGAGCGATTGCATGCCATCGCTCAGCGCCTGCTCCGGAGCGGGGTGGACTTCCACCAGCAATCCATCAGCGCCGACGACCGCAGCGGCACGCGCCAGCACTGGCACGAGAGAGCGCACACCCGCGGCGTGACTGGGATCAACAATGACGGGAAGGTGTGACACGGTTTTCAGGACCGGCACGGCGGTGATATCCAAAGTGTTGCGCGTGGCGGTCTCAAAAGTACGGATTCCGCGCTCACAAAGAATGATTTCTGGATTGCCCGCGGCGGCAATCACCTGCGCGGAATGCAGCAGCTCTTCTAGACGCGCTGTCAGTCCGCGTTTCAGCAGGACGGGACGCCCGCATTGGCCGAGCGCCTCTAGCAGGGAATAGTTCTCCATGCTGCGCGATCCCACCTGCATGATGTCGGCGTATTCGGCGATCAGCTCGACGTCCTTCTCGCTCATCACTTCGGTGACGATGGCGAGACCGGTCTGCTTCCTTGCTTTGCTGAGGAGCTTTAGCCCTTCCACGCCGAGCCCTTGAAACGAATAAGGGGACGAACGAGGCTTGTAAGCTCCGCCGCGCAGTACGCGCGCACCGGCTGCGGCAACCGTTTCGGCAGTCTCCAAAAGCTGCCTTTCGGATTCGACGGCGCAAGGTCCAGCCATCACGACAAAGCTGTCGCCGCCAATCGCGATTCCTCCGACTTGAACCACGGTGCGAGGGCGCTCGGCACTCCTGGTCACAAGATCGAAGCAGGAAAACTGTCTATTCCACTGGGGATTGGCAATCACTTTCGGCGAAGGCTATCCGCGAAGAGAAGTAGAGGCAATAATCCTTTTATACTAAATCGTCAATGTGACAGTGCTCACATTAGGTAGTGACCCCGGTCACAGACCGGGACGCCGAATCTCTGCACCCATCCGCTCACGTAACCGGCGATACTGGTTTTTCGGGCCGGATTACGTATGGAAAAACAGAGCAGCCGAGTTCAATCATGATTCTACCTGTGTCTATCAGAAGCCCTTTCGTTCTTTCGTGACGGGCACACCGGAAATCCGGATTTGCACACAAGGGGGGACAGGAAAGCATAGATCTCTACCGTCATTGCTGGCACGTCGCGCACTATGACCTAGCTTTGAATCCGGGCGTTGTACCCGCCAAAATTCAAAATTCGCTTGAAATGAATCGCGTGTGCGGCCGCCTGTAACTATTGTTACGAGAAAGGAATTTAGGGTTGTGCGGAGTTTTGGCGAAGGACAGATACTGACGCGCGATCGGAATGCATGCCTTTGTGCGGCCAAGTGAGTCACGTCACGTCCATACGTGACGCCCGTCATAGATAGTGAGTTCAGCGTCTGATAGATGACACCTTTATGTGACCGTTTCACGGAGTACGGTGAATTCATTGCAGTCACTTAAAAATCCCGCCGAGTTACCCCAAAACTGAGGTGTCGTATGCTTCCAGACGGACAGACTTTCTCCGGCGCATTGAGGGCTCGCGGAGTCTCGCGCAGGCGCTTCATGGAATTCTGCGGAGCCATGGTGGCGACGCTGGCCTTGCCTTCACGCTACGTGGCAAAAGTGGCAGATGCCCTCAGTAAAGTGGAAAAACCGGTCTTGGTGTGGTTGCAGTTCCAAGACTGTGCCGGGAACTCGGAATCCATCTTGCGGGCCAGCCATCCAACTGTCCTGGAAGTCGTCTTGGACCTACTTTCCTGGGAATACCACGAAATCATCATGGCCGGAGCAGGCAAACAGGCCGAGGCTGCCTTACAGCGAGTGGTCAAGGAAGAGAAAGGAAAGTACTTAGTGGTCGTGGAGGGGGCCATACCGCTGGCAGACGGCGGGGTCTACTGCACGGTGGCTGGGCGAACCGCGATCGACCTGGCGCGCGAAGTCTGCGGCAATGCAGCCGCATCCATCGCCGTGGGCGCATGCGCCTGGGACGGTGGTTTGGTAGCAGCTTCTCCTAATCCCACTGGTGCCGTGGGACTCCAAGAAGCCGTACCGGGAATCACCCTCATCAACATGCCAGGTTGTCCGCAAAACCCTGCCAACACGGTCGCCGTTCTGGTGCACTACCTAACCTTCGGCGAACTTCCCGCCACGGACCAGT
>JBGPIX010000505.1:0-2942 GCA_041485085.1 Candidatus Acidiferrum sp.
CCCGCGCCGAAGAGAGCGGCGCCGGGGATGGTGAGAACCCAGGCGAAGACGATGCGGCGCGTGATGCCCCAACGTACGGCGGAGAGGCGGCGAGTGGCGCCCACACCAACGATGGCGCCGGTGATGGTGTGGGTGGTGCTAACGGGGATGCCGAACACGGCATTCATGACGAGCGTGAGGCCGCCGGCAGTTTCAGCGGCAAATCCGCCAAAAGGCGTAAGTTTGGTGATGCGCTGGCCCATGGTCTTGATGATGCGCCAGCCGCCGGCCATGGTGCCGCCGCCCATCGCCAAGTGACAGCAGATGATGACCCAGTAGGGTACGGCAAAGGACTTGAGCAGGCCACCCGCAACGAGCGCGGTGGTGATAAGGCCCATGCCCTTCTGCGAATCGTTCGTGCCGTGGCCGAGGCTGAAGAGAGCTGCAGAAAGCAACTGTAAGCGGCGGAACCACCGGTCGACTTTGAGCGGGCGCTGGCGGCGGACAATCCAGCTGGTGAGGATAGTCAAAGAGATGGCGAGAATCATACCAACGACCGGCGAGAGGAAAATGAAGGCGACCGGTTTGACCCATCCACCGAGGATCAAGGTCTTGAAGCCGGCGTGAGCGACAGCGGCGCCGCCATAGCCGCCAATGAGAGCGTGAGAAGAACTTGTGGGGAGACCGAGGATGAGGGTGATCAGGTTCCAGGCGATCGCGCCTAGCAGGCCGGCGAGGAGGACCTGCTGATTGATGAGCTCGATGTGAATCATGCCTTTGCCAATGGTGCTGGCAACGGCGGTGCCGAAAACGAAGGCCGCGATGAAATTCCAGAAAGCCGCCCAGAGGACGGCGCGGAAGGGCGTGAGAACCCTTGTAGAGACCACGGTGGCGATGGAATTGGCGGCGTCGTGCCAGCCGTTGGAGAATTCAAAGGCCAGGGTAAGGAAAATGACGATGATGAGAAGCGAGAAGCTGGTCATCGAGGCTCAGGCGCTCTTGAGGATGACGCCTTCGATGACGTTGGCGACGTCTTCGCATTTGTCGACGGCGGTTTCGATGACTTCGAAGATCTCTTTCCACTTGATGATTTGGACGGGATCTTTTTCTTCGTCGAAGAGCTGGGCGATGAGGGTGCGGCAGAGGCGGTCGCTATCGTTTTCGTAGCGGTTGATCTCGATGCAGTGCTTCAGTGCTTTTTGAGGAGTTTCCAGCGCGCGAACGGCGACTTCCACCTCCGCGGTGGCGGAAACCAGGACTTTAACGAGGTCGATGGTGCCGGTGCGGATGCTATCGACGCGATAGAGGACAAAACGGCTGGCGGCGGCGTCGATCAAGTCGATGACATCGTCGAGGCGGCTGCAAAGCTCGTAAATGTCTTCACGGTCGAAGGGCGTGATGAAGGTCTGATTCAGCTTGGTGAAGAGAGCGTGGGTAATCTCGTCGCCTTCGTGCTCGATGGCTTTGACGATCTGCACTTGTTCCGGGACGCCGGTGTAGTGCGAGAGCATTTTGAGCAAGGCCTCGGCGCCCACATGGATATTGGCTGCTTGTTTGGCGAAGAGGTCAAAGAAACCCTCTTCGCGCGGCAAGAACCGCTGCAAAAGTCCTGGCATGATGTCTGACTCTCCCCTAAAGAGCCTGTGGTGAGGCTTACGGACGATATCAGAGGGAGGGGAGGGAGGCAAGGAAGTGGGGGACAATGGAGTACCAGCCGTTCTCGGGGAATTGACGCTTGGAACGGCGGGTGCAAGACTTGGCGATTATGGGGAAGAAAAGCGAGCTGGTCATCTTCATTGGCAAACGAGAGGGGGACCATGTAGCGATCGAGCCGCTGGCGAAAGTGGAGTCCGGGTGGCGGACGGCCAATATCGCCGTGCGATGTGGGGTGTGGGCTGGACATTATGCGGGACAATTCATGGTGGGCGAGTTGGCCAAGTTCGGCAAGGATATCGAGTACCTTCACGATGGCTTGAAGCCCCGGGTGGAATTCCGTGCCGTGGAACACTATCTGAATCTGATGCTGGGCAGTGATGGCCATGGACATTTCCACGCGGAGGGCGAGGCGCGGGAACGGTTGGGATCCAAGGCGGCACTGGAATTTGAGTTTGAGGTGGATGGCGCGACGCTGCCAGAAGTGGCGCGGGCGCTGATGGAGGCCGATCGGGCGGAGTGAAAGAGATCAAGCGCGAGTAGTGGGAGCCGATCTTAGTTGGCGCACGCCTTCGAAGATACAGGTTGCGCCGAGGACGATAAAAACTCCGAAAATCGCTATTACGCCGAGGCCGTGGCCCAGCGAATGGGAGGCCACGATCCAAACGATTCCGGCAAGACCAAGTCCTGCAATAGCTAGGCCTAGAAGAATCGCCAGGATTGGGATGAGGCTTTGCGTTTTCACAGCGGCTCCATTTTACGTTGGAGAATGCGAAAGGGCGCCCAAACTGAGGGCGCCCTTTCGGGATTGAGGTTACGGGCAGGCTGGTGAACCTTAGTACATGCCGCCCATGCCGCCTGCGCCGGGGGCTCCGCCACCGGCTGCCGCTGCCTTGGTGTCTTCCTTGATGTCGGCGATGAGGGCTTCGGTGGTGAGCATCAAGCCCGCGATGGAAGCTGCGTTCTGCAGCGCGAGGCGGGTGACCTTAGCTGGGTCGATGATGCCCATTTTGATCATGTCGCCGTACTCGCCGGTCTCGGCGTTGAAGCCGAAGTTTTCTTCCTTGGAGTCGCGGATCCTGCCGATCACAACGGCGCCTTCGTGGCCGGCGTTGAGAGCGATTTGGCGGGAAGGCTCTTCGAGAGCGCGCCGCACGATGCCTGCACCAACGGCTTCGTCATCGTGGAGCTTGAGCTTCTCGACGACCGCGATGCAGCGGAGCAGCGCCGAGCCGCCGCCGGGGACAATGCCTTCCTCGACAGCCGCGCGGGTGGCGTGCATAGCGTCTTCGACACGCGCCTTCTTTTCC
>JBGPIX010000506.1:0-2915 GCA_041485085.1 Candidatus Acidiferrum sp.
TCAATGTTGCGATTGATGATCTTGTTGTTCACGGGCGGGCGGCCGGGGCGCTCGTCGACGCGGACATTGTTTCTGCGATTGAGGCGCACATTGTTGTTCCGGATGTTGTTGTAATTCACGTCGCGGTGGACGGCCTTGTAACGGTCGATGTTGTTTACATTCACATTGCGGTGGATGACGTTGCGGTTGCCGATGACGTTGTCATAGCGATTGTTCACATAGATGTTGGTAATGCGAACGCGCGGCCGCGAGCGCTCGATCCATCCGCGGCCCTGCCACCCGTGATAATAAATGCGGTGGTGATGCCAGTCGCAATCCCGATTGAGCCATGCGCCGATGAGAAAACCAACGCCAAAGGTGATGGCCAATCCCCAAGCGGGCCGGCGGTAGTAGCAGATGTAGGGATCGTAAACGGGCACGTAGATGTACGCAGGCTCATACGGAACGATGCTGATGTAGTCGTCTTCGATGAACACTTGTTGCTGCGGCGTGGTGACCAGATTGCCGACGTTGCGAGCCATGTGGCGCAGACGCTGGACGGAGGTCATCACGTCCGTGGACTGGTTGACGTAAGCCTGCCCGACGGAAGTAGTCCAGTCAATTTTGTCGGCCATCATAAAGATCACCGTGGGATAGTGAGCGACAGCCTTGACGCTGACGTCCCAAGGCTGATCCTCGATGCCGTTGGCGCCATGGGCGCGAACCCAGCGAGCGGCTTCGTCGACGTCATCCACGAAAGTGGCGGCCACGAGAACTTGGGAAAGAAGCGGATCGGGATAGAGCGCGATGGGCGCGAGAAGATTGTCGAGTTGTTCGGGGGAAAACTGGTCGTAAGAGTAGTCTTCCTCTTGAGCAACGGACTTTGCTGTGGAAGGAGGCGAAGCAGATTCCAGCAGCGAAAGATTGGAGAGGCAGACAGTGAGTAGGAATGCCAGAACTCTACGCATGAGTGAAATTTCTCCTTCCAGGCGGGCACGGAGCACTGCTGAGGGGTGGGCGTGCTCGACGGGACACCGGTTGCAACCGTGAAGGGAAACGGGCGAGAAGAGTTTAGCAAATGCGTGCGAATCTTGCTCGCGCTGTCCCAACACCGAATGGCAGCCAGCAGGTCCCAATACGAAAGCAACAATATATTCGACGCTTCCAATGTATTCAATGACGAATACTCTGGGAATGCTGTGGCGAAGATCACATCGCAGCGTGTTATCCATCACCAGGTTTTCGGATTTTGACTCATGGGATTCTTCCCTTGCAAACAACCCGCAAGGTTTGCCATAAAGCGGCTGCATGGCGAGCCGAAGAACGCGCAACTCCAGGAATTGTCGTTCGCGCGCCGTACATTAGCGCGCTAATCGGAAACTGAGACACTACCCTCCGGCGGGCTTCTTTGACCCGTTGGTGAGCGCGTGCTAGTATCGATTTCTGCTTGAGCCATTGGAATGGAATCCGCCGCGACTCCTCACAAAAGCGAGCTTCGTAAGACGCCGCTGAACGCGTTGCACCGCCGACTGGGCGCCAAGATGGTCAATTTTGGCGGCTGGGACATGCCTGTCGAATATCCGTCGAGTGGCGGCTTGATTGCCGAACACAAGGCGGTGCGCGGCAGCGTGGGTGTTTTCGACGTCAGCCACATGGGAGACATTCGCATTCGCAGCGGCGGGAAGGCTGGCGGGGCGCTCGCGGCAGTGCAGCACATCAGCATGAACGATGCCGCAAAGTTGGCCATCGGCCAGGCCCACTATTCGGCGATGCTCTATCCGGACGGCACGTTTGTGGACGATGTGATCGTGCACCGGCTGGGCGAAGATGACTATCTGCTGGTGATCAATGCGGGCACGCGCGAGAAGGACATTAGCTGGGTGCGGGAGAATACGAAGAACTTCGATTGCGTTGTCGAGGAGCTGAGCGACGCTTACACGCAATTGGCGATCCAGGGACCGCGCGCTATCGAGGTGATGAAGAAGCTGACGGACGCGAACCTGGACGGCATCAAGAATTACTGGTTCACGCACGGAACGGTCTGCGGGTTGAAGAATACGCTGATCGCGCGAACGGGATACACGGGCGAGGATGGATTTGAGATTTACGTGCCGTCTGATGTGGCGACGAGCGAAATGGTCTGGAATCGGGTGATCGAAGCCGGGCGCGAATTTGCGATTGTGCCGTGCGGTCTGGGATGCCGGAACACACTGCGGCTGGAATCGAAGATGGCGCTGTACGGGCACGAGATCAGCGACAAGATTAATGTGTGGGAAGCCGCGTTGGACCGCTACTGCAAGATGGAAAAAGCCGATTTTGTGGGGCGCGCGGCGCTGGAGCAAGCGCGCGCGGCGGGGCTAAAACGCACTCTCGTGGGAATTGAGATGGTCGACCGCGGAATTGCGCGCGACGAATACTGCTGCTGCAATGAAGCGGGCGAGGCCATCGGAGTGGTGACGAGCGGTTCGCCTTCCCCTACGCTGGGGAAAAATATTGCGCTGGCGTACGTGCCGCCCTCGTATTCGGCGGTGGGAACGAATTTGTACGTGGAGATTCGCGGGCAGAAATGCAAGGCGCAGGTGGTCGCGACTCCATTTTACAAGCGGCCGAAGAAAACTGCGGCTTAGCAAGTGTCCTGACGGGCTGGAAACGATTCCAAGGAGTGGTCTGATGGCGTATCCGAAGAACTACCGCTACACGAAAGAGCATGAATGGATCAATGTGGAAAGCGGACTGGCAACGATTGGAATCACCGATTACGCGCAGCATGAACTCGGTGACGTGGTGTTCGTCGAGTTGCCCAAGCCGGGAGCGAAAATTGAAGCCGGAAAGACTTTTGGCACCGTCGAATCCGTAAAGGCTGTCAGCGAGATTTATGCGCCGGCTGCTGGCGAAGTGATTGAAGCCAACGGCGAACTCCACAACACGCCGGAGAA
>JBGPIX010000507.1:0-2891 GCA_041485085.1 Candidatus Acidiferrum sp.
CCGGTGGGTTTCACTTCGGCGGTGTGGGGCTCACTGGCGTCGTTCGGAGCGCGGCCATACCCTGGAACAAAGAAATGGTACGGAACGAGCGGAAACAGTTTTGTTGCGGTGGTCGAATTTGGCGACAAAGTGCGGGCCAGGGCTGTGACCGCCGGTGGTGAGAGCGGCAATCCCGCATCGCCGCACTTCAACGATGAAGCCAGCCGATACAGCACTGGAAACTTGCGTGAGGTTTACTTCTACCGCTCGCAACTCCAGGGACACACGGAGAGGGAATACCACCCCGGAAATTGAGCTGCGAATTCTTTCTGTTCAGCGAATGCTGATGGACAAAAGTTAACGGACTTTATTCATGCTTCCATCCGCGGCCCCGCGTGGGAGCTCAATAGTGAAGCCCAAACCCGAACGGATACAATGGGTTGGCAGAATCATGAGGGAGATCGCTTTTCTGTTTCTGTACTGCCTCGGTTGACGACGGCAGTTCAAACGGAAGATGTCCCTTAGGCAGAGCCTTGCCGGTGATCACCGCAAGAAGAGGAGCATCGCTGATGCCGAAGTCTCCCAACAAGGCCGTAACATGCGGCTTGACATTGGTGAGGATAAGCGGGCGTTCCAGCGTCGTAGTGAATACGGTCGGTACCATAGAGCTCACGCGCAGCAGGGCAGCATACGCTTGATCGGAATCAACGAAGTTTAAGCGGCCCTCGTGCTGCCGCGAGCCAAAGAAATACCCCGGATGCTCAGACTGATAGGGAGCTGGAGCACGAATGATGGCAATATCAGCTTTTTGAGGATCATCCACAACGGTAAAACCTGCCTTCTTCGCTTTTGCCGCGTCGATATTCACGAGATAGACTTTTTTCCCTTCAGGATTTATCGGCAGGAGCGGTTTACCCGTCGAGCTTAGGACCTTATTCTCGAGTAGTACGACGGCCTTGGCCTGTGCTGCCTCGCCTTCGCGCACAAATTCAGGGCGGCCAGCGATGCTGCCTGCGGCATCTGGGTCGACATAAGGCTGCTCAAACAGTCCAATTTGAAATTTCTGCAACAGGATGCGTCCTGCCGCTTCCCATACACGAGCCTCACTGAGCTTTCCATTGTGGACGGCTTCGACAATATATTGCGATTCTTCCGTGCCGCCAATTTGATCGATTCCGGCATTAATGGCCTTGGCAAACCGCTCTTCCTTCGTCAGATTTTCTACTCCCCACGACATGCCAATGCTTTTGGGACTGGGCTTCTCCCCGGCAGGCACCCCCATTCGGCATTCTTCCGGACAGTCGTTTGTAATCGCCCAGTCACTGAGTACTACACCTTGAAACTTGTAGCGGACGCGCAGAAGGTCTTGCAGCATATGTTTGCTGAATCCCGAGCCGACTTGCTCGAGCGGGCGGCCGTCCAATGTTACTCCCTCAAGGATAGAGTACGTGGGCATCACCCCAGCAACCTGGGCTTCGAAAGCGCCAGTAAACGGAACCAGGTGCTGTTCAAAATTGTGCCCGGGGAATGTGGCGATCCGGCCGTAGTAGTTATGGCTGTCCCAGCCATCTTTCGCGGCGCCGTAGCCTGCCCAGTGCTTGACAACTGCGAGAACGCTTCCAGGATTCAGCCCCGTCGGTCCGTTCTGAAATCCCTCGATGTATGCCTTGGTCATACTCCGGCTCAATTCCGCGTCTTCCCCAAATGTTCCGTTGACGCGCGCCCAGCGCGGCTCCGTGGCCAGGTCCGCCTGGGGAGATAGCGTCTCGCGTATCCCCACGGCCAAATACTCCTGCCGGGCGATATCGCCGAAGTGCCGCGTGAGTGTTGGATCGTTGATGGCGGCAAATCCCAACGATTCAGGCCACTGCGAGAAGCTTGGCCCTCCAGAGCTCGCACCCAGCGTTTGCTCAAAGTGATGGCGAGGATCGGTTGAAATAGTTACAGGAATTCCAAGACGGGTCGCCTCCCCAATCTCCTGAACGCGGTTGTTCTCTTCCGCGAGGAACTTCGGTGTGCCGGTCAATCGAGTTATGAAGCTGTTTATACCTCGTTCGTTCTCAAGTTGACTAATCTGTTGCCGATCATAACCCGAACCCACTCCGAGAGCGCCCATTGCTCCGGTGGCTCGCAACGTGCCATGCACCATGACGCCGGCGCACTCCTCAAGTTTCATCTGCTGAAGCAGATCGGCAACGCGCGCTTCCGGAGCAAGTCTCCAGTCTTCGTACGGATCGAGTTTTCCGTTGTGGTTGAGATCCTTGAAATCCAGATGGTCAATATGCAGAATCTCGGCGGACCGGTGGCCCAGGAAAGGTTGCTTCAAAGGGGCAGCCCCAGGCTTCTCTTCCATGGCGCCGAACAGAACGAGGGGAATAAACAGTGCTGCCAGTGCAAGAGAACGAGCGCGGGATGGCATTCGATAGACCTCCACATTTTACAAGAGTGCCGCAAATGCCTGAATGATGCTGCGAAGCCGGCCAAAAACGCAGGACAACTATGCACCTGTTGTTTTGGTGCGTCCAGTTTGGTTCTCCCATTTCGTGGACCACGCTTGAATGTCTACCTTTGGCGACTCACGACTTTCAAGTCGTAGCAATTCCTCAAAGCAATGAAAGAATCATCCAGTGCTTTCACTCTGCGGGATGTAAACGAAGGCCATGGCGAGAAGCAAGCGAATGGTAGGCCCGTGGGGACTCGAACCCCAGACCTGGCCGACCCGGTCGGCCCGCTCTAACCAACTGAGTTGCGGATCAATGCTTGTATTAATCTGGCCGACTTCCAGTTCTTGATTTCCAGTTCCCGCCGCCGGGCCTCAAGCAGGGTAACAAATTCCTGGGTGTGCACCAGTTTCCACGGTCCCCTGCCGCGAGTCGATGGAGTGTGCCCGCGCAGGTGTTCGGACAATCGAC
>JBGPIX010000508.1:0-2863 GCA_041485085.1 Candidatus Acidiferrum sp.
ATCGCCGCGCTTTCGACCATGGCCGACGCTCTTCCCGGGCTCGGCATCGTCGCTGCAGTGCTCGGCGTCGTAATCACCATGGGATCACTCGGCGGGCCACCCGAAGAAATTGGCCACAAAGTGGCCGCTGCCCTGGTGGGAACATTCCTGGGCATCCTGCTTTGTTACGGTTTCATCGGCCCCATCGCCGGCAACATGGCCAAGAGTAGCGAAGAAGAACACGCCTACTATCACGTGCTTCGCGTGGTGATGGTCAGCTTCATGAAAGGTACCCCGCCGACCGTCGCCGTGGAGTTCGCACGCAGGGCCATCCCGGGTCACGTCCGGCCGACATTCCAGGAAGTGGAAAAGAACATCAAAGGCGGTGGCGGTGCTGAGATACCACCGGCGCCGGCCGCCGCATAACAGCGGAGCTCAATTATGGCCGGCGCCCGTCCCATCATCATCATCAAAAAGAAAGGTGGCCACGGGGGCCATCACGGCGGCGCGTGGAAAGTGGCTTACGCCGACTTTGTCACCGCCATGATGGCGCTATTCATCGTTCTCTGGCTGATGAACAGCAGCAAGCAGATTCAGGAAGCTGTCGGCGGATACTTCAAAGACCCGACAGGTACCGCAAAACAGGCCGGCAGCGATATGACCGGCACAGGCGAGAATTTCATCGTCTCCAAGGACAACATGGAGGAACTAAAGGAGCAGCTCCAGAAAGCCATCAAGGAAGTTCCCAAGTTCGACAAGCTGAAGAATCAGATCGACATGACCGTCACCAACGAGGGTTTGCGCATCGAGCTGACGGAGACTGAAGCCGGGACTTTCTTTGATAGCGGCAGCCCGAAAATCAGCACCGACGGAGGCGCCATGTTGATCCTGTTGGCACAGGAACTCGGAAGGCTCCCCAACAAGCTGGCGCTCGAAGGCCATACCGATTCCAAACCCTACGCGGAGGGCAGCAATTACGGAAACTGGGAGCTCTCTGCCGACCGTGCCAACGCTGCGCGGCGTCTGATGCAGCATGAAGGGATTCGCGAGGATCAGATCACCCAAGTTCGGGGATTTGCAGACCAGCGTTTGCGAAAACCCAAGGATCCCCTTGACCCCTCAAACCGCAGAATCTCCCTCATCGTTCAATATCTCGAAAAGAAGTCCGCGGAGTCCCCGGAAACCAAACCGGCGGGCAACGAAGCGAAACCGGAAGGGCACGATGCAAAACCTGCGGAGTCCAAACCCGCAGAGCATTTGCCTTAGAGAAAATTCCCGAACACACTCTTGCAGCAGCCCTGTCTTGTCGACTGCTCCCACTACAACAGCGTTCTTCACTTAAGTATCAAGGATTCGCAGGCTTTGGCGGCATTGCCGGAGGCGGCGGTGGCACAAACTTCGCGTCGTCCACCGGAATGTTTTGCTGAACCTGCTCGATCTGGATGGTAAACCGGTTCCCGGGGCGCGCGAGCGTCCAACGGAACGGGATCTTCACGCTATTCGCCTCGCGATAATCCGCATAGTCGATCTGCGTTGGGTTGCGCCCGAGAGGAGTTTCTGCGTACCGGACAAGTCGCAACAATAGCCCCGATTCTTTGTCGAGATACAAGCGCAGCGGCGGCTGCCCTTCACTCCGCCCGACAACCAGGTAGGTCTCATGACCATCGATCTTTTCGCCAGCGTCGACTCGGAATTTCTGGTAAAGAGTCTTTACATGCGCTGGAAAATGAAGATCCGCATCGATGCGCACGGCGTCGTTTTCCGCCGCCGACATCATGTGCACTCGCCCGGGAATACTGAGCCACCCCTGTTTCCCATCGAACGCCGTGACGCTGTCCCCACCCTGGAGATGCATCACCGAGAAACGCTTGTCCGGCGCTTTCGAATAAACATCCATGGGAAAATGTTGCCCGCCGAACGCGGTTAGCGTTCCCTTTTGCACCCGGCTCGTGATTTTCTGGAGCGCCTCCGCGCCGCCAATGGCCGCGAGGTATTTGTCGAGAAGCAACTCTGCTGCGGGCAACGAAGCTTTTACCTCGCCGGGCTTTTTTCCTTCTTCACCTGCCGGCCGGGGCTCTTCCTCAGTAATTATGGGTGTGCCCACAGGTTCCGCCGACCCGCGATGACAGGAATAGCAGGTAACCTCACGATGGCCCTCGAAGTTGTCTTTATTGATTGCCATCATCATGTTGATCATTTTGCGCGCGGTGACTTTGGTCTTCTTGTCGTCCTTCTCGTTGGCATGCTCGACATGGCAGTACTCGCATTCCACTCCGAGCGAAGCAGCAATGAACTGCATCGAAGGAATAACCTGCTCCGCGGGAATGCCCTTCAGCGCTTGAATATTCTTGAATTGTTCTTCGGCAAGTTTGGGCGCCGATGCACTCGGAGCGGGCATTTGCGGTGGAGCGGACTGTGCCCATGCCCTTGCCATCGCCAGAAAAACGCTCAGCAATGTCCCGCAGGCAGCGAACCAGAAATTCCGGAAACTCCTATTCACGATTTTGTCCTCGCAGGTGATGTGACGACAGAATGCACAGCATGGTTTCAACGGTAACGAATTTCTCTGGAATCGCGCGCGAGGTCAGGAGCTGATTTCGCCGCGCTTTGCAAGCGCTGTGATGCGGTCGGCCGCGCGGAACGCCAGCGCTTCAATCGTCATGGTGGGCTGCCCTCGGCCGGAAGTCACCAGGCTGCTGCCGTCGCAGAGGAAGAGATTCTTGACGTCATGGGTTCGGTGGTCCGAATTGATCACCGACGTTTTGGGATCGCTCCCCATGCGGCAGCTGCCGAGCAGATGCACGGCGAACTGCTGCTCTCCCGCCGGGAAACTCCACTTTTTCTGTGCGCCCGCGGCGTCAAATACTTCATTAGCGCGGGCGAA
>JBGPIX010000509.1:0-2842 GCA_041485085.1 Candidatus Acidiferrum sp.
GAAATGTTTGCGAAGCGCCTCGACGAATGCTGCGCTCTGGAAATTCAGGAAGCGCGATCCGGCGATCTTTTGCTTGCTGGCCGCGTTTTAATTTGCCCGGGAAATCGTCACATCATGGTCCGGCGGATGCCTCGCGGTGACATGGTGGTTCTTTCCGACGGGCCTCCCGTCAATGGGCATCGTCCGTCCGCGGATGTTTTATTTCATTCCGTGGCGCAGGAATTTGCTCTCACCGCCGTCGGCTTATTGATGACCGGCATGGGTGATGATGGCGCGGAAGGACTCGGCGCGATCAAGGCAGCTGGTGGCATGACTGTCGCGCAGAGCGAAGATACCTGCGTGGTCAGCGGGATGCCGCGCGCTGCAATTCTCAAAGGCTACGCTAACAAGATTATTCCCCTCGATGGAATCGCTTCGTATCTGGTCAGCAATTACGGCGTGGAGCGAAATTCCACGGACAAGTTTGAAAAGAACGACAAGCACGAAAAGAACGAAAGGACCCCCGTTTCTTCCTCGCGCTCGTGAAAGCGAGTGCGGGGATAAGGAGAAGGCCATGAAACAGTTTGCCGCTCTACTTCGAAAAGATAATCAGCCGGTTCGCTACCTCGTGGTGGACGATTCCGTCTTCGCGCGCAAGAACCTCATCAAAATGATCGAGATGTTCGGCGGCGAAGTGGCCGGCGAAGCCGGAGATGGCTTGACGGCCATCGCGGAATTTAACCGCATCAGTCCCGACATCGTGCTCATGGACATCACCATGCCGCAGATGGAAGGGATCGAGGCGGTGGAGCGCATCGTGCGGCAGCACGCCAACGCGCGCATCGTCATGGTCTCATCCGTCGGATACCAGGAGAACATCCTGGCGGCGCTGCAGAAGGGCGCGAAGCACTTCGTGCAAAAGCCGGTGAAGCCGGAAGTGCTGTACGAAATTCTGCGATACGTGCTCAGCGACGATCCCAACGCTGTCGGCGCACCGGTGGCGTTCGCAGGAGAACAGCGCTCATGAGAATGGAACTGATCCAGCCGTTCATCAACGCCGCGGATGCGGTTTTCGCGGAGTCGTTGCAGGCGCCGACGAAAATCGTGGACCTGGAAATGGACCAGGATGCGTATCGGCGCAAAGGTGTTGCGGCGCTGATCGCCATTAAGGGGGACATCGAAGGGCGCGTGATTCTGGATTTGTCGCCGGAAGTGGCGATGAAAGTGGCGACGATCCTCGCGGGGACGGAAGTGGAAGCGAGCGACCAAGTGGTGAAAGAAACGGTTTGCGAGATGGCGAACATGGTCATCGGCAATTCCGTGACGCTGCTGAACGACCAAGGCTTTCATTTTAAAGTGTTTCCGCCGGAAATTCACATGGACGAAACAGGTCTGGCCGGCAGCGCCGATACCGAAGCGCTGGTGATTTGCATCGAAACGCCGTGCGGGAACATTTATTTGAACATTGCGATGCACTATCTGCATCGGCGGCGCAGCGAGCGGAACGCGGTTCCGGCGCTGGATTGAACGGAGGTTGGGATTCCAGCGAACCTTTCTACCAGATACTTTCTTATAACAATTGGTTAACCATAACGACCACCCCTCCCCGTGTTTTTCAAAAGTGTTGATTCCAAAGGTTTTTAAGTTCTTTAGAAAGAACACTTGTAGAAGTGTTGATTCTGCGTGGTTTATCGGAGCTTTGAGTTTAGATAAGAGTAATACTTGAGGGCCTGGGGCTGGTGAGGGAGAAGGAAGGACCGCGTAGCGGGCGGGCATGGTTCCGGGCTCAATGTTAATAAACACGGGAGAGAATAGCACACCTTAATGAAGATGTTAAGTGTTTTGCAGCGAATGGTCGAAAATGAGGGCTGAACGGCTATTAGGGCGGTTGAATGGTTTCTGTGGATGCGAGACCGACTAGTAGAAAACGTCCCGTCTGTCCCCCGTGCCCCCCCCGTGCCCCCGTGCCCCAGGTTCAAACTACGAGGGGCACCCTCCGTGTTGTTTTGAGTTGTGCGTGTGCGAGAGCTTCCTCGTGTGATCGAAGGGAGCTTGAATGGTTCGGAATTCGTCTTCTCGGACCACCCACCTGTACCACCAAATGGGTCGTCTCTAACGGGGGTCTTTGTTCTTCAGCCGTAACCCGGTTTCACCATACTTTAAGTTTTTCTGTGCCTTGGGCGGAGTGATATGAAACAGGACAGACGTGACAAGCGCGAGAACAAGGAATGAGCCGCCAAGGGTGATAGGAAAGAGTACCCAACCTCTGAATCCAATCAGAAACGCTGTGGCAGCACTCAGTATCGCGCCTATGCAGCCAATGAGGTACGGTTTTGACCCGTTCGCGTACTCTAGCAATTCGCCACAGGCAGGGCATCGGAAGGACGTTCCTTCCCATCCAAATCTGCCCGCTAGAAATTGCGCACCGCAAATAGGGCACGTGACATCGTAGCGCGACGGGCCGGTCTGAGTTTGTGGCATCTACCGCTTTCTAGTGTTGAAGTTGGTTTCTAGCTACACTTCCCGTAAGGTACCCTAGCCAGCCTTCAGGCGATGAGGGAAATTTTGAACTGCTCGTAAACCCGGATACAAAACTGTAGACATTCTGCCAACCGATGTAGATCTCCGTTGAAATAACCACAATCTCGTTGGCCGATTGCACTCCAGCGGCCACGACTGGGTAGGCTGGGGCAAGCTCAATCACAAATATGCCGCCGACCTCGGGCTGATTAGATGACGGCGTCGGCTCCTTCAACCGAGTAAACTTGGCAGCTGTTGAACGACCAAGGCTCGGAAAAAGGAGCCGAGCAATGTTGATTACAGGATGTGATTTCCACACACGCTATCAGCAGATTGCCATGGC
>JBGPIX010000510.1:0-2827 GCA_041485085.1 Candidatus Acidiferrum sp.
CATATGCTCCGCAGTAATCGGTGAGGTCCCAAACGCACATGGAGCACTCAATGATGTGGATTGAGAGCCCGCCCGCAACCCATCGGGAGAAGAAAATGATTTTTGGTGCGCCGCGCTTGGCTTTCATGCCTCATCCACATACAAGTGTGGACACTCGTTGCAAGCCCACCCGATCGGCATCCAAGCGTAGGGATATTGGTTCCATCGCTCCGCCACCCTTAGAAGCCCGCCTTTGCAGAAAAGACACTCCTTTTCCACGGGGAGACTACGCGTCTCCGCTACCGAAAGACGCCGAACAGGACTGTAAGCGAACATCGCCACGGCTTGACCCTCCATCGGTCACCAACCATGCTACCTGTTTCTGTAACAGGCGTCAAGCTGGAGCTCAGTGTAGGTTAACAGCCGACCCGATGGAGTTGCATCAGGACCGCAGCCAGAGCGGTCATTATTGCAGCGGTCCCCATCATGAGGGCGTAGACCATGCTTACCTTCATGCTTAGATGGGGCTGAGGTAAAACAGGTCGACGGACCATGTCGGAGACACGTACAGGCCGATCCTGCCGGGCAGATCCTCCGCCCAGCGCATCATGAACGGCGCAAACTGAACCTCGACCAGTTCTGTAACAAGCCACGCTCCGCTGAGGTCCTGGTGCTGCTGCACAACCTGAACGATCGGGAGGTCGAAGATGTCGCAGTTGACCACGGCACCATCATCGTACCCAAGTCTCCGACCGAGGGCAGGAGCAATTGCGCCGTTGATCTGGACCACTACCCCGAAGGTGTCGGAGACATTTCGTGTAACAGCTCCGTCCAGCCATGTGGTAAGAGTGTGGCTGCCGAAACCGTACGGTCCGTTGCCGTCAAGCTTACTTTGGAGGAGCCCGATGGGAATTTGCGTGAGGCCTTGAATGATCCCGACCGTTTGAGCCATGGTCCCGTGCCTTTCTTACCCGAACGTCTTGCGCACTGCCTCGAGGATGCTCGCCATGTCGACAGTGAAGCCGCCAGAGTCGACGATGGCCCCTCCTGGACCCGGGGCTCGAAACAGCGGAATCGTATTGCGGAGCGTGCCTGCGTTGAAGTGACTCGTGACATCCGCCCCACTCAACGCGGTGGGGTAGATAGCGCACTCCGTGTAGAGTGCCCTGGAGAAGCTTGTGCCGCCCGTGGGGGTCGAGCTCGCGTTGAAGTTCAACCCAGTATTCACGTCCGCCACAAATGTAACAGTCACGGTCCCGAGGTTGACCCCGTCGACGTACAGGGTGCATGTCGTGCCCGTCATCGTCATCACGACGTGGTGCCACGCGTACGTTGTTGTGGCTGCCGCGGGCGCAATGTTGAGGTACGCGGCTCCATTCCCGACGTTCACCTGCCACTTGAGGGTGGAGAGCAGGAAGATTTCGATCCCCTTGTGTGCCGTGCCATCTGCGTTGGAAAACAGGCACGTATTGCCAAGGGTCTCGACCGCGAACGGGTACGCCCAGAATTCGACTGTGAACGGATTGGTCACGTAGCTCCCTACCTTCGGGATGAACATCCGCTGTAACAGGTCTGGGCCGCAGAAAACCGCCACACCATCGCCACAAATTCCAGCGCTACCAAGCAGGAATCCGCTATTCATGGCCAGATGGTATGGCGAGGAGCCGATGTCAATGAGGAGTGGGCCGCCCGCTTCCTGGCACCTCCAGTAGTGGGTGGGCGAATTGGCGAGAACGGTAGCGGGGTAGGTCATGTTGCAGGCTAGAAGGTGACCGCTTCGCCGACGAGGCCCGTCAGTGTTACAGTGTCCAGTGCTCCTGCATCGTCCAGAATGGTCCAATTGACCGTCGCGCGAGTCCAAAGATCCGCAGTGATGTCGGCGACAACCACCGAATGCCTGCGCCCGCTTGTGTCCACTCCGACTCCGTGGCGCGGTCGCATGCCAGTCGGAATCGGGAACTCGCCACCTGCTGGAGCCGTCCACCCAAGCGCAGCGGTCTGCGTGTAAAAGTGGTCGTCCACCCGACGAGTGAAATTCGTTGCGAGAATGTCTGACGCGTACAACCCCTTGTGTACGGTCCGTGCTGCAGCCATCCGGCTCCCATCCTTTTGCGCGTGTTCGGGCAAGCCCGTCGACGCCAGCGTAACACCTTCTGTCAAGCCAGCGAGGCGTCGCCAGTCAGGTTGACATAACGTTAAAACGCAGCGCGAGCTGCGAACGTGGGGAGGGGGGACACAGCAAAGCAACCCGTAGGGTTGCTGGGGGGAGGGGGACTGGCCCAAAGTGAGCCGAAGGCGTATCCGCTTCGCGCGCTGGCGGACACGCCCTCGGGCGCATTATGCGTACAGGGCGCGTACGCTCAGGTGCGCGGTCATGATTACGCGCCGGCGCCTGCAGTCGCGCGCACACAGGCCAGAGCTCCCGCAGCCGTCGCGGTCGGGGCAAACCGCGCCGAAACGCTCCCAGCGCTCCATACAGGGCGCTGGCATGGCCTCTGCCTCTCGGGTGGCCTCTTCGGTCATCCGATCCATGATGGCCCGTAGAGAGGCTATTTCGGCCCTCTCCTGAGGGTTGACATAACGTTTGCGGGTCGAGGGATCGTAGACCTTGCGGGTCATCGGACGCTCTCGACCAGGCGAGGCACCCCGAGGTGAGCTACAACGGCGTGGGACTTGACGAGGTCAGTCATCATGCACTCCTGATCGGCATATGCTCCGCAGTAATCGGTGAGGTCCCAAACGCACATGGAGCACTCAATGATGTGGATTGAGAGCCCGCCCGCAACCCATCGGGAGAAGAAAATGATTTTTGGTGCGCCGCGCTTGGCTTTCATGCCTCATCCACATA
>JBGPIX010000511.1:0-2814 GCA_041485085.1 Candidatus Acidiferrum sp.
AGTGGGAGAGATTGTTGACTCCTTGGGGATGGAGCAACCGTCGGTGTCGAAGCACTTGCGTGTATTACTCGAGGTGGGCTTGGTCAATGTGCGGCGCGACGGGCGTCGCATGCTCTATCGCACCAACGCCGAGGCCATCCGTCCGCTTCATGAGTGGACGGAGACATTCGAGCGATTCTGGCGTCATCAATTGAGCCGGGTCAAAGAGCGTGCGGAACACAAGAGCCATCCGTCGAACGATAAGGGGCCGGAATTCATTTCAGGGAGGAAGGATGATCTCGACAGGAATAAAAATTGAAGATTTGACGTTGAATGTTACAGAGGAAATCCTAGTGCGCGCTGCGCTGGATACCACTTTCGCCGCTCTGCTCGAACAATTGGGGCCGTACAACGAAGTTCCTAACGTAGGGCCCATGCCGATGAAGCTGGAGGCCTGGCCGGGCGGGCGCTGGTTTCGCGATCTGGGCGAAAACACCGGCCACTTCTGGGCTGTCGTGCAGGCCATTAAGCGGCCGACCTTGCTCGAATTTGCAGGGCCGTTATTCATGTCCTATCCCGTCGTCTCCAACGTGCAATACCGCCTGAGCGAGGCGGATGGAGGAACGCTAATCAAGTTCCGGCATTCCGCGTTCGGATTGATCACCGAGGAGCACCGCGCGGGAGTCTCGAAGGGATGGGGCTACATGAATGCAGGCGTGCGGAAGAGGGCGGAAGCGGCTCGATCGCGTTGATCTCGGTTTTTAGGGAAGGAGAGAGTCTATGTGTCCAGCGTGCCTGGCGAGTGTGGCGATGATGATCGCTGGCGTGATGTCCACGAGCGGACTGACCGCGGTGGTGATGAAGAAATTCGGCGCGAAGAACCGCGCAAAGAAAGCAATCCAGAACCAAAATCCAAAGGAGGAAACATGGGAGAAGTAACGAACGAGCAAGTGAACTTGATGTTGCGTCTGTATGAGGAACGTCGCGAGCCTAAGTTGCGCGAAGCGCGGGAGTGGTTCTCGGCCAACTTCCACGTGAACAGCGCGGAAGACGTGATGCGCGTGTGTCCTCCCGGCAGCCAGGGCAATGCGTACATGCGCATGGTGCTAAGTTACTGGGAAATGGTGGCGAGCATCGTGAATCGGGGACTCATCGACGAAGAGTTCTTCTTCGAAAACAGCGGGGAGCAATGGGTTGCTTTTGAACAAGCGAAGCCCGTACTTGCTGCGTGGCGCGCGATGTTCAGCAGCCCTAAGTTCCTTGCCAACCTCGAGGAACAGTGCACGCGCTTCGAGGCTTGGCGCGAGAAGCGCAATCCTGGGTCCAACGAAGCCATCCGCAAGATGATGGCGCAAATGCAACAGGCTATGCAGGCGACCAAAGCCCAGGCTGCAGCAGGCTAGAAGTCGGCCTCGAAACTCTGGCTGTCATCCGTGACTAGCTGTTGAAGGCGGGAGCTCGGTGGGCATCGCCTGCGGACTCCCGCATTCAATGTGCGCAATCTTTACTTGGGGCTTCCACGAATCGTTCGTCTTTCCGCAGCAATGGATAAAGACAATAAGGAGAATCCTTATGACCAAGAGCGCGATGGAACAATCGAAGGTGGTGTCGCCGGCGGAATGGCTTGCCGCGCGTAAGGAATTGTTGAAGAAGGAGAAGGAGTTCACGCGGCTTCGCGACGAACTGAGCCGGCAACGCCGGGAAATGCCCTGGGAAAAGGTCGAGAAGGCTTACGTGTTCGATGGTCCAAAAGGGAAGGAGGCCCTCGCCGATCTTTTCGGCGGCAGAAGCCAGCTCATTGTGTATCACTTCATGCTCGGCCCGGGATGGGTCGAAGGTTGCCCCAGTTGCTCGTTCATTTCGGACCATATCGACGGCAGCGTGGTGCACCTGGCCGCCCGAGACGTGCGTCTTGCCGTAGTCTCGCGCGCGCCGCTTGCGCAGATCGAAGCCTTCAAGAAGCGCATGGGCTGGCGGTTCCACTGGGTTTCGTCGAACGGCACGGACTTCAACTACGACTACCAGGTGTCCATGACGAAGGACGAGTCGGAGAGGGGCGAAGTCTACTACAACTATTCCATGCAGAAGTTTCCCAGCGAAGAACGGCCCGGCACCAGCGTGTTCTACAAGGATGCCGCCGGCAATATCTTCCACCCCTATTCGAGCTATGCCCGCGGACTGGACGTTCTCATCGGGGCCTACAACTGGCTCGACCTTACGCCAAAGGGACGCGACGAGGCCGGGCTAAAGCACGGAATGGCCTGGGTCCGCCACCACGATAAGTACGACGCGGGGTACAAGGTCGATGCGCAAGCGGAATACGTCCAGCCCGCCAAGGCCACAGACGCCGCAGGTGGTTGCTGCGAACACCATTGATCTAGAATTCTTCTATTGCTTCGCGCCTCGACTGGGCGGTAACGCAAACGTATTGCATCTGCGACGGTATGCGGCTCATTCGGCGTGCCGTCGGATACTCTGGAAAGCCTATCCTTTTGGCGCGTAGTAGCCTTTGCGGGTGAGGACCTTGAAATCTTTGTCGGTAGTTTCGACTTTGAGTTTGCGGAATTTTCCGTCCTGCGCCGCGTTTGTCGGATAGTAGCCCAGTGTATATTGGCTGCGCAGCTCCTCGGAGATTTCGTCAAAGGCCTCCATCAGCTTCTTTTCCGAGCGCACGGAAATCATGCGCCCGCCGGTCTCTTCCGCGAGTTTGTGCGCCACGCCCGAGTTGCCGCCAAAGCGCGGGTCCGCCACGAGCAGGATGTGAATGACGGTGTCTGTCCGCTGCGCCGCTTCAATCGCTTCTTCCAGTCTTACCTTGCTGCCCTCGTCCTGGGC
>JBGPIX010000512.1:0-2812 GCA_041485085.1 Candidatus Acidiferrum sp.
CTGCCGCCGGAACTTCGCTTGGCCCCGAACTGACCCGGTTCGGCACTCTCCTCGAAATGGAGCGCATCGCCGCCGAACTCGAACAGAGCACCACGCGCATTTCGGATCTCATTAAGGCTATCAAGGAATATTCGTACATGGATCAGGCGCCACTCCAGGAAGTGGACATCAAGAACAGTCTGGAAACCACGCTCACGATCATGCATCACAAGCTGAAACGCGGGATTGTCGTTACCCGCGAATATGCTCCCGACTTGCCAAAGGTGATGGCTTACGGCAGCGAACTGAATCAGGTTTGGACCAACCTCATCGACAACGCCGCCGATGCCATGAAAGAAAAAGGAAGGCTTCTCGTGCGCGCCGTGCGCGAAAATGATTACGTGCTTGTGGAGATCGCCGACGACGGCCCGGGCATCCCGCCGGAAGTGCAATCGCGCATCTTCGAACCTTTTTTTACGACTAAAGGCGTAGGGGAGGGAACCGGTCTCGGTCTGGATGTTGTGCATCGCATCGTGAAAAAAATGCGTGGCCTTGTCACTCTAAAATCAATTCCCGGTGATACGCGATTCCAGGTACGCATTCCGATTCAAACGACGTTTTGATTCAGGGAGAGACAGCAATGGCCGAAAACTGCACCCACCTCGATCAGATCAAGCGCGTTAAGCCAAAAACCAAGGGCTGCGAAGAGTGCCTGAAAATGGGAGACGGCTGGGTGCACCTGCGTCTGTGTCTGAGTTGTGGCCATGTCGGCTGCTGCGACTCTTCCAAAAACAAGCACGCGACAAAGCATTTTCATACTGTCAAGCACCCCATTGTCCGTTCGCTGGAACCGGGTGAAAGCTGGATGTGGTGTTACGTCGATGAACTGATGTTTGAAGAAGATTGATCTCTACGCTTGTTTCTTCGGGGGAATCAATACCGACGCCAGCAGCGCAATGAGCAGTACGCTCCCGACAACGCCCAGTGATGCTGTCACGGGAATGTGCAACCACCGTTCGCCGATCATTTTTCCACCGATAAATATCAGAACAACAGCAAGTCCGATGCCCAGATAACGAAAATATTCGAGCAGGTCCGCAAGCAGAAAATAAAGCGCCCGGAGACCGAGAATCGCGAATACATTCGACGTGTAGACGATGAATGCGTCTTGCGTGATTCCGAAGATCGCGGGAATCGAATCGATCGCGAATGTCGCATCAGTAATTTCCACGATAAATAGCACCAGGAACAAAGGGGTAACGAATCGGCGGCCATTTTTTTTGATGAGGAAGCGTTCCCCGTGATAGGACTCGGTGACGCGGAGGTGACAGCTGGCATACAGGAAGAGCGTATTTTTTTCGTAACTTACCTTCTTTTTGTGGGCCCAGAGCATGTGCAGTCCCGTATATAAAAGGAACGCGCCAAACAAAAAAAGAATCCAGTGAAATTTTGAAATGAGCTCTGCGCCGGCCGCGATCATGATTCCCCGCATGATCAGCGCTCCGATGATCCCCCACGCCAGCACGCGATGCTGCACGCGCTCGTCCACATTGTAGACCCGGAAGATGACCAGGAAGACGAAAAGATTGTCGACGCTCAGCGCTTTTTCAATAATATAGCCGGTGAAATATTCGAGGCCGCGCTGCTCGCCGAACCACTGCCACACTCCCACACCGAAAACCGTGGCGAGAGCGATCCATAGCGCGCTCCAGAAAGCTGCTTCCCTAAGGCGGACTTTGTGCGCTTTGCGGTGAAAAACGCCGAGGTCCAACGCCAGCGCTACCAGGATAAACAAGTTGAAGGCGATCCAGCGAAAGGGCGTGCCCATGGCGGTTGCTCGAAGGCGTTAGGGAGCGGAGCTGCGCACGTCGATGGAATTCAGATTCGAGAGTTCGACGTGAATGGTTTTCCCGCGTTCAATCTTGACGGGGACATCCCAGCGCACGCGCATATCGCCGGAGTTGGCGTCCAGATTGAGGGAACTGATCCAATAGTCGCCCGGAGCAAGGCCCGAGACCGAGGCACGTCCTTCGAGGTCCGTGTCCGCCTTGCCGGCAAGAAATTTGAGTTGGGCGACGTCCGGAGCGACACGCTGCACGCGCTTGCGGCGGTCGTTCTGCAGCGCGGCCCACTTGCGCTGAGGATTGACGCCTTCCAACTCGATTTCGACGCCAGAGATGGTCTCGGGGTGCAGGCGGACGAATTTCTTCAGAGCGACCAGATAATCCTGCTTTAGTTTCTCGTATTTCTGCGGATGATCCGTTTTGTCGGCTTCCGTAAATTTCGGCTTCGGCAGGCCTTCGGTCACGCCGCCGCTGTTCGAACGCTGGTAGGCCAGCAGGAATTCCGGAACGCTGAGAATGTCCTCCGGCGTGAGCAGTTTGTCCATATCCGGTTCCGCAAGGTCGAGGACGTCATGGCCCTTGAGCCACGTGCGCAGTTCGGGAGAAACTTTCAGGCCTTCAATAAACTGATCGCGCGGCGGGACGGGGTCTTTCTCTTCTACTTCCTTCACGACATCCGAGTAGCTCTTCGTGAGAATGTAAAACGTGAATTGGCGTACGGGCTCCGGGCGCGCCCCCGTGGGCGTGATTCGTGCCGTGATTTCGAGTGCGCCGGTATCGCTCTGCGCCTGCGTCCCGGCTGCAAACGTAAGGGCGCAGAGCGCGACGAGCATGGTGATGAAGGCTGTTTTTCTCATTCCAAAATCGTAACAGAAATGCAAAACCAAGAGGCAGAAGTTCCCCCCGGCGTATCCTAATCCGAGAAACCGAAGGGCTCGCAACAGAACCTCAGCTCGGGTTTATCCGCCCTTGGCTTTGGCTTTGAGAAC
>JBGPIX010000513.1:0-2808 GCA_041485085.1 Candidatus Acidiferrum sp.
ACTCTGGTCGTTGCTCTCGTAATGCTCGCGGCCAATTCCCTCGCCGATCTTGCGGGACGCACTTTTGCGAGGGAGGCACAATGAAGCCCCTCCAAAAAGTGGCCGTCTCGATCCTCTGCGCGATCTTCTTCTCAATGGTGCTCGCTACCTTCCTGCTGCCCGCTCCCTATGCGCGGCAATACCGGGATATTCCCAACACCGCTCCTTCTTCCGCTCATCCCCTCGGCACCGACGCGCTAGGCCGCGATTCCTTGTCCCGTTTGCTCTACGGCACGCGCGTTTCGCTGCTCCTCGCCCCGGCCGCTGCTCTACTTTCCACACTAATCGCCGCTTTCTTGGGAAGCCTTGCCGGTCTCTTGGGCGGCTGGTTCGAACGCATTGTCCTCGCGGCAACCGATCTCTCTCTCGCCTTGCCCTGGCTCTTTCTTCTCCTCGTTGTCCGAGCCATGTTGCCCTTGGATGTTCCTCCGCTCGTGTCCGTCGTCATCGCTTTCTTGATGATGGGCCTGCTGGGCTGGCAGGCTTCCGTCCGCGTCATCTGCGCTGCCGCTCGTGGCGTCCGGGATTCCGATTTCCTGCTGCTGGCGCGTTCCTCCGGCTGCAAACCCACGCGCCTTTTGTGGCGTCATGTAGCGCCAAATCTGCGCCCGCTTTTTTACGCGCAATTCTTCATTTCGATCCCACTTTTTATCTTGACCGAGGCGAACTTGAGCATATTGGGCCTCGGGGTGATGGAGCCGATGCCGTCTTGGGGCAACCTGATGCGTGGCTTCGAGGATTTTTCCACGCTCTCGGCAAATCCCTGGAGGCTAGTGCCGCTCGTTCTTCTGGTGATTGTGGTGATGTGCTTTCAACTAGTCCTTCCGACGCAGGAGGTCACGCAGTGATACGCCGCCTTTCCGTTCTTCTCTCTCTGACGATTGCCTTGTGCTGCCCGGCTCTCGTCACCGCCCAATCTGCCGGCCAGTCCGGCGGCGAGCTCCATTTTTGCCTCCACGGCGAACCGAAAACGTTCAATCCTCTCCTTGTCGAAGACGGCCAATCCGAAATCGTTCGCTACCTGACCGGTGGCGTTTTGATTCGCCTCAATCGCCAGACGCAAGCTCTCGAGCCCGCACTCGCCACTTCCTGGAACATCACTCCAGACGGCCGCACCATCAAGTTTCATCTCCGCACCGGCTTGCATTTCTCCGATGGCACGCCCTTCACCTCCGAAGACGTTGCCTACACCGTCAAAGCCCTCATGGATCCGCAGCTTCACTCGCCCACCGGCGACTCCTTCCGCTCCGGCGATGGCCAGGTTGCCGTCCAAACTCCATCCGCGGACGTCGCGGTCGTCATTTTTCCAGCACCTGTCGCGGGGCTCGAACGCCTCTTCGACCAGGTTGCCATTCTCTCCGCGCACTCTCCGAAAAAGGAAATGGCCGTCCTTGGCCCCTTCTATGTGGCCGACTACAGCCCCGGTTCCTACGTCCTGCTCCGCCGCAATTCGAACTACTGGAAAAAAGACAAGGAAGGCAAGCCCCTCCCTTATCTTGATTCCATTCGACTCGACATCCAGCGCAATCACGACATCGAAATTCTTCGCTTCCGCCGCGGCGAAATCCATCTCATCAATTCCCTCGATGCCGATCTCTTCGACCATCTACAAAAGGAATCTCCCGCTTCCGCGCACGACGCCGGCCCCAGCCTCGACTCCGAATTCGTATGGTTCAACCAGGTTTCCACCGCCGCTTTCCCCGAATATAAAAAAAACTGGTTTCGCAGCACCGAATTCCGCAAAGCCATTTCTATGGCCATCAATCGCGCAGACCTCGCCCGCATCGTCTACGCCGGCCATGCCCAGCCTGCTTACGGCCCCATCTCCCCGGCCAATCGTTTCTGGTTCAACTCCGCGCTTCCCGTTCCAAAGTACGATTCCGCCGTAGCTCTGCGCCTGCTTGCCCAAACAGGCTTCCGTTTCGACGGCAGCACACTTCGCGACTCCTCCGGCAATCGCGTCGAATTCACGGTCATCACCAGCACCGGCAACAAGCCCCGCGAGCAAATGGTCACCATGATTCAGCAGGATCTCTCTCAGATCGGCGTCAAAGTGAATATCGTCACGCTCGATTTTCCTTCGTTGATCGAGCGCATCACCCGCACCTTTGACTACGAGGCTTGTCTGCTCGGATTCACCAACACCGATCTGGACCCCAATAGCCAGATGAACGTCTGGCTCAGCTCTGCGGAAAATCATCAGTGGAATCCCAAGCAATCCAAGCCCGCCACTCCCTGGGAAGCGGAGATCGATCGCCTCATGCAGTCGCAAGCCTCCGCCACCTCCGACAAAAAACGCAAAGCCGACTGGGACCGCGTCCAGCAAATCGTCGCCGAACAACAGCCCTTCATCTATCTCATCAACCGGGACGCGATGTCCGCCATTTCTCCCGCCGTCATCGGCTCTGCGCCTTCCGTCCTCGATCCCCATGCCTTCTGGAACGCCGACGTTCTTCGCCTCCGCCCTGATCCAGCTCTCGGTGCGCAAAAGTGACTGAAGCCCCACCACTCCTGTCGCTCCGCATCTCCGTCAACTATCGCAACAATATCGGTGTCCTCCGCGACGTCTCGCTCAATATCCAGCCAGGCGAAATCCTCGGCCTCGTCGGCCAAAGCGGCTCCGGCAAAAGCACTATCTCTCTCGCTATCCTTCGCTTGCTTCACTTGAAGGGCGGCACAGCGAGCGGCAAACTACTTTTCAAGGGGGAAGACCTTTCCGCAAAGTCCGAATCGCAGATGCGCTCGCTCCGCGGCTGCGAAATCAGCATC
>JBGPIX010000514.1:0-2799 GCA_041485085.1 Candidatus Acidiferrum sp.
CGAAGTGCTGAACGAGATTGCCCAGAAAACGTATCGAGACGCGCGCGGGACCGAGCGCCCCTACCTTTCCGCCGAGGAAGTGCGGTTTCTTTCCATTCCTCGGGGCAGCCTGGATGACGATGAGCGCCGCCAGATCGAATCACATGTGGTGCACAGCTTCAATTTTCTGGCGCAGATTCCGTGGACGCCGGAATTCCGTGCCATCCCGGAGATCGCGCGCGCGCACCACGAAAAGCTGAACGGCAAGGGTTACCCGTTTGGGCTGAACTCGGGGCAAATCCCGGTGCAGGCGAAAATGATGACGATTTGCGATATCTTCGATGCGCTATCGGCGTCAGATCGTCCTTACAAGCGCGCGGTTCCGACCGATCGAGCGCTGGATATTTTGAAGCTCTGCGTGCGCGACGAAGAGATCGATGCGGAACTGTTCCGCGTTTTTCTGAATGCGCAGGTTTACCGGCTGGCCGCGAAGCCTGCCTAGTGTTCATTGCGGGTTACACATTGGAGTTGGTCGCCCGCGAAGCGGGAAATGCGCCACAGCATCTTCTAAACTGAGGAGAGGCCGCTTGCCGTGCTGACCTATCTACTTGGCCCATTCCTGGCACTGCTCCCGCGACGATGGCGCAATCTGCTGCCCTTCAGTTCGTCCGTGAACTGGCGCCGCGCGACGGCCCTGAGCGGGTTTGGCGAAGCGGCGGTCGCGCTGGCCGCCCTGCTGGTTTGGTATTCGTAGTACATGAATTTCCTGGTGAGCAACGGCTTGGATTCGGCGCTCAGCGGGAAAATGGGGCCGGGAGTGACGGACCAGGGGATCGGTTTTACCGCGCTAGTAGTTTGGGCAACTCATCCGCTGACGTGGCTCATCGCTTATGAGGGAGTCGAGGGGACCGTCCGGTTAGTAGGCTCGGCGTTCACGGACACCAATCTGGGGATTTTCCCGCTCATCGCAATAGACAAGATCTTCCTGAAACTTTCCGGGCGCAGCGCGCCGAGCGCCGCCAAAGCTGCCGGCTACTCAGAAGGGAATTTATCCTCCTACGCGAGCGCTATCCGAGAGAAAGCACTGTTAAAGAGGCTTCCGCAGGTGCCCGACGAAATTTTGATCAGCAGAGACGGATCGGAGGAGATGCTGGAGATTCGGGCGTGCCGGAGAAAGCCAGACTGGAACCCGCCGCGGACGGTGCGTTATCAGGATTCATTTTACCGCTTGGAGGCGTCTGCCGACGGAATGCTCCCGCGGCCCTTCCGCTATACGCTGCGGAAATTATCAGCCGGAGTGATGGGCCGGACGGTGCTGGTTTATGCGCCGGAGGAAGCCCCTGTCCTCGTGAAAAGGTGAGCTCCGCGATGTTGCGTGGCTGGCACGTGCTGCGCTTTCATCGGCATGTGGTTCTCCACTACAATTCCACGCATGTCCTTGCGCCGTAACGTCTTCGTGTGCCTTTGCTTGGTTTTCATTGCCGGCGTCCTCGCGCCGACGGGTCATGCCCAGCAGCCTGCGACGGCGCCGGCAGCTTCCGGGGCGCGGATCCTGCTACTGCCGCGGCGAATTGTTTCGGGCGAGCGCGCCACGCTCGCGGTGCTGGATGTGAACGGGCGACTAACTCCGGGCGTCACGGTGAATTTTTCCAACGGAGACCGATTCACGACCGATGCGACGGGCCGGGCCCTGTTCGTGGCGCCACTGAATTCCGGCGTGATTTTTGGTTCGATTGCCGGACGCACCGGACGGGTCGCTACGACCGTTCTCACGCCCGGCGAAGCTGCCTCGGCGGCGATTGAAATTTCCTCCGCTCCGAGAGTGGCTTCGCTGGCCGACCGTTTTGAAATTTTTGGAAAAAGTTTCTGCGGCGATGCCGATGCCAATCAAGTAGTGGTCGCGGGGCAAGCGGCGATGGTGCTTGCTTCATCGCCTACGGCGCTGGTCGTGCTTCCTCCGCCGGATTTGCAGCCTGGCAGCGCGGCAGTAGGAGTCTCCTGCGCAAAACGGCAGGCGCCGCCTTTTTCCCTCACCTTGGTCGGACTCGAACTCGAAGCCGACTCTTCGCCTTTGAAGCCGGCGGAACATCGGACGCTTGCGGTGCGAGTGCGCGGCACGGCCGCAAAAATCGCACTCGAGGCGCGAAACCTTGCCCCGGACATCGCTGAACTTACCGGTGGAAGTCCAGTTCGAGCCTCAAGCAGCGGAGGCGCGGAGAATCTTGCCAAATTTGAAGTGGTGGGACAGAAGAACGGCAGCTTCCTGATTTCGATCCGGTTGGTACCCTCCCTGGGGCGTCCGCTGCCATGAGGATGCCGTGCGGCTAGCCTCGCTCACCTTGAAACGAATGGAAGCTGTCTAAACTTCTTGCCTGGGATTATGCGCTCTTCTTGATGCTGGCCTCGGGAGGAAGCGGAAGAGTACCCTGGGGATTCTCGAAGGGGAGTTCAGGAATGCCGGCGCCGAGCATGGTTTCGAGAGTGTTGTGGGCCCTCTCGAAGAGCTTGTCGGACTCACTGTAGCTTTGCTGGGCGTTTTTCAGATGCGTGCCTAAAATTCCGAACTTGTCGGCGAATTTCTCTAGCTGTTTCTCCATCCCAGAAAGGCTGGCCATGAGGCGCTTGGCATTTTCTTCCATCTGCATGCCACGAAGGCCCAGGGCGATTACGTGAAGATGTGCGTAGAGAGTATTGGGCGAAACGGCAATGACGTGTTTATCGCGGCAGTAAGCATCCAGGGGCTGCCCCTTGCCGTCGGCAGTCATGAGGAGCTCGTAGTAGACACTCTCCGAAGGGACGAACATCAACGCCACATCGAGC
>JBGPIX010000515.1:0-2797 GCA_041485085.1 Candidatus Acidiferrum sp.
CCGCAATGAGTACAGATGTGATGCGTCCACTGGGTGCAACCGCCGACCGCGCCACGGCGCGGCTGGGGGCCAGCCTGCACGTGAAAGGTGAAATCTCCGGCAATGAAGATCTGTTGATCGATGGATCGGTCGAAGGACTGATCACGCTCGATGAGCGGAAGCTGACTGTCGGCGCCACCGCCAAAGTAACCGCCGACATCATTGCCCGAGAGGTGGTGGTGTACGGCAACGTGAAGGGCAACCTTCGCGCCAAGGATCGAATTGAAATCAAGAAGGACGGTTCGGTCAACGGTGACCTGACCACTTCCCGCATCATGATCGAAGACGGCGCCTACTTCAAAGGCTCCATCGAGATCGACAAGGCTCCGGAAAAGGAATCCGGCAGCGGCTCGTTTGCTCGCAGCTCCGCACCGGCCGGCGCGGCGGCAACCAAGACCATTTAACTTTCGCTCTTCTTTAACTCTGTTTTCGTCAACGGCGTCCCGGTTTACCGGGGCGCCGTTCGTTTGTTAGCCGCCTCGTTTGCTCTCTCTTCGAGTATTTGTTAACTTGACAATTAGATGAGTAAGTGTATCGTGGCCTCGGGCACATTCTTGGCGTAGCGCGCAGGCCGGGTCCGCCTTTCCTTCATCTCGCGGCACCAGCCCTCCGCGCGGAACGTAAGCGGGGATCATCTCATGGGACGGTACCGTCGCGGCGTCCCGCTGGCAATTCTCCTTTCGTACGCATTGGTCTGCGCCGGTTGCGGCAGTACCACTTCAGGTCCTCCACCACCTCCGCCACCTGCCGCTGATTTCACGCTGAACCTGTCATCGAACTCGATTTCCATCACCCAAGGTGCCGCGAGTCCTGCCATCAATGTTTCCGTAAATCCCCTGAATGGGTTTTCCGGTGCCGTCCAAGTAACGCTCAACGCGCTTCCTGCCGGTGTCACTTCGAATCCTGCGAGTCCCTTCAGTGTTACTGCTGGTGCAAACACGCCCGTCGTCTTTGGCGCTTCCGCGAATGCAACCACCGGAAATTTCACCGTCTCTGTGCAGGGCACCAGCGGCGCTCTGTCTCATTCGAACCCGCTATCTGTCGCGATCCAAAGCGCCGTAAATTCCGCGCTTCCGCGCACTGCCTACGTGCGAACAGATTCGAATTCCGCCTCTGACGATCCGTTTGGTGAACCGCATCACCGCCACATCGCCTACGATCCCACCAACAAGCATGTCTTCATCGCCAATCGCGCCATGAATCGCGTGGAAGTTTTCTCCACCACCAGCCAAACGCGCGTCGCGCAAATCTCCGTGCCCGGTGCCAGCAGCGCCGACCTTTCCGCCGATGGCGCTACCGTTTTGATTGGTACCGCGATCGAGCAAATTGTTGCGATCGATACTTCCTCTCTAAAAGTAAAAAATCGCTACGCGCTAACGGGGCTCACTCCGCTCCCCGGCACGATCTTCAGCCGTCCCGTCGAAGTCCTCTCACTTTCAAACGGCAAAGCCCTGGTGCGCCTGCGCCAGCCCGTCTCTTCGGAAGCCCTGCTCGCCCTCTGGGACCCCTCGTCAAATTTGCTGACCGATCTTACTTCCACCGCTCCCGCTCTCTTCCAGCAAGGAGTTGGAGTCCTCGCCCGTTCCGGCGATCATTCAAAAGTTCTCGCGGCAGCCAACGACTCCAGCGGGGAAATAGCCCTCTACGATTCGAGCAGCCACATCGTGGCGGGACCTGTCACACTCGGCACAGGTCTAAGCCGCATCCTCGCCGCCAACTCCGACGGCAGCCGCTTTGCCGCAATCTTTGCTGGAAACGGAGGAACGCAACTACTTTTGCTGGATGCTTCCCTCAATCAGGTCGCTAGCTACGTTTCCGCAATCCCCCACGGCATCACGTTCTCTCGCAATGGTAATTATTTGTACTTGAGCGAATCGAACTCCGGAGCCCCCCTGATTACTGTTCTCGACGGTCATAGTGGTCAGCTCGTCGGCCGGATGCCGGACGTAGCGATTCAGGGAATTTCCTCGGAAATCGAGGATGCCGACGAAACACAACTCCTCTTTGGCCTTTCGAATCGCGGCGTCAGCTTTATCGACGCTGCCGCGCCATCCACCTTGCCTTTACCGGCTCCCATCATCGCTACCGCCCCTAGCCTTCAACCATCCGAAGGCCCTCTCGCTGGCGGAATTTCCGCCACGCTTGTCGGCCAGAACTTCACTTCGCTCACTCAATTAAACTTCGGCGCGCAATCGGCGAAGAACGCTAGCGTCTCGGGCTCCACGCAAATCCAGGCAAGCACTCCCTCAAGCGTCTTGAACGGAGCCGTCAACCTGACCGCCTATTTCCAGAACGGCTGGCTCGCCATTGCCCCGGATGCCTTCAGCTACGGCCCGCAAATTTTGCAGCTATTCCCAAACGCCGGCATAAACACCGGCGGCGACTCACTGCAAATCTATGGCTACGGTTTCGGCAGCGATCCAACAAAAATCATCGTAAAGGTCGGCGGTGCAAACGCTACCGTCCAAAAAGTGGAGAGCGTAACTAGCATCGCTTCTTCTCTCGCTCTCGACGCCAGCTATCCTTTCTCCCTTGAGCGCATCACCCTTCAAACGCCCGCTGGTTCCTCCGGCAAAGCGGACGTTTTCGTTGCTTCTCCCGCGGGTTCCACGACGTCCACAAAGTCATTCCAGTATCTGCAAAGCGTTCATTCGAATTCGCTGCCAGGATTCCTCACGTTCCTTCTTTACGACCAGGGGCGCCAGCAAATCTATATAACGAACATCGACCATGTCGAAGTTTTCAGCCTTCAGCAGAA
>JBGPIX010000516.1:0-2775 GCA_041485085.1 Candidatus Acidiferrum sp.
CATTCAAGATCTGCGGTCGCGGCTCCTACCCCAAGACCTTCTTGCTTGCCAGCCAGACTGCCCACGGCGTTGCTCTTTGACGCCCAGCCTCTACTCTCTTCATCGGCTCCCGCCACCCAGTTTCATTACACCCTCCCCGGAGCCCAACAGCCACCTGGAGCTACCTAGTCGGCGTCATCCGCGGCCTCTCCCAAGGCTCCTTCCCCCGCAGCGCCTGATTTGCCCGCCCGCACCGCACAATAACTCGCCTTGCTCTGACTGCAGCCGAAGGGCGTCGGTTCGCCTGTCGGGTTTAGGAGAATTGCAGCAGGATCGACCAAAGCTGCGACTTCTGGAAGCCTTATTTCACTGAAGCAGCTCTCGCTCAATATCTTCTTCCGACAACACCTTGTCACCTTCAATCATTCTGCAAAGAATCGCGGAAAGAATTCTTCTCGTCTCGATGATATGACTGGCCAACTCGTCTTCGCTCATTTCAGCTCCATGAACCGCTCGAGAGCGGCAGTCATAGAGTTTTTTGACTTGCCGATAACGTCCGACGCGTTGCGCCCCGCGCGGCTCAAGCGCGCAAGCCACAGAAAGTGCCAATCGGAACCGGAGTTCTGCCTGAATGCCCATTAGAGCCTCGATCCCTGACCAAAGCGATGCAACCATCATTCGAGAACTCAGCAAGTGCTGGTGAGTTGTGATTGCCTCGACGGCAAGGTGGAACTTCGGCACCTGGAGCATCCGCATGAATGGAGTAACGTTGCCGACCACCCACTCCAGGTCACCTTCTCGGACAAGAACGGGAGCCTCTACGCGGCGTGCTTGAGGCACGTCCTCAATTAACCGTGCCTCGCAACATTGTTGTTCGAGAGCTGCGATTACCGACCAAGAATGATCCGCCGCCGCTGGAACGAGGAACTCAGCGAGCGTCTTAACGCGCAGCGCAGATATGAAAATCCAAGCGAGGTCAAAAACTGCCTGCTGATCGCTTTCCTCTATTTCTCTATTCATCGCCAACTCATGGCTTATCCCGTGCGAGTAACGACCGACAGCGCCAAACATTCGCGGATCCCTCAGCGCGGCCGCTAGCTCAATCTCTCCCGGTGGTTCCAAGACGCGACGAAACTCACCGATTGGCGCAAGGGAGAACCATTCAATGTCAGTGTGAATTCCGAGAATTGCAAAGTTCCATTCTCGTCCACCACTCTGAGCTAAGCGCTCTGAAGCTCGAGCCCTACGTTCTTTGAATGGTTTGAACTGGTCGACTAAGTCCTTCAGTGATTTCAGTTTGTCTGCTTTGATGGCATCTACCTCCGCAGCGGCCCACAATACGAAACGGTCACAATCCTTGCGACGACTAGTCAATTTACGCCGCGTTTGCGGAGAACAGCAAGCAATTTGGGACTCGGGGGACTCGGGGACAGACGGGACGTATTCTAATGTTTTAATTTGACCCGCCTTACCGTTGTGGTACAATATCTCTGTTGACTACTGCGCCCCGGCTCCAGCCGAGGCGTTTCTGTTTCCGGGAACGCCAATCTCCCGATTGGCGCCGGTTATTAGTTCTCTTCACTAAGCAATCCCAAAACTCAACTCTAAGGAGACTTCTATGTCCTCTCTCAGTCCAAAGGACCGCGTGTCCCTGTGTTCGTTTACTTTCTCGGACGGCCGCCGTTGCCGCTCTCCCCGCTTTGGCAACCATCCCCGCTTTTGCCCCGACCACGCCCAAAAAGAAGCTCGCGCCCGCGCCAGACAAAATCTCGGCAAAGACCTGGCTCATTACTTCTCCGGCGACTACCTCTCCGCCTGTGATCTCAGCACCGCTCTGGGCTGCCTCATCCCCGCCGTCATCCGCGGCGATGTTAAACCCAGGACCGCCCGCACCGTCGCCTACCTGGCCCAAACCCTCATGCAAGCTATCCACATTTCCCAAGACGAATACATCAACACCTTCGGCACCGACGGCTGGCGCAAATCCATCCGCAACTCCGTCAACGGCAACCACAACTACCGCTTCCCGCCCGCCCCCGAACCTCAACAGTCTGAATCGCCCCAGCCTCAACCCGCCACCGCCCCGCAACCCGAGCATCCCGGTCAACCTCAGCCCCAACCCCAGCCCGCCCCACAGTCGGCCCCATCGCCGCACACTCCCATGCCCCCCACCAGCACCGAATTCGCTCAGCATGTATTGGCCGGTCAGCAAACCGGTGGCACAGCCATTCCTGGCTGTGCACCGCAAATGACGGCAACAAAGAACCCCTCAGGCAAGGCGTCTCCTCCAAAGCCAACCTCCGCGAATGGTCATTCCGAGCGCAGCGACGAGCGCCCGACACGTGGCGCGAGTCCCGAGTCTTATCGGGAGGAACCTGCTTCTTCCTCTTCTTCATCTCCAGCTACGCCCGCCCCGCAACCACCCGCCTCTCATTCCAATCTCGCTGCCTCGACCACCGCCAAGACTCCACACAATCCCGCAGCCCAACCCGCACCCACAGCTCACTCCTTTACGAGTGAGGCTCTTCCGCACCATGTTCGTCGGCGCCTCCACCGAACGGAAGACAGCCATCTCCTTTAGATGCAACACTTACAAACCTGCACCGCATGTGTTGATTCTAAACCACTTACACCAACTCTAAGCGAACCATAAGTCCTTTAAATGCAACACTTCCAAAAAACAGGGAGGGGGATCATCGATTCAGCGGGGAGCTGGAATCGCTTTGGGAGTGCGGCGGCTTGCCGCCGCTTTTCTTCCATCCGAACTAGTAAGCGCGCCAGAGCTCATCCTGAAAA
>JBGPIX010000517.1:0-2764 GCA_041485085.1 Candidatus Acidiferrum sp.
CAACGTCTTCGACTTTGACCCAACGCATCATCTGGCGCGAGATGGTCTCGATGTGCTTGTCGTTGATGTTGACGCCCTGGAGGCGGTAAACCTCCTGAATGGCGTTGACCAGGTACGATTGCGTGAACTTTTCGCCGAGGACGGCGAGCAAATCGTGCAAGTTGAGCGGGCCGTCAATGAGGGCCTCTCCAGCCTTCACGTGGTCGCCTTCCTGAACGTTGATGTGCACGCCGCGGGGAATGGAATATTCCTTGGTGGTCTTGCCATCGTGGCTTTCGACGTAAACCTTGCGCATGCCCTTGGCAATGTCGCCGTACTTGACCGCGCCGTCGATTTCGCTGATGACGGCGGGATCCTTGGGCTTGCGGGTCTCGAAGAGTTCGACAACGCGCGGGAGACCGCCAGTGATGTCCTTGGTCTTGGTGGTTTCGCGCGGGATCTTCGCAAGCACGTCGCCGGCTTGCACCTCATCGCCATCCTTGACCATCAAGTGGGCACGGGAAGGCATGAGGTACTTCTTGCGAACCTTGCCCGAAGAATCGCGGACGAGGATCGCAGGCTGATGTTTTTCATCGCCTGGAGGCAAAGTGACCACGTCCTGCGAAAGGCCGGTCACTTCGTCCACCTGCTCTTCGATCGTCAAGCCGGGACGCAGGTCGTCAAACTTCACGGAGCCGGCGGTTTCGGTGAGGATCGAGAAGGTGAACGGATCCCATTCGGCTCGGCTCTGGCCGTGGGTAACGTGTTCGCCGTCCTGGCAGCGGAGGCGCGCGCCGTAAACCACGTGGTAGCGCTCCTTCTCGCGGTTCTTTTCGTCGACGATGGCGATGAGGCCAGCGCGGTTCATGGCGATGCGGGTGCCGCCGCGACCTTCGACATGCTTGAGGTCCACGAACTTGACGACACCGTTGTTACGCGCTTCGAGCGTGGAGCGCTCGGAAACACGGGTGGCGGTTCCACCGATGTGGAACGTACGCATGGTCAGCTGCGTGCCGGGTTCGCCGATGGACTGTGCGGCGATGACGCCGACGGCTTCGCCGAGTTCCACCATGCGGCCGGTGGCGAGGTTGCGCCCGTAGCACAGCGCGCAAACGCCGCGGCGGGATTCGCAAGTGAGCACGGAACGAATGCGCACGCGCTCAATGCCTGCGCCCTGGACCTGGTTGGCAAGCTCCTCGGTGATCTCCTGGTTCACGTCAACAATGATCGTGCCCTCGAAGTCCTTGATCTTGTCGAGCGAAACGCGGCCCACGATGCGGTCGCGCAGCGGCTCGACTTCGACGCCGGCTTCGACAATGGGTTCAACGAAGATGCCGTCGGTCGTGCCGCAATCGCGCTCGTTGATGATCACGTCCTGCGCGACGTCGACGAGGCGGCGGGTGAGGTAGCCGGAATCGGCGGTCTTGAGCGCCGTATCGGCCAAGCCCTTGCGCGCGCCGTGCGTCGAGATGAAGTACTGCAACACGGTGAGGCCTTCGCGGAAGTTGGAAGTGATGGGCGTTTCGATGACTTCGCCGGAAGGCTTGGCCATCAAACCGCGCATGCCGGAAAGCTGGCGGATCTGCTGTTTGGAACCGCGGGCGCCGGAGTCCGCCATGACGTAAACGGGGTTGATGTTGCCCTCTTTGTCCTGGGTCTCGAGGGCCTTGAACATTTCGTCGGCGACCTTTTCGGTGATGTCGCCCCAGATGGCGATGACCTTGTTGTAGCGCTCGCCGTTAGTGATGGCGCCGTCGAGGTATTGCTGCTGCACCTTGACGACTTCCTTTTCGGCATTTTCCACGAGCTTGTACTTGTCGCTCGGAATGAGCATGTCGTCGATGCCGATCGAAATGCCGGACATGGTGGCGTAATGGAAGCCCACCTCTTTCAATTGATCGAGCAGAACGACGGTGTCCTCGAGGCCGAAGCGCAAGTAAGCGTAATAGACGAGCTGCTGAACGCCCTTCTTCTTGAGAAGGCCGTTTACATAGGGAAATTTTTCCGGCAAGTGGGAATTGAAAATAACGCGTCCCACGGTGGTCTGAATGAACTGGCGCTCCATCTTTACCGGGATGGTGTGCGGCACGTCCTGGTTGTCGTACGCGGTGGTGAGGTCGATGAGTTCCCCGGTGTAGCGCAGACGAATGGGCGTGAGCAGTTCCACTTCGCCGGCTTCCAGCGCCAGGACGACTTCATCGGTGGCGCCGAACACGCGCCCTTCACCCTTGGCTCCGGGCTTGTTCTTGGTCAGATAGTAGATGCCGAGGACCATATCCTGCGACGGCACGGCCAGAGGCAAGCCGTGAGCAGGCGACAGAATGTTGCGCGAGCTGAGCATCAGCACGGACGCTTCGACCTGCGATTCGGGTGAAAGCGGGATGTGCACGGCCATCTGGTCGCCGTCGAAGTCCGCGTTGAACGCGGTGCAGACGAGCGGGTGGATGCGGATGGCTTTGCCTTCGACGAGCACCGGTTCGAACGCCTGAATGCCGAGGCGGTGAAGCGTCGGCGCGCGGTTGAGCATCACCGGATGTTCGCGGATGACGTCTTCCAGAATGTCCCAGACGACCGCTTCCTGCTGCTCGACCATTTCTTTGGCTTGCTTGATGGTGGTGCAGTGGCCCTGCGCTTCGAGCTTGTGGTAGATGAACGGCTTGAAGAGTTCGAGCGCCATCTTCTTGGGCAGACCGCACTGGTGGAGCTTCAATTCCGGGCCGACGACGATCACGGAGCGGCCGGAATAGTCCACGCGCTTGCCGAGAAGGTTCTGGCGGAAGCGGCC
>JBGPIX010000518.1:0-2736 GCA_041485085.1 Candidatus Acidiferrum sp.
CAATGCCGTCCAATGTCCTCCATCATCCAGCGAGTAGAAGAGTCCGTTCCCCGTGCCGGCAAACAGCAGTCCCTGGCAGTTTGGATCTTCGGTGATGGTGCGGACGTAGGACAAGGAATGTTTCGGAAGATTTCCGGTGACGGGCTTCCAGGATTTGCCAAAGTCGGTGGTCTTGTAAATGAATGGATCGCGGTTGTCCACCAGGTGAAAATCGACACTGATGTAGGCAGTGGCAGGATCAAAGGTGGAAGGCGTGATGCTGGTGATCGTGCCCAAGGGAGGCATTCCAGAAATGCTCTTCGTGACGTTTACCCAAGTTGCCGCGCCGTCTTTCGTATACCAGACCTGACCATCGTTTGTTCCTGCCCAGATCAACCCCTTTTGGATCTTGGATGGCGCAATCGCGAAGACCACTTCTCCGTAAAACTGGCCGAGGTTGTCGCCGACGATTCCTCCGGAGGGAACGATGTGAGCGGGGTCCTGCGTCGACAAGTCCGGACTGGTGACGGTCCAGCTCTGACCGGCGTTCGTGGTTTTGAAAATGACCTGGCAGCCGTAATAGACGGTGTTGTGGTCGAAGGGATCGATGGCGAGCGGAGCCGTCCAATGGCAGCGGTATTTGATGGCGTTCGGCGGTGAATCCAGAGTGTGCAACCACGGACTGACCGAGCGCGCATGCTTGTGGCGGGCATCCCAACGGGTGACCTTGTTGCCATAGCAAGTGGCCCAAACAACGTTGGTGTCGGCCAAATCCGGAACGGTGAAGCCGGACTCGCAACCGCCCATGCGATGATCCCATCCTGTTTCCTGCGAGTCGACGGGCACGCTGGGGCCGCGCATGTTTCCGTCGTCCTGCATGTTGCTGTAAAAGTAGTACGGAACCTGGTTGTCGACATCCACGTGGTACATCTGGCCGATTGGCAGAGTAACGCGGTGGAAGCCGCGGCCGTGTACCGTGGTAATGTTCATTCCCGCGTCATCGGTGATTACAAAACGATCGGGATTGGCGGGATCAACCCAGATATCGTGAGTGTCTCCGCCCCAGTGGACTTCCTGAAAATTCTGTCCACCGTCGAGCGATTGATGGAACGAACTGTTAGCAACGTAGACTTCGTTGTCGGTTCCGGTCGAAACCGCGATGCGAATGTAATAGCCCGCGCGCCCAGTCAAAGCCCTCTGGAAATTGACCGCCTTCCAGTGTTCACCCGCGTCGTCGGACCGCCAGACCGAACCCTGATCCTTGGTCTGGATCAAGGCGAAGACGCGCCTGGAGTTTGTGGGAGCCACGGCGACATCGATCTTGCCGAGTGGAGCATGAGGCAGGCCGTGCTCTTCGATGCGAGACCACTTCGTTCCGCCGTCGCGCGAAACGTAAATTCCGCTGCCAGGGCCGCCGCCAAGTTCCGCCCAGGTGTGCATTTCCACTTGCCACATTCCCGCGAATAAAGTTCGCGAATTGTGCGGATCCATGGAAAGCCCGGAGCAGCCCACATTTTCTCCGCCAAAGAGCACGCGTTCCCAATGCTGGCCACCGTCGATCGTGCGAAAGACGCCGCGCTCTTGCTGAGGTCCAGTGGCGCGTCCGAGGGCACAGGCAAACACGATGTCCGGGTTCGAGGGATGCACGACGATGCGGCCGATGCGGCCGGTCTCCTGAAGCCCCATGTTGGTCCAGGTCTTCCCGGCGTCCGTGGACTTATAGATTCCGTTGCCCATCACGTCGCTATCACGAATCACCCAGGCTTCACCGGTACCCGCCCAAACGACGCTGGGGTCGGACGGCGCAACGGCCAGGGAGCCAATCGCTGCAGCGGGTTGCTTGTCAAAGATAGGCGTCCAACGATTGCCTCCGTCAGTCGACTTCCAAACGCCGCCGGATGCCGCCCCGGCGTAATACGTGCTCGGATCTCCCGGCACACCGGCCACCGCCGCAATGCGATTTCCGACCTTTGGGCCGACGAAGCGGAACTTTAACGCGCCTTCCTCCTCGTTGTCGGGTTGCTGTGCATTGGCCGCGACTGCGCACGTAAGAGCTACAATCCAGGCGAAATACAACATCCGCTTGCGAATGAAAACCACGGAGAGCCTCCGATTGATTAGGATTATTTCCCTATCCTTGAAGTCCAAGATAATGGCCGCAACGGAACGCCTTGCACCTCAGATGATCTGCCGACCAGCCAATGGCTTATATCACGGACGGCGAGATGCTTCCTACCTGAGAACTGCCAGCCAATCAGGACCGCCTCTAGATGCGGCCGCAGCTCATTCTGAAATTCTCAGCGGGGCGCCTTGATCCTACCTTGCAGGTGAAACGCAAAGAAGTCGTCCACGCGGTGCCAAGCATCCAGCAGAATATGCGCGCGAGTAAAATAGTGGAATTCGCCGGGATACATCATGTAGGAAAGCAACTCACCTTTGCCCTTCTTGAGTGCTTCGTCGATGAGCCAGACGGATTCCAGATACGGGACATTTACGTCGGAGGTACCGTGAAGCACGAGCAAGGGGCGTTCCAGACGATCGATGTGGGAAATCGGAGACGCGTTTGCATATACCTTCGGATTTTGCTCGGGTGTTCCGATACGGCTCGCCGTCCAATCGCCATGATAGGGATCGGAGTAGTACATTACGTAGTCGACTACTCCGGCCACGTCCACGCCAGCGCGAAACAGCTTCGGTTCATCGGTCATCGCAATCAGGGTGAAGAATCCGCCGTAGCTGAGTCCCCACACGCCGATC
>JBGPIX010000519.1:0-2726 GCA_041485085.1 Candidatus Acidiferrum sp.
TACAATTGTCAATTTACGCAATTAAGCACTAGCTACTTTCCGGCGCAAAAATGAGGGGCTAAGTCGCGTGTTTTCAGAGAGGCCGAAGCGAGGTTCGTGCAAGGTCGTACCGAAAGCTCAGTGGGCGGCGGTCGTCGGCCTGTCCCCAACCATCTGATTCTTGTCGGCTGGCGAACGAATCTCAACACGGGACGCTGGGAACTAACGGTGACTGTTGGGAACCTTGCGGGGTGAGGTGGTAAGCCCGCAGCCGTTCTGGCGGAACGCGATTTGCCATCGCGGTTGTGTTTCTTGGCGAGCTTGGCGACTTTGCGAGAGACAGAGAGATGGCGATCCGGGCGCGGTGCCTGTGCCATGGCAGGGACGGCTGGCAAGAATATCTCTCGCCAAGTCGCCAAGCTCGCCAAGAAAGACGCGGAGAATACCCGCGCAAGACAGACATGCCGGCGACGATCAGCGACGGCTAAGTTCTCATGGTTCCGGCTGTTTCGCCTGGAACCCATCTTGATGGGAGCTGTTTTTCTCCGGATTGACTGGGCTCGAACCCCGAAACATTTTTCTTAAAAATGTCTTGACGGAACAGTAACTATTATGTATCATCTGTATAGATGACACGTAAGCAGGCCATCCATAAACGCAACCGACTCGCCGCCCGGCTCACCGGCCTCGACGGGCTCTTGCGCGGCTCCCTGCTCCAACGCACCGTCCATCACTCCAGCGGTTGCCCCAAGTGCGCTCGCGGCGAAGGCCATCCTCTGGCGGTGCTCAACGTCAACTATCCCGGTGGCCAAACCCGTCAACTGAGTCTTCGCCCCGAACAGGTTCCCCAGGTGCGCAAGGCTTTGCAGCACTACCGCACCGTAAAGGAAACCATCGAGGCTATCAGCGAACTTAATCAGCAACTGCTGCGCATGGATCGCGATGAGTCCAAGGAGCGTCCAGCGTGATCGCCGCCCGCCGTCTCCAGCGCAGCTTCGCCGATGGCTTCATCACTGAAGAGGTAACCGATCTGTGGGAGCCCTGGATGCGCCAGGCCGACCAGGTCCTGGAAGACGATGCGTTGCTCACCCTCATTCAACAGGAGCTATCCAAACGCCTGAAGAAGAGCAAGACGCGGGGACGGCCCGGCACGCCCGCCGAGGTCGTGTTGCGCATGCTCCTGCTGAAGCATGTGCGCGATTACAGCTTCCAAGAGTTGACGCGCGCGGTGCGCGCCAATCTGGTATATCGCGAGTTTACGCGCATCGGCGGAAGCAAAGTCCCAGACGACAAGACCATGGGGCGGCTGGCTCGCCAACTGGGACCAGCAGCCGTCAAGCAGGTACATCAGCGCATGGTGGCGATTGCGCAGGAGGAAGAGATCGTCCAAGGGCGCAAGTTGCGCCTGGACACGACCGTCGTGGAAACCAATATCCACTACCCAACCGACAGCAGCCTACGGGGAGATGGAGTGCGGGTGCTGATCCGCGGCATGAAGAAGATCGAGGAAATCGCTGGACAAGTGGGGACCAAGTTGCGCGATCGCAGCCGAAGCGTGAAACTGCGGGCGATTGAGATCGCGCGAGCGGCGCGCAGCAAGGGCCAACAGGGCCAGGACAAACTGAAGAAAGCCTATGAGAAACTGCTGGCCTCTACCAGTCGGGTGGTGGGGCAGGCCAAGCAGTTCGCCCAAGAGGTCGGGGCAGGAGTGAAGCGTTCCTCCGACATCATGCGACAGGCGGCTTTGGAGGGTCTGCGGAAAGAGTTGGACACCATGGTGCCGCTCGTTCAGCAGGTGATGCGACCAACCAAAGCCCGTGTGTTCGACGGAAATACTCACGCCGAGAACAAGTTATTCAGCATGTTCGAGACCAGCACCGAAGCCATTCGAAAAGGCAAGGCGGGCAAACCCACCGAATTCGGCAAGATGGTGAAGATCCAGGAAGCCGAGAATCAGATCGTTACCGATTTTGAGGTCTATGAGAAACGGCCCGATGACCGGGCGTTGTTGATTCCCGCCATCGAACTTCACGAACAACAACTGGGGCAAATTCCCCGTTTGGTGGCCGCCGATGCCGGATTCCACTCGGCCAAGAATGAAACGGAGGCGAAAGAAAAAGGCGTCCAGCGGGTCTCCATACCCAATCGCTCTACCAAGAGCGCGGAACGTAAGCGCGAACAGAAGAAGCGGTGGTTCCGCAACGGCCAGAAGTGGAGAACTGGATGCGAAGGTCGGATTAGTGTTTTGAAGCGGCGGCACGGACTCAATCGCAGCCGCTACAAAGGCGACGACGGAGCTAAGCGTTGGGTCGGTTTGGGCGTCATCGCCGATAACTTGATTAACATCGGAAGATTTTTGGCTGACGCCAAAAAGTGATTTCGCGAAGTCCCTCAGTCTCAATGATTTCCATGCCCGGCGGGTTGTACCGCCGGGCTTTTGCCGTTTTTATCGCGCTCGCCCCGGCGCGGGATTTCACCAAAAACTGAATTTTGCGCCGGAAAGTTAGCTAGGTTCTTCCGAAAATTCGTGCAAGTTGCTGAAATCGAAAGCGGCGATGCGGCTTATTTTCATCTCCGGGGATGAACGGAAGCCGCTCATTATCGTTTCGTTTCGTAATTTTGCATTCGCCGGCTCTATGTCACGGGATAGAAGGAGGTTATACATCGCCGGGTGGTGCATTCTGGGCAAAATTGCCCTGGTAGCGACGAAGGTTTAGAAGTCCGGGAAATTCGGCTAATTCCCCTCA
>JBGPIX010000520.1:0-2702 GCA_041485085.1 Candidatus Acidiferrum sp.
GAACGGTTCACCGTTCTTCACAAGCACAAACGTGACGTTTTGATAGTGCACGCGGTTCACGCAGTCGGCGAAATTGCGGGCGGCCTCGGTTACCGTTATGCTCGTTTTCTTCATAATCTGATTATCAGATTATCTGATTTTCCACGGATGTCAAGTACAGCCGGGGGAGAGCATCATCCATGAATGGATGGAAACCGCCAAAGAACTCGGCCGCCCCATCCCCGCCCCGCGAGGCGCCTGGCCTTTGCTTGAGATTCAAAGACCGCACCCTTCGAAATACCAAACGCCAAAGCGTGCGCCACCCGATTCAAAAGCCTGTCCCACCCGCCCGGTTAAACGTATTAACTGGAGTAACTTGCCCGGTTAACGTATCTTAGTACGTTAGAATACTGATATAAAAGAATTACTGAGAGAAGAACTTATGCCAATCTTCATTAGTTACTCGCATGCTGACAAGGCTTTTGTGGATAAGCTAGCTCTAAGCCTTGTTAAACATGATGCTCATGTGTGGGTCGATACCTGGGAACTGAATGTGGGAGATTCAATTCTTAACCGGGTGCAAGAAGCAATTCAGGATTCGAGTGCCTTACTCATCGTCCTTTCAAAGGCGTCCGTTGCGTCCGAGTGGTGTAAGAAGGAATTGAGCGCTGGTCTGATGCGTGAACTTGATGAAAAGAGAGTCGTTGTTCTTCCAGTGCTCGTCGAGGATTGTGAGATGCCTGTGTTTCTGCGGGAAAAGCTGTACGCGGACTTTCGTAAGGATTTCAGAGGCGGATTGAAAGCACTTGTGGAAGCGGTTGCCCGGGTTACGAAAATCGATCAGGGACGATTGAAGTCGGGTGCGTCTCAAATCGACTGGTCAGAGACATGGGGCTACGCAGATGGGTCTTTTCAGATCGACTACACTCTCGTCGAATCCCATCCCGATTGGCCGTTTACCTTGCTCACCGAAATCTCGATTTTGTGCGACGAGGGGGCTACAAAAAGATACGAACAGTATGAAGAACTAGGCTTGGGTTGGTTCGGGCGCGCTGCCATTACGGAAGCTCTTTGCGAATTTGCGACGAAAGAGCGAATTGAAATGATTCTGACGGACCAGCATCCCCAGATTATGAAAGTGCAGCTACGTGAATCGGAAAGGAATATGTCCTACAAAGTCCAAATTCGATGTCGCCGAATGGGTCAAGACAATGGCAAAGACCAGTTAGTGAAAATTGCAAACTACTTCGAGGAGGTACGCGACCACATTCGGAAGACGGCCCGAAAACCCACAGGACAGGAACTCGAGCGGATAAGGTTACTCCTAGCAAAGATATAATGATAATAGACGACGGAGGGGGACCGACGGGAAGTTTCCCTTTCTTTCAAATGTCCAGTCATAATGAGCCAAGCGAGTCTTGTGAAAGAAATATCAGAAAACGTCCCGTCTGGCCCCGGGTCCTGTCCCCGAGTTCCCCACAACACCTCCCATGCGTCGAAGCTTGTTTAAGTACTACTCTCAGGTCAAATATGCTGAAGCCCTTCTGAACGGTGAGGTCTTCTTTCAGTCGCTCGGATATTTCCGCAACTACGAGGATGAAAACATTCGAGGTGATGAACTCGAAGGGACGTCGGTTTATAAGCCGGCCGCAGGGTTGCCCGTCACAAACCAATCCACTGGAATACATTCCGTACTGCCTGGGTGGAGCTTTGAATCCACCGCGAATCTGGAAGAGATTCTCGTTTTTTGCACAAGTAGAGTCTTGTCTTCTGAACTTTGGAAGAGATTCAAAGCGGTGGCGTGCGTCGAAATACTCAACACCGCAAGATTCTGTGTCAGGATCGAAGAAGCGCGGGAAGCAAGTATCTTTTATGCTCGGCGGGTCATGTACTACCCGCCCACCGAAGCATCCAACCCTCGATGGGCTTTGCCCGAAATGATCGCCACTTCTAAGCTCGACGAGTATGCTTGGCAGCAAGAGTACCGATTTGTCCTTGCGACACCCGGCGCGTTGGAATTCGAAAAAGCAAAAATGCAACTGGTGCGCCGAGTTTCAAAGGACCCGCCAGATTCTTCTCCGCACGCCAAGAAGCTTCTGAAAATTCGCAACCTGGAAGATATCTGTCGGCTTCACGTACCCTAACTTTCCTTGCCGGGTGCCCCGCACGCCGCCCTTGCGTGTGGGGGTTTTGAACTTTCCTCAGGGCGTGGGTTTTGCGAAGTGACGAAGACAGACTACGCGAGTTTCAGTTCCGGAAAATCCCGCGCATAGCGCTTTGGATCGAGCGTCATAAAACGATCCGCGTGCACCATGGCATGTGATCCAGTAATGAAATCAGCCAGCAAACGCTTCGCTCCCTGTTGGTTTCTTAGTGTTTTGGCTGGTGCCAGCTCTTATCAATGAAGGCCACAAGTACCCGGCCGTATTCCGACCTAAGGAAAAAATGAAAGATGTTATGCCAATTGGATTGGTCGCCACGTTCATTACGATCCTGGTTGTCGCCATAATTTTCGCAATGATACATCAGGGCGGTTCGGGCACTACGGAAGGTGCGCGCTTCGGCGTTCTCATTGGCATTTTCGTGGTTTGCGCATTTGTGCTGCACAACTACGTGAACCTGAACATCGGGCTGAAACTCGCTCTGGGACAGGCTGTGGCTTACTTCGTCCAGTGGACTATCATCGGCATAGTCATCGGTCTGATTTACAAACCCCTCGCTAC
>JBGPIX010000521.1:0-2701 GCA_041485085.1 Candidatus Acidiferrum sp.
GCGGCAGCGAGCTGCCGCGCTCCAAAACTATTTCTTGGCGGCGCGGTAGAGGATTACGCGGACTTTTTCGAGCGTGATTAGCCCGCCTTCGACCATTTCGTCGAGGCGGGGGAGGATTCTTTCGATACGCTCCAGGGATTCGATGACTTCGAGGATGATGGGTAGATCCTGAGAGAGGCGGAGAAGCTTGTCGGTGTGATAGATGCTGGAGCCGCCGTAGCCGCCGACGCCGCGCAGCACGGTTGCGCCGGAAAAGCCGTCTCTGCGCAGCATTTCAACAATGGCTTCGTGGAGCGGTTTGCCGTGCCATTTGTCGGATTCGCCGATGTGAATGCGCATCAGCGTGCGCTCGCCTTCGAATTTTTCGTGGGTCATGGACAACTCCGTGACTTATGTGTCTTGACTGGAGACTTGTGAATCTAGGCCCGGCCGTACCTTGCTAGAACTTGTTCGCCAAGCGAATTCCGGCGACACTGAGGAGCAGGCCGACCACCACGCTCGCTCCTACATAGGCCGTGGCCCAGGCCCACTCGCCGGCTTCCAGCATCTTGGCGGTTTCCCAGCCAAAGCTGGAGAAAGTTGTATACCCGCCGAAAAAGCCGACGGCGATGGCCACGCGCCAATCCGGTGAGATTACCATGTGATTGAGCGTGAATTGGCCGATCAACCCAAGCAAAAAGCAACCCGTCAAATTGATGAGCAGCGTGCCATAGGGGAAAGTGCTCTCCGCGCGGATTTGCACGAGGCCTTGCAGGCCGTAGCGGGCCAGTGTGCCGACTGCACCAAATATCGCAATCAACGTGAGACGCAATCCCTCTCCAGTCTGCAGCCTGCCCGGGAGCGCCAACGGATGGCCGAGCATTACAAACAAAAAACTCCTGGCGCGAATCTGCCAGGAGTCATCAGCCCCGGTGAAGGTCACCGGGGCGCTTATGGCGAACTCCATCGCCATTCGAATGTCACTTCAGTTTAGCATTTTCCCGCATTGCCGGAAGGCCAATTCGATAGCTTGATCCATTGCTGCAACAGGAACTTCAATTGTCTTTCCATGTCCCACAGCGAGGCGCGCGGGCTTGAGGTTTCTGAGTTTCTTCGCGCTTTCGGCGGCGCAATGCCGGTTCCACGAGAATAGCGCAGGAAATGGAAAGCAGAACTTGAACGCTCCCGCCACAGTGACACCCAACTGCGTCATGAGAGCGTCTCCTGCAATTAGGGAGCTATCCCGGACATCCAGAAAGGCAAAGTGGCCGGGTGTGTGCCCGGGAGAGAATACGGCTTGAAGGGAGCCGGCGTGATCGCCGTCGTTCAAGAGCCGCGTCGGTTGAGATTTCACCCCTGGGAAACCTATGAGCCTTTTACCCGTTTCACCCGCATCGAGCGAAAAGTCTTTCCGCAAGAGTCTGGACTCGCGTTGCCCAGCTGCAAGTTCTATTCGCGGATATTCACGGACGAGCGCGTCCAAAGACCCTATGTGATCAATGTGGGCATGAGTGAGAACAATGCGGCAGATCGGCGCGCCGAGGCTTTGAGCCGCCCTAATTATGCCGGGAGCCGAACCGGCAAGGCCAGTATCAATTAGAGTGAAACCATCGTCTTCCCTGACCAGGAAGCAGTTGATCATGCCGAAGCGAGTCAGACGGACAAGATTCTTGGTTTCTTGAACAAGCTGCACGCTGATCCTCGGGAAATTCAGTAGTGGAAACGATAGCGCAATTGCACAAGAATTTCCCGCGGATTCAGGTAGTGCGTGCCCCCAAAGGTAAAGCTATTGTCGAGCAGAACGCGGCGGTTGGCGACGTTGATGCCTTGCAAGTTGACGGAGAACTTTTCGCCGAAACTCTTGCCAAGCGACAAATCAAAAGTAGTGTGTGGCTGGAGATGGCTTGGTGGCGGATCGCCGTTCGAAAAGCCAGAGGCGTAGGAAACGTCGGTTGAAAAGTAGGCGCGCCAAGGGAGCGTGTACTGGACGCCGAAGTGCAGCGTGTCGCGCTGGTCGTGATCGAGGGTGAAGAATCCAGGAGCCGGAACGGGGCAATCGCCAATCAAACCGCCGACGATGCAGCCGCGGCCAAGCGCCAGCTGATTCGAATAGGTGAGATAGAACTGGACGCGGTCGCGCACGCGCGGCGAACGTAGCGTCAGCTCCCACCCGCTGATTCGCGCGCCCTGCACATCGACAGGGAAGAATACGTTGGAGTCATTCAGGCTGTTGTGATCGAAGAAATTTGAGGCGCGCGTCAGAAAATTGTCGGCATCCACGACCCAGCCTTTCAGTGGAATGGTCACACCGAACTGGTGTTCTTCATCGCGCTCGCCGGGCAAAGGCACGAAGTCCAATTGCTGTTGAGTTTGGACGGCGTTCAGAGCCGGGCCCGAGAGCGTGCCGAGCGGCGGGGCCTGATAAAAGCGCCCGTAAAAGCCGCGAAAAACCCATCTCAATTTGGGAATTCGCACCGAGGCGCCCACGCGCGGGCTGGTGGCGTTTTCGGCGAGCGCGCCGGAAAAGTGCGTTTGGCGCACGCCGGCATTGAGCGTAAGCCACGAAGTAGGCTTGAACTGATCCTCGACAAATGCGGCGACGAGGCTGCCGGTGGGACTCTGCGTCAGGGGAGGAATCACAAGGCCGCTCCCGTCGTTATAAATCACGTGGAAGAATTGATCGTCCTGCTGCGCGAAGCTGTACAGCCCCATCCGCGCATTA
>JBGPIX010000522.1:0-2696 GCA_041485085.1 Candidatus Acidiferrum sp.
GACAGCGGACCGTCCACAGTGTTCGACCCTCAAGAAATCAAGCGCGTTGCCCGCCTGAAGAAATCGGTCAAGAGTGCGAAGTAGGTGTCTCAGCTCCGCATCAGCCCTCGCGCAACCACAGATCTCATTGAGATTTGGAGCTATATCGCCGATGACAGCTTGGCCAATGCCGACGCCTTTATCGACAAACTCTACCAGGCGATGCAATCGCTTGCTCGCCAACCCGGCTCGGGGCGCCACCGCGAGGAGCTAGCCCCGGGCATTCAAAGCTTTCCCCTCGGTCGCTACATTATTTTCTACCGGCCTGTCGCCGATGCTCTCGAAATTGTCCGTGTTCTCCACGGTGCCCGGGACATCGAGAATATTTTCTGAGGTTAAGGAAGCATTCCAGTCCGAGCCGTCACCCGCTATCTCGTTCTCCCTAAACCACTTATTAATTTAATTTAAATGGCTATTGACAAATATAGTACTGTATGTTACAATTGTTTTTGATAGTCAGACGCCACTCTCGTTTCCCCGGTGCACTCAGAGCGACGGGCCGATCCCTGCATCAATCCGTTCCCCCTTCCGATCTTTGCGCACTCAGCGGCGGAATCTTCATTTCACTCGACCGCCTAAGCCCTTTAGAATCAGCGCTCGAAAAACGCTTCAAAAAGAGGCACCTAAGTACCTTTAGAATGAACACTTCCAAAAGTGTATCAAAACAAAGGGCTTTAAGTTCCTTTAGAATGAACACTTTTGAAAAAGAGGGGAGGGGGTGGCCAGTTATTGTTAATTAGAAATCCCACGAAGGATTTCTATCCTGAACGACCATCGGGAGTGAAGGACCTCTCCCGTCCCGCCAACTATTCCCTCGAATCAGGGCTTGGCGGGAGGAGCGGGACGATTGACCGGCATGCCCGAGCCTTCCTTCAGGGTATGAATCGCGTCCACAGGCAAGTTTTCAAAGCGCTCGACGAGACCACTGGGCCAGCGCACCTGCACCCACTCGATCTTGGTGGCCGGGCCGAGGCCGAAGTGCACGCGCATATCGCTATTCGAGATGTAGCTGGACCCGCTGCGAACTTCGTCGACCAGCGTGCGCGCGCCGGCTTTCACCGTGATCTTTGCGCCAATCCCATCGCGATTGGATTTGCTACCGATAGTGCGGAACGCGATCCAATGATTGCCGTTGCGAACGTCGTTCACCAGAAGCATGGGTGGCGCGTTCATGTTGCTGACGACCGCGGACATCCGGCCATCATTCCATAAATCGCCGACCGCCAGTCCGCGAGCAGAACTCACCGCGGTAATCCCCGGCCCTGCATTCGCCGAAATATCCGTAAACGTTCCGTTGCCGTTGTTGTGATAAAGAATTTTCGGCTCCTGGAAATTGCTGCCGAGGTGCTGGCTGTCCACTTCCGGGTAGACATGCCCGTTAACCAGCAGCAGATCGGGCCAGCCGTCATTGTCCACATCAAGAAACATCACGCCCCAGCCAAGATATTGCGTATTGAGTCCGAATCCCGCGGGAAAAGTTTTGTCGTCAAACGTCCCGTCACCCATATTCCGGTAGAGAGTAGCGGTATCGTCGGAAAAATTAGTTTTGAACAGATCGAGCCTGCCGTCTCCGTCATAATCGCCAACCGTGGAGCCCATGCCGGCCTGCTCGCGCCCGTCATCGTTAAACGCCGCGCCCGCAACAACGGCGACATCGGTAAACGTGCCGTCGTGATTGTTGTGATACAGGATGCTGGACGTGCTGTCGCACGCCACAAAAATGTCCGGCCAGCCGTCGTCGTCGTAGTCGAATGTGGAAACACTGAAGCTGTAATGTCCGTTGGTCTGATCGATGTGCGCTTTGGTCGTAACATCTTCGAACACGCCGTTTCCGAGATTATGATAGAGAATATTTTTCGCCCACGGCAAACCACGCGGGCCGCACATCACCGGAACACCTTTCCACATGCAGGAGGGTCGCTCGCCCGGCGAAAGTGCCGTAGCGGAATCAAAGTCGACGTAGTTCGCGACCATTAAATCGAGTCTTCCGTCGCGATCGTAGTCTACGAAAGCGCAGCCCGTGCCCCACATTTTGCCGTTGCCCGCAACGTGCGCTTTTTCGCTGACGTCGGTAAACGTGCCATTGCCATTGTTGTGGTACAGAACGTTTTTGCCGTAGTAGGTGACATATAAATCTTCGAAGCCGTCGTTGTCGTAGTCGCCGACGCACACGCCCTGGCCCCAGCCAGTGTGAGTCAGCCCAGCTTTTTCGGTTACATCGGTAAAGGTGCCGTCGTGATTGTTGTGATAGAGATGGCTCGTCGGTGCCTTGGAAGTTGGCAAGGCATCCAGCTTCGTGCCATTCACGACGAAAATATCCGGCCATCCATCGTTGTCGTAGTCAAAGATGGCCACGCCAGTGCCCGTTGTTTCGATGATGTATTTTTTTGTGTTTTCGCCGCCAAAAATTACCGGAGTGGTGAGCCCGGCTTTCTGTGCCACGTCGGTGAAATGCACCATGGGCTTGGCGCTCGCGCTTTGGGACTTGTCACTGCGGACACTTGGAGCGCTGATAGATTGCATGCAGAGCCAGGCGAAAATCCCAACGAAGCAGGGAAGCCGAAGAAAAGAGAAATGGAGCGTCATCAATCTCTAATAATAGCAAGGTCTGGCGCGACAACGTTCATTCTGGTGAGGGACTCAGCCAAACAGCTTGC
>JBGPIX010000523.1:0-2689 GCA_041485085.1 Candidatus Acidiferrum sp.
AATCAGAATTCAAAGGCGTCTCCCGCGCTTCCAAGCTTCTTTGACTTACCTGCCCGAATCAGGCCATTCAGGCATCAGTTTCAAAGTGAACCATTTCTTCAGTTTCGTTCCATCTGGGAATTCTGCCTCCAAGCGCAGCCGCGATTTCTGATCCGAACTCGATTCTTATCAATCACCTAGCCGGATTGAAGCAATTGATCGTGGGCACCCGCGTGCCCTTGTTCTTAAGGGGATTCTCGTGCGTCACCTTCATTGTAAGGATCGAAGCTTGTTCACCAGACTGGGATCTCCGTCCCGGATGCTGCTGCGGGTGGGCGTGGGGCTTTCTCTGCTATTTGGTTCTTTGTCGCTTCCGGCGCAAACCCCTGCGGCGGCTGAATATCGCGCCAAGGCTAATTATCTAGCGAACTTTCCTAGTTTCGTTGAATGGCCTGCGGAGGCCATGCCCTCGGGGAATGCGCCGTTTCTCGTTTGCGTGTTCGGCGAGTTTTCGTTTGGTACTTCGCTGGCGGAACTCACTCGCGGCACCACGGTCCACGATCGTCGTCTTGAAATTCGCTGGGTGCGCAAGTCACAGGAATTGGCCGCGTGCCAGATCCTGTTCGTCAGCCGCTCGGAACAAAAAAGATACAACCAGGCGCTGGATGCCGTGCGCGGCAAGACGGTGCTCACGGTGGGAGAAACACCGGAATTCCTCCACGCCGGCGGGATTCTCAGCTTTTCCAGCCAACAGGGAACGATCCAGTTTGACGTGAATCTGGCGGCCGCCGACAAAGCTCACCTCAAGATCAGTTCGCGACTGCTTGCCTTGGCGCGGCACGTCGTTAACCAGATGGAAGCCGCCAAGAGCTGACATGCCAAGCTTTACGATTCGCGAGCCTTCTCTCCGTCAGCGGTTGCTGTTGTTGACCATGCTTACGAGCGGGATCGGAGTATTGCTGGGGTGTTTGGGCTTCCTTGCTTACGACATGCATGCGGCGAAAGAACACAAGGAAGAAGATCTGCGCTCGGTAGCGGATCTCATCGGCACGAACTCCACGGCGGCGTTGGCTTTTGACGATGCCCTAAGTGCGTCAAAACTTCTGGAAGCGCTTGGCACGCGGCGCCAGATTCGTTCTGGAATCCTCTACCGATCCGACGGAGCATATTTTGCGTCTTACATCCGTTCCGACCTTAGCGTGAAACCGTTCCCGCCCGCTTTGCCCCGCGAAGGGATGGTCTGGAGCAAGAATCGCTTGTCCTACTCTTTGCCCGTGCATCTCGATAGGCGGCGGATGGGATGGCTCTACCTGGAATCCGACATCACGGACTTGCAGGAGCGGCTGCGGCGATTTGAACAATTGACGGCGCTCATCGCCCTGGGAAGTTTGTTGGTCGTTTATTTGCTGACCGCTATGTTGCAACGCGGAATTACCAGGCCAATCCAGGATCTCGCCGCAATCGCCCGTTCGATTGCTGGAGAAAAATCCTATTCGTTGCGTGCTCCACGCCTTTCTGGACGAGAGCTCCGGCAGCTCGGCGCAGACTTCAATCACATGCTGGATGAAATCGAGCAACGCGACGCCGCACTGAACGAAGCGCGTGAGGTATTGGAGATACGCGTCGCCGCGCGCACCAATGAACTGGAGTTGGAGGTCAAAGAGCGAAGCCGCGCAGAGCAAGAGCTTCAGCAACGAACAACGTTTCTAAACACTTTGATCACTAACAATCCGCTGGCAATCGCCGTGGGAGGACCCGACGGAACACTGGAACTTGTGAATCCTGCGTTCGAAAAACTCTTCGGATATTCAAACGGAGAGGCTATCGGGCGGAGAGTCGACCATCTGCTCTACCCTGGCAGTTTGAGCAGGGACGAAATGGATGGGCGGCTGCTGAGAGTAAAAAAGGAAACCCTCCACGAAACGGTGCAACGCCGGAAGAAGAGCGGAGATTTAGTGGATGTAGAAGTGCATGCCGTGCCCCTGTCGCTGGAAAGCGGAGACCAAAACGTCCTGGCGCTCTATCAAGACATAACCGAACGAGTGCGAGCACAGCGCGCCGTGCAGGAAAGTGAAGAGATGTTCCGGACGCTCAGCGCCACTGCTCCTGTGGGAATCGTGCTTCTTGATGACTTGGGGAACTTGACGTACGTCAACGAACACTATCTCCGCATAACTGGATTAAATGGCGACAATGCGCGCGGCAATGCCTGGAAAACGGTGATTCATCCCGAGGACTTGCAACGCGTCTGCGAAATCCGCGAAAAAGCCATCGCGAACAAGCAGGATTACGCAATGAGCTATCGGTATCTCAGCTGCGATGGCCGCACGGTTTGGGCAGACACGGTTGCCAAAGGATTCCATCAAAACGACGGGACCGAGCACGGATACGTGGTGGTCGTTCAAGATGTCACCGAGCGCCACAAAGCGGAAGAGCGCTTGAGGGACGCCAAAGAAGTTGCCGAGGCTGCCAGCCGCGCCAAGAGCGAATTTCTGGCCAACATGAGCCACGAGATACGGACTCCCATGAACGGCATCCTCGGCATGACCGACCTTGCTCTCGACACCGAACTCAATCCCGAGCAGCGAGAGTATCTGGAAATGGTGCGGTCATCCGCCGAATCCTTGCTGGGAATCATCAACGACATTCTGGATTTTTCAAAGATCGAAGCCGGCCGTTTGGACCTTGAATATGTTTCTTTTTCACTTCT
>JBGPIX010000524.1:0-2621 GCA_041485085.1 Candidatus Acidiferrum sp.
ATGCGATCGATCAACACCCCGCCGAGGAACGGGACGAAAAGCCCTGGCAAGGTCATGACGATTACTTGACCGCTGACTTTCACGGTCGAGTGCGTGGCCGTCATGATGTACCAGCTCACGCCCGCGAAGTTCATCCCGCTGCCGAAGAGCGACACGAACATGGCGAGAAAGAAATAACGAAAGCCAGGCTGCGCCCAAATCAGCTTCCAGTCCACCCGGTGTGTCGCAGTGCTTGCCATGAAACGTAGTAGTTTACTATCGTGAGCGCCATCAAAGGGCAAAACTGATCGCCGATGAGTTACGCTTTCGGAACAAATTGGCCGAAAGCGAGGTGAAGAGCCGTGGGAAACGAAGTGGAATGCTCGGTTTCGCGGGGGAAGCAGGTATCGGAAGGAAAGGCCTTGCTGGAAACGAGCGAGATTCTCTTTCGCGGCGATTTCCGCCTGAAGATACCCTTTTCCACGATCAAATCAGTGAAAGCTGTGGACGGCGAACTCCGCTTGCAAACAGCAGAGGGGCTCGCGGTTTTTCATTTGGGCGCGGCTGCCGAGAAGTGGTGTGACAAGATCCTTCATCCGAAGTCGCGCATCGAAAAACTTGGCGTGAAGACAGGTGCAAGAGTTTCTTTGCTCGGTGACTTCGCCCCGGACTTTCTCAAGGAGGTAGGCGCGCTGACAAAATCTGTGAGCAAGGGAAAGGTTGCGGCAGATACGGAATGCATCTTTTTCGCCGCGAATTCGAAAGCAGAGCTTGTAGCCCTGCTGAAAATTGCGAAATCGATGAAAGGCGCGGCCGCTCTCTGGATCGTTTATCCCAAGGGCCAAAAGCAAATCACCGAAATCGATGTCCTCGCGGCCGGCCGCAAAGCCGGTTTGAAGGACGTGAAGGTGGTCGGATTTTCCGCGACCCACACTGCACTGAAATTCGTCATTCCTCTCTCCCAGAGATGAGTTTTCAATGCTTTTCATCACCCATTCACTCCAGTTTCGAGTTTCCCTTTTCCATTTTCATCTCTAATGATGACCGCATGAGCGTTTTGCTCGAAGCGCGGCCTTACCTTGGCACTGCCGACGGCGGCGGGATGGGTGCGCGTCGCCAACGATCACGCCGCCCGTTGCATCTTGGTCTGATGGAAACTCTTGTCACAGTGCGTGAATTGCGCAAAACTTACCGGCGAGGCGGCACGGTTTTTTCGCGAGAAATCGAGGGCGCCCGCTTCACGGCAGTGGATGACGTGAGTTTCTCCGTCAACTGCGGCGAGACCTTTGCTGTCGTCGGCGAAAGCGGCTGCGGGAAAACCACCCTGGCACGTATGCTCCTCCGGCTGATCGGGCCCGACAGCGGTGAACTCCGTTTTGAAGGGCGCGATCTGCTCACGTTGCGCGGAGAAGAGCTACGCGCGCAGCGCCGCCAGATGCAGATGATTTTTCAGGATCCCTTTGCTTCGCTCAATCCGCGGATGCGTGTTGGAGAAATCGTCGCCGAGCCTCTCGCCATTCATGAGCCCCGCCTCTCCGCAACACAACGCAACGAACGCGCGGCGGCGATCCTCGGCCGCGTCGGCCTGAACGAAGACGCCATGCGCCGCTACCCGCACGAATTCTCCGGCGGCCAGCGCCAGCGCATCGGCATCGCCCGCGCTCTGATTCTCCAGCCTAAGCTCATCGTCGCCGACGAACCCGTCTCCGCCCTCGATGTCTCCGTCGGCGCTCAGGTTCTCCTGCTCTTGCAGGAACTCCAGCGCGAATTCGCGCTGACCTATATTTTTATCTCCACAGCTTGCCTGTGGTGGCCCAGGTCGCCACGCGCATCGCCGTCATGCGCGCCGGTCAATTCCTGGAAGTCGGCGCCGCCGAACAGGTCCTCCATCAGCCCAAAAACGACTACACTCGCGAACTACTCGCCGCCGTCCCCGAACTTCCCTGGGCCTGACCGGTTCTTCTCCTCATCTATCTTTGCTTGCTTCTGACCTATTGCCCTTCAATTTTCGACTGTCAACTTCTTTTCCTCCGCGCTAGAATCCACCCGCTGAAATATTCCCCGGTTCCCGTGCGTAGTCCCTCTCAGAAGGCAGTACTACGCAACCTTGTGGTGGAGGAGTCCTCGATGGCTACAACCCCCGTTCCCGCGCCGGAGGCGCAAGCTTCGATTAGTCCGATTGGGCGTGTTATCGGCGTTTTCTTCTCGCCCGGAAAGACGTTTGAAGACATTGTCAGAAAACCCAGCTGGGTGCTCCCGCTCCTGCTGACAACGATTCTGAGCATCGGCGTCAGCTTTGCGATCAACCAGCGCATTAACTGGCGCGAGTTCATGAGCCAGCAAATTGAGAAGAGTCCCAGAGCGGCCCAATTGTCTGCCGAGCAGAAGCAGCAGCAAATAGAGGGCGGCGCCAAGTTTTCGCCCCCCTTTACCTATGCCATCGGCGTGCTGGGTCCGGCGTTCTTCGGTTTGGTCATCGCTTTGGTGATGTGGGGCGCCTACAGTTTGCTCGGTGGCGCCAGCACGAATTTCGGCACTGCCTTCGGCATTACCGCGCATGCTTTTCTTACCGGATTGGTGAGCAGTCCACTGCTCATCTTGACCCTGTTTCTGAAGCCGTTCGGCACGGCCGATCTTGAAAA
>JBGPIX010000525.1:0-2613 GCA_041485085.1 Candidatus Acidiferrum sp.
CAGTTCGCGGTCTCGCCTACGGCCTGCGCATCGCTCCTTATGTCATAGCCGAAAATCAAATCGCCAAGCTGGGTTCGCCCAAGCTTGTCATTCTGCCTTCACCCCAAGCCCTGAGCGAGAGCACATGGCAGACCCTTCTGAAGTATGTGAAGGACGGCGGAAATCTGTTGATCACCGGGCCAGTCTCTCGCGATGAACACTGGCAATTCCGAGACCGCGCAAACGATCTCGGCCTCAGCGCATCTACTGAGCCGCAGAACTATCGCGGCGCGGCCATCCGCTTGCCTGACAAGACCATATCCTTGTCCTATGACCAGCAAAAACAGTACGCCCTGGAAGCGCTGCACTTCGACGACAGCTCCACCTGGAAGGAAACGGCTTCGGGTAAGGGCAAGATTTTCTGGTCCTCCTATCCCGTTGAACTGGCGGAAGGCCTCGATCCTGCAGTTGCTGTATATGGCTACGTTTCAGCCGCGTTGAAGATCAAGCCGATGTTCGAGCTGCAATCCCCGCTTCCGCCCAGTGTCCTTGTCTATTTCACCGAACTACAGGATTCCCTCTTGTATATTATGGAATCGGAGACCATTGACGACACTCAAATCGACCTTCGCGACACAATTACCGGCGTTCGGCTATCACTGAAACTCCCTGCACAACACGCCGCCATGGCCCTGATCGGAAAGCGCGAAAAAACAGTACTCGCAAAATATGGATTTTGAGTGACAACAAGAATCATCAAAGATTTATTAATACTTCTGCAATCCCGGCTTGGGCGTATCTCCTTGTATTTGCAGGGACTAGCGCGGAGCGCTTTATTCCTATTGCGCATAGCTATATTCGCGCAATTGCATTCTTATGCGAACCATTGACACGCCGCGAGCCGCACCGTAGCATCGCTTTCACCGGGCCGCAATTTTTGCTCACCAGCGCGCCGAAAGAGAGGCCTCTCATGAGCCTTCGCGACTTTATCTCCAAGCAGTTTATCGATGTTATCGAATGGGTTGAGCCGGAAGAAGGCCTCCTGGCCTACCGCTATCCCATGCAGGATCGCGAAATCCAAAACGGCGGTCAGCTGACTGTTCGCGAATCGCAAGCCGCGATTTTCGTGAATGAAGGAAAAGTTGCCGACGCCTTCCGTCCCGGCCTTTACACGCTGACGACTCAGACGCTGCCGATCCTGACTTATCTGAAAAACTGGGACAAAGCGTTCAAGTCGCCTTTCAAGTCCGACGTCTATTTTTTCTCCACGCGTATCCAGACCGACCAGCATTGGGGAACGCAAAATCCCATAACCATTCGCGACAAGGAATTCGGCGCCATCCGCCTCCGCGGCTTCGGCATTTATTCGTACCACTTGAGCGACGCCAAATCGTTCTACAGCAAGATCAGCGGCACTCGCGACATTTATCGCGTCCCCGATCTCGAAGGCCAGTTGCGCAACACCATCATCGCCAAGATGACCGATGCGTTCGCCGCCAGCCAGGTGCCCTTCCTCGATATGGCCGCGAATCAAGGCGCGCTTGCCGAAAAGATCAGCGAGACCCTCAAACCGTCCTTCACGGAATATGGGCTCACGCTGGACACTTTCGTAGTCGAAAACCTTTCGCTGCCGGACGAGCTGCAGAAAGTGCTCGACCAGCGCATCAGCATGAACGTGCTCGGCGACATGGGCAAGTTCACGCAATATCAGGTGGCGCAGGCCATCCCCATCGCAGCCGCAAATGAAGGCGGAGGTGCGGTCGGAATCGGCGCGGGCCTCGGCGCAGGCGTGGCCATGGGCCAGGCCATGATGGACGCCGTGAAGCAATCGACCTCGGTACCCGCTGGTGGAGCTGCGCCCGCGGCGGCAGCCGGTGCTCCCGCGGCCGACACAAAATTCTGCAGCGAATGCGGCAAGCCCATCGCCCGTAGCGCTAAATTCTGCCCAGAATGCGGCAAGCCCCAGGTGTAATGCCAACGCCTGCCATGAGCGGAATCGAATGGGTTGTCGAAGCCTTCGGATGCTCGTCGCAGCCGCTGCGTGAACTTGCTGTTTTGCAGGATCTATTCCGCAACATCATTCGCGAAATGAAGCTCAGGCCCGTAGGCGAAACCCAGTGGCATCAATTCCCCGGCACCGGAGGGATCACCGGCCTTTGCCTTCTCGCCGAGTCTCATCTCGCGTGTCACACGTTTCCGGAACACGGCTCGCTTTGCCTCAATCTCTTTTGCTGTGTGCCCCGTTCTGAGTGGGATTTTGAGACTGTCTTCCGTCAGCTCTTTGATGCGCATTCCGTTTCGATCCGCCGGCTGCAGAGGCCCTACGAATCCAAATGGAAGCAGGTCGCCAGTGACTGAGGCCAATTCGCTTGCCGCAAGCCGGGTGGGCCAGCCGCGATGAGCCAGCCTGTCGCCAACTGTCCCAACTGCGGCGCCAAGATCGTTTTTCGCTGGTCCAGCAGCGTCCAGACCGTTTGCGAATTTTGCAAAAGTATTCTCGTCCGCACGGACGTGGACCTGAAAAACGTCGGCCAGGTCGCCGATCTCCCTCCGGACAGCTCGCCCATTCAAATCAATACCGAAGGCAAGTATGGCAACAAATCCTTTGTTGTGGTCGGCCGCATTCTTTATGAG
>JBGPIX010000526.1:0-2602 GCA_041485085.1 Candidatus Acidiferrum sp.
GTCTCGGCTTTTTCCCCAAGGACCAGGAGTGCGTCGGCGCTTTCTCCTTTGCGTGGCGCGCTGAAGCGCTTCACCTCGTTCAGCGCCACCGGATTCAGATACAGGTGATTCACGAGCGCGCTCATGTCCCCCGGCTGTTGTCCGATGATCTTGGTGCTCGCGTTTTTGAGGATCCCCGGACCATGCTCTCGAGGCTGGAACTCGGTTCCTACAAAGTCCTCTACCGTCTGGCTGATTCCCCAAACGCTGGCATTCTTTTTCCGCGCTGTCCGGAAAAGCTGAACGACTTCAGGAGCGAGTGTTGGGGAATCCAAGAGGAACCAGCACTCATCAAGAACGGTAATGCTCGGCTGCCCGGTTTTTCCGCCCGAGCGAGATGCCACAGCATTGGCGATCAGCATGCTCATGGCGGTTTCGAGCTTGGGGTCCGAACTCAATCCCTCAACGTTGAAGAAGAGCCAGTTGCTGTCGAGCTGCATCGTCGTGTGGGCGTCGAACAGCTTGGCGTAAATCCCTTTTTCTCCCGTCCATCCGCGCAACTTGATTGCCGCCAGGCGAGCCTCGTCGATCGTGCGCTGCATGCGTTCTTCGTCACGCCATTGCGCCAATTCCTCTCGGAGATCGTTGAACGTCGGAATTGGATTGGAGTAACGGATGGCGCAGCGCTTGTAGGTCCGGCCGATTGCATCGCTGAGCAGATTGTCGACAAGCGAGTTGTCGGAGCCCGGACTGTCGCCGATCATGTGGCGCGTGAGATTCTTGAGAAACGCGATCTTTTCCTTGCTCGGCGTTGTTTCTCCCGATGGCAGGTCCCACGGATTGAGAGTCTCGGCGCCGTCCAGCTTCACGTCGATGACCCGCCCGCCCATCAATTCCACAAGCGGCTGGTAGGAATCACCCCGTTCGATTATGGAGATTTGCGGGTTGGCGCGCGCCATCATGAGCAGGAAGAGTTGCGCCATGAAGGTCTTACCGCCACCGCTCTTGGCCATGATGAGCATGTTCGCGTCGCCGATGCTGGCGTCGAACGGCGAGAAAGGAATGAGTTGCCGGTAGGGCGTTTCAAAAAGCATGAGCGGTGAATGCCGGGTCCCCCTCCATGGCATTTCCACGGGCAATAGATCGGCGGCGTTGAGCGTGAGCAGATCAAGCTCTCGACGATTCTCCCCTCCCATTGCGGGAAGCCCAGTAAAGAAGAGACGCTTCTGCGCAAGGGTTTCCGGAATCCCGCGGCCGCCGTTCATCCTCGCAATCGCGTGCAACACATGCTGGCGCCGGTCCGCCAGGATGCGCTCGGCCTCTTCACGTTCCATGCGGTTTCGACTGGGCCGTGAGGTGCGTGTTGTCACGATCAAGCTCATTTGGCAGGATTTCAGCGAACTCGAAATCAAATCCTGCAGGACTTTAATGAGCTGGTGCTCCGCCACTTGTGCGTCGACGTTGATGCGAAAACCCCCGTGGAAATCCTTCTGGGCGGCCAGCATCTTTCGCAGGCGGCCCTTGTATTGCTTGATCGATTTGCTCTGGTCGGGAAGGGTGACTTCGGCATTGATCACGAGCGGGAAATCCATGACGACAAGTTCACGCAAGATCCCTGGGAAAGTGGCATCCGGCAGGTCCTTCAGGCTAATCCAGGAATAAAGCAGGCCAGCGATCTTCAGGTAGTCATCCTGTTCATCCTCGATATTCACATTCGCGGCCTGGCTTCGCGCACTCTCGTACCAGAGTGACTCGTCCGTGGCCCTGTACGGCAGAGTGTCATTGCCAAGGGGATGGAGCGCGCGCTTGATCTCGAGGAACAGGTCCTGATGGGTCATCCGGCGGGTTGACATCCCGGTGGCCCCGAGGGTGGCTTCCACTCCGGCTAACAGGCTGTTGAATTCGGCGAGAAGCTCCTCGTGTTCCCCTCGCGAGCGTTCGATACACTTCGCGGCCGAAAGACTCAAGCTTCCACTCGATTTCATTTTTCGTTTCCACTCGAAGTCCGGCGATTCATGGTGAATCCGGGGATTCCAGATGAAGTACAGATGGAGAAAATGTTGCAAGTAGAATCCAGCGGCCTCGCGGCTCCGCCACAGCTCGACGTGCAGACGATCGAGTTCGCGGAGCCCTTCCCTCTCGTTCCGGCGCTCCCGGATGTATCGGGATACCAGATCGCCCGTGCCTTCTGAAATTTCAAACCGCACCTGCATCCGCATGGATCGTTCGGGCAGGGACCTCACGAGAGCTTCGAGGATCCCTTTGAGACGATTCCTTCCCTCATCGCTCGCGTAATAGGATTGAATGCCTCCAACCTCATAGCCAGCCACCAGCGACCCATCGATTTGCACCGCAACGTCTTCAAGCAAGTCCCGGATACGCAGTTGCTCGCACAACGGGGGCGCGCTCACCGATTGTTCGTAGCGTTCGACCGTTAGCGGCATGCCTAATCTCCCAACCGCAGGTATTCCCGAGTGAGTTCCCGGTCCCGCTCCAGGGCGGAGTAGACGTGCGGCTTTGCGTGGAACATGACCCAGTCCTGGAGGTAACCGCGCTGCTTGCCGTACTTGAACAGCATCAGTGCCGGAATGCTCAGCACGGGCACGACGTACTGCAGGACCAA
>JBGPIX010000527.1:0-2592 GCA_041485085.1 Candidatus Acidiferrum sp.
CTGCAAGCTTTTGTGCAGAAGGGCGGAGTGCTGCTGACTGCGACGGACACTTCCCGCTTCGCCACGGAGATCGGCCTCGTCACCGGCGTTAGTGCGCACGCTTCGGAGCGCATGAAAATTGTCGGCTCCGTCCTCGGAACGAGGCTGGTGGACGGCGGCAGCCCCATTGCCTATGGCTACGACGAGAAAGTCCCTGCCTATTGCGACAACGGGCCCATCTTTTCCCTTAGCAGCATCGCTGGCGCACGCGGACGCCGCCGCCTCGGCAACGAATCGCATTCTCGCCCCACCGGCCGCGGCACCGTGGACGATCCAGATTTCACCGTGGGCCGCCCCGGCGTCGAGGCTCCTGAAGAACCCACGTCTGAAGTCTGGGAAGTGCCGCCTGTGACCGATGAACAAAGACGCAACGGCTTCCGCGTGATTCCTCCGGCCAACCGCGCGCGCGTAATCTTCCGCTATGCCGATAAGAAGGATCTGCTCATATCCGGTTTGATCGAAGGCGGAGACGAAATCGCGCAGCATCCAGCCGTCGTGGACGTGCCCTCCGGCAGCGGCCACGTCGTGCTTTTTTCCATTAATCCGGTCTACCGCGGCGAAACACGCGGCACCTACTCCATGGTGCTCAACACCATTCTCAACTTCGACAGCTTGGACGCCGGCCGCAAGCTCGCCGAGAAATAGCCGTCTAGTCTGGTTCGCATCTCTAACAGGGGTCGAGACCGTCAGCGGGTTCCTGTAGGGCCCGCCTGGCGTTTACCCCGACTCCTGTCGGGGAGGTGGGCCGCTCTCCTCCGGGACGCGGCACACGAACCCACTGCCAGTTTTGGCGGATTGGAGTACAATCCCGCCCATCATGGCCAAGCGAAAAGCAAAGAAGGCAGCGCCCAGACGTTCCAGCAAGAAGCGAGCCGCACGCAAGTCACGCCCAAGAGGACACGAGAGACTCCCGAAGGACGCCGTCACGCTCATCGTCATCCTGCGTGCTCGCGAAGGCCAGGAGACACTTCTGGAAGCCGAACTCCGCGCACTGGCTGGTCCCTCGCGCAAAGAAGAAGGCTGCCTTCGCTACGATTTGCACCGCTCCATTGACACGCCGGGAGCGCTCCTCTTGCATGAAGTCTGGGCTACCCGCGAAGCCCACGCCGAACACACCCGCTTGCCCCATTTTCTACGCTGGAACGCGCGCAAAGATGCACTGCTCGCCTCTCGCGAAGCCAACTTCTGGAAGCAAATCGTTTAAGCCTGATTGCAATTCTAGCTTTCTGACGGAGCGAGGAAGTAGCCAGGGCGTGCGCGAACCTTCAAGTTTTTCGCGTCGTTGCGCAGCACATTCACTTTGATTTCATGGTAGCCGGCGGCATCCGAGCCCGTCGGTGTGTAACTGATGGTGTACTGCGAGTGCAACTCGCCGCCAATTTCATCGATAGCCTTTTCGATGGAGCGGTCCTTGAACGTAGCGAGATGGGCGCCGCCGGTAGCCGTGGCGGCGACTTCGAGGGCGTGGTCTTTCACCTGATCGTGAACGTGCTGCACGGCCCAGACGGCTACGGCCATCAAGTCGATATTGCCGTAGCGATTTTCTTCGCTGGTGGGGGTTTGTGCGGTACCAGGCTGCGGTGGCATCGGAAACGTGCCCGGCGGAGTGATTTTCGGCCGCGTGTCTTTCGGTGGGGCTTGCAGCTCGGCTCGAGTGGTGGAGAGTCCGACGCTGTAAATCGTCACGTTGGCCAGTTGTGCCTGCCGCAGTACTTCGCCGAGCTTCGCTTCGCTACCGGCATCGTTGGCTTCGGAGAGAATCATCAGCACGCGTCGGCGTCCCGGTTTATCCGCGGTCGCCTGCGGGCGGCCGGTGAGCATCTCCACGCCCACGGCCATGGCATCGAAGAGCTTCGAGCCCGACGTCCCTTCCGCCAGATGCGTGATGGTGCTCTCGATCATGTCTCCGTTGGTGGTGAAATCCTGCAGCTTGTCGACCCCATCATTAAACCCCACCACGGCGGCTTCGCCGCTCGATCCCATCACCGTTTGCGTGAACAGAATGCCGGTCTTGCGCATCTGCGGCAGAAGAGGTCCAATGCGTGAGCTCGTCTCGATCAGAATCACCAGGGATATGGGATCGCCGCCCAGATCGAAGTGGGAAATCTGCTGAGCAACGCCGTTATCGGTGACCTGAAAATTTCCGGCCTCCAGATTATGAACCATGTCGCCACGCGAGTTGCGCACTGTCACCGGCGTGTTTACCAGCGTGACTCGTACTTTGACCTGAGCTTGCGTGTTCTTGGGTGGCAACTGGACTTCTGCGCCAGATTTGGGCGGGAGCGGACCTGAAGGCGACTGTCCCCAGGCGGAAACACCCGAGAGCGCGAACAGAAGCAACAAACTCGTCAATATGCCAGCAATCTGCTTCATTTCGATCACCTGACAGCTCCGATTGAACTCGCAGCCGCAACCAGAGTGTACTAGATTCGACGCATGTCCAGCGGAAGACGTTGCCGCGAGCGCCCGCGATTCCTACAATCAATGCTCGCCTCAGCGGGAGAGAAGACTCATGTCCGACGGTCAAAAACTGAAACCCCAGCACGCGCCGAA
>JBGPIX010000528.1:0-2588 GCA_041485085.1 Candidatus Acidiferrum sp.
CTTGCTCGAAGGAATCGAAAGGATCGAAGAATAGCGCCCTAGGCGGACCGGAAATGGATTCGAGATCGATCCAGGAGTTGGGAACACTCACGCGATCGCAAGCGCGTGAGATGGCGACTTCTAATTTTTGACGTTCGCCGGTTTTGGCGTACTTGAACTCTTGATGCACAAGCAGGAGCACCTTCGGCGGCGTGCCTGCGAGGTTGGGAAAGTCTTCGACCTGCGCGGAAGCAATTGTGGCGCAAGAGAACACGAGGAACACGGTCGTCAGGATCAACCACAGGATCAACCAATAGTTCTTCACAGTATGTCCTCCTGAGTTTTCTGGAGATTCTGAAAGCGGACTTAGCTTAGCGCGGCTTTGCCGTTGAAGCGGGCGGCGGAGCCGAGTTCCTCTTCGATGCGGAGGAGTTGGTTGTACTTGGCAATGCGGTCGGTGCGGCTGGCGGAGCCCGTCTTGATCTGGCCAGCAGCGGTGGCCACGGCGAGATCGGCGATGAAGGTGTCCTCGGTTTCGCCGGAGCGGTGGGAAATGATGGAGTTGTAGCCGGCTTTGCGGGCGAGCTCGATGGCATCGATAGTTTCGGTGACGGTGCCGATTTGGTTGAGCTTGATGAGAATGGCGTTGGCGATGCCTTCCTTGATGCCGCGGGAAAAGATTTCGGTGTTGGTAACGAAGATATCGTCTCCTACGAGTTGAATCCGCTTGGCGGATGATTTCGACCCAATTTTATCCGTGAGATTTTTCCACCCAGGCCAATCTTCTTCTCCCATGCCGTCCTCGATCGAGACGATGGGATACTTCTGAGCCCAATTTGTCCAATAGCTGACCATTTCGTCGGAGGAGTGAGTGGACTTATCCGACTTTTTGAAAACGTATTTGCCGCTGGCCTTGTCGAAGAACTCGCTGGCGGCGGGATCGAGCGCGATACTCACTTGCTCGCCGGGCTTGTACCCGGCGGCAGCGATGGCTTCCAGAACTATCTGGATGGCTTCTTCGTTGGATTTGCAACTCGGCGCGAAGCCGCCTTCGTCACCGACGGCGGTGGAGTAGCCGTGCTTTTTCAGCGCGGTCTTCAGCGCATGGAAGATTTCCACTCCCCAGCGCAACGCTTCCGAAAAACTCGGAGCACCGACGGGCATGACCATGAATTCCTGGAAGTCCACGGAACTGTCGGCATGTGCGCCGCCGTTGAGGATGTTCATCATGGGACACGGCAGAAGATTTGCGGAGGTCTCCGTGGAATAGCGGGAAAGGTATTTGTAGAGCGGCTGCTTGAGGGCAACTGCGGCAGCCCGCGCTGCGGCCATGGATACGGCGAGAATGGCGTTGGCTCCCAGGCGGGATTTGGTGGGCGTGCCGTCAAGCGAAATCATTTTGTGGTCGAGGGCGCGCTGATCGGTGGCATCCATGCCGACGATGGACTTGGCAATTTCAGTGTTGGCGTTGGCAACGGCTTTGAGCACGCCTTTGCCGAGATATTTTGATTTGTCGCCATCACGCAACTCCAGGGCTTCGTGCTCGCCGGTGGAAGCGCCGGAAGGGACGGCGGCGCGGCCGAGCGCTCCGTCATCGAGAATGACGTCGGCTTCGACGGTGGGATTGCCGCGGGAATCGATGACCTGGCGGGCGCGGACTTTGGCGATCTTGGTGGACATGGTGGTCTGTTCTCCTGAGCAGATGCGAATCAATGATTTTACAGAAGAATGTCGCGGAGTCACAGCGGCACGGAGAAATGACTCAGGCTCTGAGAAATACGCCGGAGGAAACCGATCTACGCCGACTCGGGTTCTTCGATCAGGGATTCCTGGCGGACGACGATGACGATGCCGGAATCGGTGACGTGAAAGCGGCGCTTGTCGGCTTCGAGGTCATACCCGATTTCGGTACGCTCGGGAAGGCTGACGTGACGGTCAATGATGGCGCGGCGAATGCGCGAGTGACGGCCAACGTTGACGTGGTTGTAGATGATGGAATCGGAAACTTCGCAATAGCTGTTGACGCGAACGTTGTTGCCGATGACGGATTTTTGAACGCGTCCGCCGGAGATGACCGAGCCTCCGGCCACAATGGAATCGAGCGCGACGCCCATGCGCTCGGGATCAGCAAAAACAAATTTGGCCGGGGGATATTGATGCTGCCAGGTTCGGAGAGGCCAGTTATTGTCATAAAGATTGAAGACCGGCGACACGCTAACGAGGTCCATGTTGGCCTCGTAGTAGGCGTCAAGGGTGCCGACGTCACGCCAGTAGAGAGCGTCCTTGGCGTTTTCATCGACAAAGTTATAGGCAAAGACGCGGTGCTTGGAAATGATGCGCGGAAGAATATCCTTGCCAAAATCGTGATGAGACTTGGGATCCTCGGAGTCCGCGAGGAGGATGGGAATCAGCAGTTGCGTATTGAAGATATAGATTCCCATCGAGGCATTGCAGTGGCCCGCGTGATGCGGGGACTCCTTCGGTACGGCAGGCTTTTCCTCGAAGCCAATGATGCGCCAGTCCTTGTCGGTTTCAATGACGCCGAACTGCTTGGCAGCCTCGGGAGCGGGGATTTCGATGGTGGCGACGGTGACGTCGGCGCCGGAGTC
>JBGPIX010000529.1:0-2569 GCA_041485085.1 Candidatus Acidiferrum sp.
GGAGCTGCGTCCATCGTGTAGACAAACCAGATCGCATAAAGAAATGTGCCCAAGAAAATTGCGTAGCAGACAAGCCCGTATAGAAGAATCGCTAGTCGTTTCATTCGTCTCTCCAGTTGGATTTGGGGCCGTTGGAATTGGATTGTATATATCACCAGACACTTAGGAGGGCAAGCTGTAACAGTCGTTTACGATAAAGTGCGGGCTAGTGCCGGCGGCGAGGGCGGGCGAGGCAGGAGTTAGGGGCGGGGGATGGAAAACTAGAAATTGCAAACTAGAAACTAGAAATTGGGAAAAAAAGAGCCTGCCGTAGGGGACCCGGGTCAAATCGATAAGAACAAAGAGGCTAGCGAACGACAAGGCGGGGAGAAGAATAGCGCGCCTTTTCGAGAATCAAAATCGAAAAGGTAAGCTACCTGCAGTCGTGCCAGCATGTTAAGGGTGATCCACCCCGCCAACCGATTGAAAAGCCTGTCCCACCCGCCAAGTCAAGTTGACGAAAGCTTGCTGAGATATTTCATGCCGGTATCGCACATGACGGTGACGATGGTGGCGTCAGGGCCGAGTTGTTCGGCCAGGCGTAAGGCGGCGATGACATTGGCGCCGGTGGAAGTGCCGCCAAAAAGGCCTTCTTCACGGGCCAGCCGCATTGCCATGGCATTTGCTTCCTGAGTGGAGACCTGTTCGATCTGATCGGCGATGCCCGGTTGCCAGAGTGGGACTACAAAACCTGCTCCGACGCCGTCAATTTTGTGAGCGCCCGGCTTGCCGCCTGAGAGAACCGGGGATTCCGCGGGCTCGACGGCGACGATTTTGATCTTTGCATTGCGGCGGCGCAGGGCTTCCGCGTTACCTCGAAGGGATCCCGCGGTGCCTACGCTTTGGACAAAGCCATCGATGTGTCCGCCGGTCTGCGCCCAGAGTTCCTCCGCCATTTTGTGATAGGCCGCAAGCGCATCCTTATTGTTCATCTGATCGGTCCAGAAGCCTCCCGTTTTTAGAGCGATGACGCGGGCAGCTTCAATCAAGTCGCGGGTTAGTTTTTCCGTCATGCCGCCGCTCTCGCTGTGCAGGATTTGGAGCTTGGCCCCCAGAATTTTCATATGCACGAGTTTTTCCTGGGCGAAGGCATCCGAACTCACGATGTGCAGCGGATATCGCTTTACCGCGCAGACTAGAGACAGAGAGACGCCGGTGCTGCCGGCGGTGTATTCGACGACAGAGCCATCCGGTTTGAGACGACCGTCGGCCTCTGCCGCTTCGATCATGGCAAGGGCCATGCGGTCCTTCATGCTGCCGGTGGGGTTTTCGTTTTCCAGTTTCAAGAGGATGCGGGAGCCGTTCCGGGGGACGACATGGCGCAAGGGCAATAAAGTGGTGTTGCCGATGCACTGCAGGATGTCGCGCGGAAGTTCGTTCATGACGGCTGACCTCTTTCCTGAACAAGATAGCGCTTTGGGCTGGCAATAGGCCATTGGCAAGATCGCCAAAGTTGATATCATATTTGCCATGAAGATATACGTGCTGGCGCTGGATGGGGTTTTTGACACGGGTTTGGCGACGGTGCTGGATGCCTTTGAGACCGCGAACGAACTGGCGGAGATGACTGGGCTGGCTGCGCCGCGGTTCGAGGTGACTATTGTTGGAGTGCGCAAGGCGGTGAAAACGTCGCAGGGGCTGACGGTTCCCGTCGCTGCTGCGCCCATGCGGATCATTCCCGATTGGGTGGTGGTTCCGGCGATTGGATTCAAGATGCCTGGCCCGCTGCAGGCGGCGCTTGCGAGAGCCGATGTGAGCGACGCCGGCGAGATGCTGCGCTCGTGGGCGGACCGAGGCGCGAGCACAGCGGCTGCGTGCATCGGGACATTTGTGTTGGCGGAATCGGGGCTGCTCGATCACCAAGACTCGACCACGACCTGGTGGCTCGCGCCGTTGTTTCGACAGAGATATCCGAAGGTGCGGCTGGATGAATCGCGGATGATCGTGAAATCCGGGAAGTTCGTTACGGCGGGAGCGGCGCTAAGCCACATGGACCTGGCGCTGTGGATCATCCGGCAGAAAAGTCCGAGGCTGGCGGCGTTGACGGCGAAGTATCTGGTGGTGGATTCGCGGCCGGCACAGTCTGCGTATGTGCTTGTCGATCATCTTGCGCATGCTGATCCGCTAGTGGAGAGATTCGAGAGATGGGCGCGCGGGAGGCTTACGCAGGGGTTTTCGCTGGACGATGCCGCGGCAGCAGCCGGATCGAGTAAGAGAACGCTGGCTCGGCGCATGCAAGCGGTGTTGGGGAAGTCGCCACTCTCTTATTTCCAGGAGCTGCGCGTGGAGCGCGCTGTGCATCTGTTGAAGACGACGGATGAGAGTGTGGAAGAGATTGCGGCGAGAGTGGGATATGCCGATGGCGTAACTCTCAGGACGCTTTTGCGGCGTCACCTGGGGCATGGGATTAGGGAAATTAGAAGAAGCGCGGCGTGAAACGCAATAGAAAATGGAAAAGGGAAATTGGGGGAGAGGATTCTGCGCCGCTCGAATGGTGAGCTAGCGAAGAGCACAGACTGAAGTCTGTGCC
>JBGPIX010000530.1:0-2561 GCA_041485085.1 Candidatus Acidiferrum sp.
CGACTTGTCGAAGGTGACTGCCACCCACCCATTGAACATGAATTGGGATTTTGTGAAGCGATTGCGAGACACCGTTAGCGTGAAATTGTTGCTCAAGGGTATTGTCACGCGCGAAGATGCGCAGCTCGCGGTCGAGCATGGCGTAGACGGGCTGATCGTTTCAAATCACGGCGGTCGCTCTGAGGAGACCCTTCGCCCGACGATTGAAAGCCTGCCCGAAGTGCTCGAAGGTGCCGCCGGGAAAATTCCTGTGATTGTCGATGGAGGTATCCGGCGCGGCGTGGACATTTTCAAGGCACTGGCGCTTGGAGCCAGCGCGGTGGGGATTGGCAGGCCCCCCATGTGGGGATTGGCGGCTTTCGGCCAGCCGGGTGTCGAAGCTGTGCTCGAAATCCTGCGTCGCGAATTGCGCACCATCATGCGCCAGGCAGGAACTATCTCCGTCGACAAGATCACGCGTAACTACATTGTCGGCCGTTCGTCCTGATTGCGACAGCTCATCTCACGGCGCCCACAAGCGCAGCGCCAGCAGATGCCACGACCATAGAAAGCCTGTGACCATGCAGCAGGCCGAAGAAACCAGCAGCGAGTGAATCCTCACGCCTCGGTGGATCTCCTCTTTTGGTACGCGGAGCACGAGAACGAATCCGATTACAGACAGGACCGGAAAGAAAAATGTTCCCAAGAAAATCCCGACGGTCCAGCGGTTGAACGAGCCGACTTGCGCGCCGTTGAGTCTCGATAGGCAGAGCGGCACGAGCAACAGCGAGACGGTCGCCAGCAACGGCGCAACGCGGACGGAAAGGTGGCGCACCTCTTTCATGGCGCCGACGATTTTCATGAAAAGCCAAACGAGTGCGTACGGCAAAGAGGTCAGCATGAAGAACAGGCAAAGTGAGAGCAGCGTAATCCGTAGGAAGGGAAGGGCGATGCTGCTCCGTTCGCTGTAGCCAATGCCCTCGAGTCCGCTGCCTACGACTGCCATATCACCCGCTTCGGTAACGAAAAAAACGGTCGTCCCTTCCGGTTCTTTCTCACCGCGGAAGAGATTCTTGCCGACCGGGAGAAGCGGTTCAGGCTGGCCGAATAGCCCGGAGCGCGCCAGCTTGCCGTTGATTACCCGGATGCGCGTCCCGCCGGTCAGGTCATCCACGAACGCAAACATTTGGCTTCGCGGCGCGCGTGGTGCGTAATAGCCCGCGAACGCCTCCAAGGCTTGCGCGGAAAGAGCCGTTACGGGCTGCTGCGGTTTCGGGAAATCTTTCGATAGAAAATCAATGGCCAGGCGATTCATATTTTCCAGCGCCTGCTGGGAATTGTCGCTGTTCAGCAGGATGACGTAACCCCAGTTCTGCTCCGGCATGTAGCGATACGATGAAATAAAGCCGTCAATTCCCCCGTCGTGCCCGTGCGTCACCACGCCGCCTTCCACGCTCGAATAGTTGCAAAGGCCGTAGCCCAGGCGCAGCCCGTTTTTTGCCGCCAGCGTCGTTTCCGGCGCCTCCATCCGCAGGATCGATTCGGGTTTCACCAGTTGCGCGTCTCCCGCCTTTCCGCGCCGCAGGAAAAATTGCACCATCTTCGCCAATTCTCCAGGCGATGCTTTCAGGTCGCCTGCCGGGCGCAAATAGATCAATGGATATTCGGAAGGTTTCGGTGGATTGCCTTCGTACGCCCTCGCAAGCAAGTCTCTATTGGCACCGGTGAAGGGATAGTCAGCATGCTCCATTTCCATGGGGCGGAGAAATGTTTCCCGGATGTATAGATCGAAAGGCTTTCCCGTGGTTTTCTCGATCAAATATCCGGCGATCGCGTTGCCGGGATTGGAATACGACATGCGCGTTCCAGGAGGCCAGCGCACGGTTTGCGGTTCAGCAAAACGCTTGAATACGTCGAGTAACGGAAAATCGTAGCGATCGTGTACGTTGTAGACTTCGCTTGGCTCCATGTCGTCGAAGCCCGCGGTGTGTTCGAGCAGGTTCACGACGCGCACGGGATGCGATGCCTCCCAGCGATTCTTGAAAGGGATTTCCGGCGCGACATCCTGCAACCGCGCGTAAAGATTGATCCTGCCTTCTTCCTGCAATTTCAGAAACGACAGGGCGACGAATGTCTTGCTGATAGAACCCACGCGAAATTCCGTGTCGCAGCCGGCGGCGCGCTTCGCCGCGAGGTCCGCCTCGCCGATTCCGCCGCACCAGAGAACTTCGCCATTCGCCACCAGCGCCACTCCTGCTCCGGGAACATGTTCTTTATCGAGGACGTCTTTCATCGCCTTCTGCAATTCCTGGAGTGTTTTTGGGTGCGGCTGCTCGTCTTTTTGTTGCGCTATGCACGGGGCCGGAAGAGACACCATCATCGCTGCGAAAAGCAGCGAACCAACGGCAGCCAACTCTACACGGCGCATGCGGCGCTCCTTTGGACGCGGGTTCCGTCCGAGGGCCGCATTCTATCCGTGAATTCGCCTGATGCAAAAGAAATCGAGGAGCCGGCTGGCCCTGCCGCAGCGGCCCAGACGATTGACGCTGCGCGCACTCTCGCATACGATGCCGCACGTCACA
>JBGPIX010000531.1:0-2524 GCA_041485085.1 Candidatus Acidiferrum sp.
GCCTTTCCGCCGAACACGATTTGCAAGGGGCCAAACTCCTTAGCCATCCGCCGCAAACGATCCCCATTGCCAAGCAATAATTCTGGCCGCTTGTAAGACGCCACGCGCCGCGCAAAACCGATGGTGAATACCTTCTCGTCCATCTTTACCTGCGTCTTGCTGTTTATCTCCTGCAACAAAGCGCGTTTCGCGGCGGCGTGGGCTTGGTGGATTTCCTTCAGCGAAATTCCGCGGGCGTAGCGGAGGTACAAATTGTCCCGCCGCCACTCCGGGATGTGCCGATCGTAGAGTTCGCGGAACGAGGGAGCCGTCCAGGTGACTGCGTGCACTCCGTTGGTGATGGCGCGGATGGGATATAGCGGGAACATCTCCTGGGAGATCTCTCCGTGATGCATGGCCACGCCGTTGATGTAGCGAGAAAACTTGAGAGCGAGATAGGTCATGTTCAGTGTGCCTTCGGGACAGCAATGAGTTACTTCCAGAACGCGCATCCGCTGCGCTCCCAAGACCTGTTGCATCAATGCTCGCGAGAATTGGTCATGGCCTGCGGGTACGGGCGTATGCGTTGTGAAAATGCACTGGGAGCGAATTGCTTCGAGATCCTCTTCGGTCGCCGAGCCCAGCTCGGGCTTGCCTAGCCGCTGCTCCAGGAGACCCAAGGCAAGCAGTGCGGCATGGCCTTCATTCATGTGATAGTCGGTGAGGTGCGTGTAACCCAATTCGCGCAGCATTCTGACACCGCCGATGCCGAGCAATGCTTCCTGGCAGAATCGGTAATGAACGTCACCGCCATACAGGTGATCCGTGAGAGTTCGGTCCCAGGGCGTGTTTTCTACTAGGTCCGAGTCGAGCAGATAGACGGGAACCTTGTGTCCGGAAATTCCCCGAATCGAATACTTCCACGCCCGGAGGTGAACCTCACTCCCTTCGATTTCCACCGAAGCCCGTGCCCCGCTTTCCTCCAGCAACACCTCCGGCTTCCACGGGGCATCCTCTTCGAATTGATTGCCCCGCGCATCCAGCCGCTGGCGAAAGTACCCTCTCCGGTGTACCAGGGTTACGCCGACCATCGGAGTTGCCAGGTCCGCAGCGGAGCGGAGCGTGTCCCCAGCCAAAACACCTAAGCCTCCGCTGTAAGTGGGAATCCCAGACTCCAGCGCGATCTCCATGGAAAAATAGGCTACTCTGGCTGAGTTTCTTGCGCTTTCATCCGCCATAAATGTCTCCGGTCTGCTGTTCGAAAAAGTTCCCCTTGGTCCGCACCCGAGTCCGAGCCCGATTCCCATTGCGCCTTGCGCGCGCCGATCGCCGTGAGCCGCTGTGTCATCTCGCCAAGGCACCGGACCTCGCACGCATCCACTTCACGGTCGAACCCGGAGCGATGACGTATCCAGATTCTCAGCGAAACGTCTGCACGGAACTTTCGCCCTGCGTCGTAGTGGATGGACTGATCGAAAGGAACGATGTCGTAATCAGCGTCACGTTCTTCGCGCGGAATGATCCAATCCGCGACGGACTTCAGTGCACGCCAGACCTTCAGGCAGTGCTCGCACCCAGGCAGCGGATGTTCCACACCTTGCTCATGCGTACCCGTCAACTCAAGCGTAAATCCGGTCTGGCGTTTCTCTTTTTGCACGTAGTAGAAGTCGGGTAACGCCTCCCAACAGATCCGAAAACACTGAACCAGCTCCTTCAAGTTCGACGGAGCACTATTGTCATTACCCCGCTGCGATGCGTGAGCTTCTTTTTGAATATTCATGTTCATGACCCAGCCCTTTCCGCGGATAGCGAGTTCCTTCCTCGTTCGACCGCTCCAATCCTGTTCAGCCGTGCTTTCATCTTTGTCATGCACCAAACGTGGCACGCTCCCAACTGACGTCGCGTGCGTAAGTGACTCACAAGTCGAAGCGCCCTCGTCGAGCACGCTTCTGCTTGACCTTTTTGCTCTCCACGAACGAAGTCGCTGTACGCCTGCACCTCACAAAACGAACATTTTCCTTGCGGCGGTAAGAGCCAGTCCCCGATGATCTTTAGAGCCAGCATCAAATTGGCGCAGTGCCGGCAAGTTCGCCCAACATGATCCGCAACCGGCTCATGTGTCCCGTTCAGGTCGAGAACAAACCCGATCTCAACACTCTCTCCGGAGTCGGGCTCGTGGAGCGGCGTCACTCTCCATGTGACCTGGAAGCGTTCGACAATTCCCCCTAGTGCCAGGATGAATCCCTCGGAATCGCTTCCGGCGACAGTCTCTTTTCCTAAGAGCCCGCAAACTCCCTGAATCCCAGGTTCATTCGAGATTTCACACGCATAGATCATCGAAATCTTCCTTATACCGATGCAGATTCCAGCTTCCGCAGTTCCGGCTTGACCTCTGCATTCCATTTCCAAATGGCGAAAATCGGCGGATATACAACCAGCTCAAGGAGGAAAGACGTGAAGATGCCACCAATCATCGGCGCGGCAATTCGCTTCATTACATCAGCGCCCGCGCCCGTGGACCACATGATCGGCACCAGTCCGAAGA
>JBGPIX010000532.1:0-2521 GCA_041485085.1 Candidatus Acidiferrum sp.
ACTCTCCCGCCTTCCAACGACGCCACATGTCGCTCTTCTGCGCCGCTGAAAGCCCAAACCGTTTCCCTGGGGTCATAAACACCACCTTTAAAACCAGCTTTATACCAGATGGTGTTGCATCGACCGCTTGAGCCCGCAGCGGAAACCGGAAAGTAGCCACTACCCCAAAATACTCGCTCTCCTTTGACCGCCGATTTTCTTGAAAGAACCGTTTTGGATGTCTAACTTCTTGCAGATTCGGCCTGGTCGAAGGCGTGGTAGGAAGAGCGCACCAGCGGGCCGGCTTCGACGTGCTTGAAGCCCATAGCCTCACCAAGCACTTTGTATTCGGCGAATTCATCGGGATGAACGTAGCGAACGATGGGCAGATGTTCGCGCGTGGGCTGCAAATACTGCCCCAGCGTAAGGATGTTCGTCCCCTGCGCGGCGAGGTCCCGCATGGTAGAGAGGACTTCTTCTTTTTCTTCTCCGAGGCCAAGCATCAAGCCCGTCTTGGTCGGAACTTCCGGATGCGCTTCTTTCGAACGCCTCAACAACTCAAGCGAGCGCTCGTACACCGCGCCCTTGCGGACCTGCCGGTAGAGCCGTGGCACGGTCTCTGTATTGTGGTTCAGAATATCTGGGCGCACGGCAAGAACGACGTCTAGCGCATTCCAGTCGCCGCGAAAATCAGGAATCAGCACTTCGATTTTGCAGCCGGGAACGCGCCGGCGAATCTCTTCAATGGTGCGAGCAAATATGTGCGCGCCGCCGTCGGGCTGATCGTCGCGGTTCACGGAAGTTACTACCGCGTAACGCAATCCCATCTTGGCCACGGCTTCTGCAACGCGAAACGGCTCGTCTTCATCTGGCGGGCCCACCGGCTTGCCCGAAGGCACGGCGCAGAACCCGCAAGCGCGCGTGCAAATGTCGCCCAAAATCATGAAGGTCGCGGTGCCATGCTCCCAGCACTCGCCCATGTTGGGGCACCGCGCGCTCTCGCAGACCGTGTGCAGGTCGAGCGTGCGCATCGTGTGCTTCAGGTCCTGGTAGCGTTCACCGCCGAAAAACTTGACGCGCAGCCAATCCGGCCGCGGATGTGCGTCCGGCGCAGGCACCGGCATTCCCGGCGAATTCGAGATGATATTAAAGGGTGTGGCCATGAACCATACTCAATCCATTAATTTTACGCTGATTTCGAGGACCGCACAAATCGCGGGACCCGGCTTACTTCAACCGCGCAACACGGCCTTGAGCTGGGAATTTCTGAAATTGCAGGGCGTCATGCCCTGGAATCACGCGATCGGATGTGCCTGCCAGTTCGATCATGCGCGCTTGGTTCTTGATGTTGACGGCTCGGTCCGCCTCCGAAAACGTCGCGCTGGCCTTGCGTTCGGCAAGGTTGCGGTAGAGGTAGCAATTGTCTGAGGCCAGGACAATCGGCGGATTGCCGGCGATCCCCAGATACTGAGAAGCATACGTATGCCGGCCGCCAGTATAGGCACGGATGCCTGGAAAAATCTCGATGTCGTCGCCGGCCACCAAGCGCAAGCGGCCTTCGGTATTCAGACGGACAAGTTCTTTCACGTCATCAGGGTCAATTCCGCCGTGACTGCCACCGGGCTGCCAAGCTTCACCCGTGTAATAGCTGAATTCCTCTCTTTGAATCCAGATGACAGCCTTGGGAAAAAGATCGATGCCGCCCATGTGGTCCCAATGTGCGTGGCTGATGACCACATCGGTGATCTCCTCCGGTTGCACCCCAGCGAGTTTCACCGCCTCATCCGGCCGGAGATAATTCTTGATCGTCCATTCCTTAAACCATCGTTCGCGGTGAAAGCCGCTGTCGAACAAGATATTGTGGCCTCCGCCGCGAATCAGCCAGACCGCGAAGATGGTGTCGATCCGTTCATTTTTTGGCGCACCCATGACCAAGTCGGCGACGGAGTCTCCTGGAGAATCCGCGTAACGAATCGCCTGGATGGAGTATTCCGGCGCGGTTTGCGCGACCGATGCGGCTAACAACAAAAGGGGGAAAAGCAGAAAACGCTTCATGCACAACTCCGCGAAGACGCGGCACTATCTTACTGCTCTGAAAGGAGAAACTACAACGGCTGGCGGGAGGAGCGGATGAAATCGCGCAGCACGGTCACGTTGGGGCCGTAAGCGCCGATGCGCCCGGCGTCGACGGGGAGTCCGAGGCGCTCAGCGAGGTCAAGATCCACACCCGCATCATCGAGCTCTGACAAACTGAAACCTTGCGCCGGCAACACGCGATTTATGCCTGTCGGATAAACAGGCCGGGGCGGACGGTGACGCCGCCACGGGCGCCGCGCCAGCTCGTAATACTGTTCCCAATCGCGTTTGTGCCAAGTCGTCATTTCATTCGTGACCCCGATCACGCGGGGCCAACCTACCTACTAATACGTCTGCCTCAATCGTTTGGATGCACAAGCCGCCGATAAGGTTCACCAGCCGCTTGCCGCGCATCCCTGTGCAAGGAAGCTGCACCCTCGCACTCCGGCCTATTCATATACTCCAT